>NZ_JBEZFI010000030.1:0-72320 GCF_040649295.1 Micromonospora sp. NPDC048999 | reverse complement strand
CCTCCAGAGCTCCCGCGGCAGCGCCCGGACCAGCGCGGACAACACCGCCCGCTCCGGCCACGACAGCCGCGGCCGACCGACCTGACGGCGTAGACGCCGACCTCGGCGTCGCGGCCCACCTCTCCTTCTGGTCCCTTACTTCCCGTTGTTCGGCAGCACGCGCTCGACGGTCAGCGTCAGGCTGTTGTTCTTGTACGACACCCGGAACATGTGACGGCCCGTGTTCAGGACCCGGTTCTGGGGCAGCGCGTGGAATTCACCCTTGATCGAGCTACCGCTCATGATCGTGAAGACGGTGCCCGGGGTGAGCGTGCCACGCACGTCCAGGTCCAGCTCGCCGTCTAGCACCAGCTGCCCCGCGGCCTTGATGCTCGTGTAGTCGTGGTCGCCGGAGAGGGTCACCGCGACGCGACCGGACTTGCCGACGGTCACGTTGCCGTCGACGTTCAGGGCGTTGCCCGCGGCGGCACCGGTGATCTGCGCGGCCTCGTCGGAGGCGAGACCGGGACGCAGCACGCCGCCGGTGACGTTGACGTTGGCACCCACGCGGCCGCTGCCGCCGAGCGTTCCGCCGCGCACGTCGATCGAGCTCGCGTGCGAGCCGACGACGGAGAGCTTGCCGTCGAGGACCGTGCTCGTCCCGTGCCAGGTCTCTTTGCCGGTGAGGAACAGGCTTCCGGCGCCACGCTTCGTGAGGTTGCCCTCGTAGGCGCGGGCCTGGCGGGCCTGCTCGCGGCGGATCCCGATGGCGTAGTCCGACTTGTCGGCGTCGCTCGCGTTGGCCGGCAGGCCCTGCGTCCAGCCCTTGGCGACCTTGGTCGCCTCCCAGGCTGCCGCCTCGGCGGCGTCCTCCTGCTGGCGTGCCCGGATCGCGACGTCAGAGATGTCGTTCGACCACACGTCGTCGCGCCCCTGGGTGTCAACCACGAACGGCCCCAGGAACTGGCCCGGGCCCTGCACGGCCTCCCGCAGACTGACCGTGCCCCAGCCGTTGCGGCTGTCGGGAACCTGCACGATCTGGCCGCGGGTGGGGTTCAGCACCGCGTTGCCCGCCGCGTCGTTGACCGTGTTGTTCTGCCGGCCGGTGGTGAACATCGTCTGCAGTGCCTGCTCGTTGGTCAGGTACGGGAAGCGCTGCATGATCAACGAGAGGGCGGCCGCCGAGTGCGGCCCGGCCATCGACGTTCCCGACGAGCTTCCGTAACGGGGCTCGGGCACGCCGTTGACGACCGACACGGTCGTGCTGTTGATGTTGTTGGCCGGCGCCGTCACGCAGGACCACTTCGCGACGCCGCACTGGTTGAACGTCTGCTGGCCGGGGACCAGGACGGAGCCGTCAGCGTTGAACGTGCGGCCCTGGGTGGGGTTGATCCCCGACGTCGTGAACCAGCTGCTCTCCAGCTCGGGCATGAAGTACGGCGCGGCACCTCGCGGCGACGGGTTCACGTAGCCGCTGTTACCGGCGGTGAACTGGATGATCGTGCCGGAACGCGCGGCCTCGATGGCGCCGTTCAGCCACCGGGCGGTGCTGCCGTTCGCGTCGACGACGCCATCCGGAGTGGACCAGAGGCGCCAGGCCGTGTTCAACCCGTAGCCCGCCGGGCTGCCGGGCGGCGTGTCATACGTGCCGTAGTGTTCCGTGTTGGGTTGGCTACCCCAACTGCTGGTGATGATCTTGATGGGCTCACCGTTCGCCGTTTTGGCGGCATTCACGGCCCGGTAGACATTGCCGATGTAGGCGTCGTCCGGCTTCTGCGCGGCGGTCGCGTTCGCCGGCAGGAGACCGTAGAGCACGCCGTCCGTCTTGCCGGTGTTGCCCATGTACACGTTGGCGTTGAACGCGACCCCGTGCATGTTGGCGGTGGGGCCGCTCGGTTGCGTCTCGCCGACGCCATCGCGGCTCGCCGCGATGGTCCCGGTGACGTGGGTGCCGTGGCTGTCGTTGTACGCCTGGTTGTAGAAGCCCGACGTCGGACCCGTGTTGCCGCCCTGGGCCTCCACGGAGAAGTAGCGGTCCCCGACGGCGTAGTTCGTGTCCTGGCTGCCGTGCTCCCGGACGTGCCCGGCGAAGACGCCCGAGTCGACGACGCCGATGTTCATCCCGGTGCCGGAGAAGCCGGCGGCGTAGGCGAACTCGGCTCCCATCGACACCAGGCCGGCGTCCCGGTTGAACTCAGGGGTACGCCAGCTCGCCGGGTCGCCGAGTCGGCCGGGATCTCCCTCGTAGGTCTTGATCGGCGGCGGCACGGGCACCTGCCCCATCGCCGGCTGCGCGGCGACGCCGAGCACCACTACCGGCGCCAGGGCTGCGACGAGCCTTGTCCTAACACGCTTCTTGTTCGACACTCCGACCCCTTCCAAGATCGACTGGGCCGGATGCTATCCGCTCCGTCCAGAGCGGATCAAGGGTTCGCCGACACGTATCCGTCTACCTCTGAAGTAAGCGCCCGAGGCCGAACACCCCCTGACGCGGCTGCTTGTGCAGGTGCCATGGACGCCGGCAGCCGGGGCCGGACTGAGCAGGCCGAATGACCCGTACGGCGTCGATCCGATCGTCGGCCCGAGAGTCCACACCGAATAGCTGCCGGTTCGGTCCCGCATATCGCCCATCAACGAGATGTCGTGGGGCGCGACAATTTGCGCGTCGCTTTCTCACGTTGATCAGATCACTCGTCAATGTTTGCCGCGAATCGTCGAGGAACGCGCCGCTCAGTCCCATTCGGCACCGGCCGGTTCACCGGCGCTGGGCCCACCACCGGCGCAGCACGTAGCCGAGGGCGCTGGCCAGGAACAGGGCGGCCGTGGCGAGCAGCCAGCGGGTGAGGAACGGCCGCTGGTCCTGCCCGGACGCGGCCAGATAGGTCGGCCGCCCCAACCGGAGGATGCCGGGCAGGTAGACCAGGAACAGCAGCCCCGAGGCCAGCGCCGGCACGCGGACATGGTTCAGCGGCGCGGGACCCGAGGCCGGCACCGCGCGGGAACCCAGCACGCGCCGCGCCGCGCGGTCGGCCAGCCCGTAGATCGGGAACAGCACGAAGTCGTGGGCGATCACCGCGCCGACGAACCAGAGCAGCATCCGGCCGACGGCCGGTTCCCCGGCGAGCCGCAGCGCCACCCACCCGGTGACGGCGAAGCTGCCGGCGAGCAGCAGCAGGTGCCCGGGCGGCGCCCCGTACGCCGCCCGGAACCGCGCCCCAACGTCACCCACCGGCGCGCCCCCGGAAATCGATCTCCGCCACCCATTTCGTGCAGTGCACCCCGGGCAGGGCCGGCACGATGACCCGCGCCGGATAGCCGTGGTCGAGGGTGAGGTCGACGCCGTTGACCCGCAGCGCGAGCAGGGCATCCGCGTCGAGGACCTGGTTGGCCTGCAGGGTCGCCTGCCGGAACAGTCCCGTCTTTTCCAGCGAGCGGACCTGTGCGGCGGTGACGCCGTCGGCCCCGGCCAGCGCGGCGAGGTCGCGCAGCCGTACCCCGGTCCAGTTCTGCACGGTCGACCACCCCTCCACGCAGGCGATCGGCAGCGTGACGGTGTGCTGGGCCATGGCCAGCAGGGCGGCGCGGTCCACGGCGGTGGTGCGTCCGCCCGCGCGCAGGGTGAGCCGCCAGCCCGGCCCGGTGTCGGCGGCGCTGACGCCGGCGGCGGTCGCGGTCCGGTTGACCGGGAAGCCGGTGGGGCCGGTGCCGGGTTGCCGACCGCGGGGTAGCAGCAGCGCGGTACGCCGCCACGGCCCGTTGAAGTGCTGCCCCACGGTGAGGGCGGCGAGCAGCAGTGACAGGCCGCCGACCAGGCCGAGCGCGCCGCGCCGGCTCATCGTGGCCGGCCCCGGCCGGGCGGCCACCAACCCGTCCGGGTCCGGCGGCTCGGGCCGGGTGGCCGTACGGGAGGTGGTCAGCTCCCCGCGCAGCGACCGGGACCGCAGCGCGGTGAGCATCCGTCGCAGCCGGAGCGTCACGTGCGTGACCAGCGCGGCGACGAACACCCACGCGCCGAAGTAGTGGGCGGTGTAGAAGTCGAACCCGAACAGGTACGCGTACTGGATGTCGAGCAGGCCGGTGGCGATCTCGAACAGGATCCCGCCGACCAGCAGCAGCAGGGACAGCCGTTCCAGCACCTGCGCCACCGAGCGTGCCGGCGGCCAGGCGAACAGCTTCGGCAGCACCGACCAGAGCTTGGCCAGCACGACCGGGACCAGCGTGATGCCGAGCCCCACGTGCAGGCCCTGGGTGAGGCGGAACAGCCAGGACGGGCGGGTCGGCCAGTCGAACGGCGGCAGCCGCAGCCACCCGACGTCGCCCGGGAACGCCTGGCCGAACTGCGGGGAGTAGGCGAGGTAGTCCAGCAGTCCGGTGAGGAACACCAACGGCAGGCCGACGAGCAGGACCACCCCGTACACGGAGGTGAGCCACGGGCCGCGCAGCGGGCTGCGCCATCGCCGGTGCACGGTCGCCGCGCCGGGTGGGGGATGTTCGGCCAGGAACGCCCACCAGCGCCGGGGGAGGTGCTGACGGCGTTCACGGGGTTCCACTCCAGCAGGTTAGGCACCGCACAGATCTAATTTGTTCGGATTGCGGGTGTTGGCGGTGGGCGCGGTGACAGTCATGTTGCGAGGTCCTTAACGGCGGCCTCGACCCGGCCCGCGCCGCCCTACGCTGCCCGACATGCGGGTACTGGTCACCGGCGCGGCCGGCTTCATCGGATCCCAGGTCGCCGACCTGCTCGCCGACGACGGGCACGAGGTGGTGGCGCTGGACGCGCTGCTGCCCCAGGCACACGGCGGGGAACTGCCGCAGTGGGCCCGGCGGCACGCCCCGGTGATCGGCGACGTCCGCGACCCCGACCTGCTCGACCGGCTGCTGCCCGGCATCGACGCGGTGTGCCACCAGGCGGCGATGGTCGGGCACGGGCTCGACCCGTCGGACGCGCCCGGCTACGCCAGCCACAACGACTACGGCACGGCGGTGCTGCTGGCCGCCATGCACCGCGCCGGGGTGCGCCGGCTGGTGCTGGCCAGCTCGATGGTCGTCTACGGCGAGGGGCGCTACGAGTGCGACCGGCACGGCCCGGTGCGACCCGCCCCACGCCGCCTCGCCGACCTGGCCGTCGGCCGCTACGACCCGACCTGCCCGCGCTGCTCGGGCGCCCTCACCCCGGTGCTGGTACCCGAGGACGCCCCACTGGAGCCGCGCAGCACGTACGCCGCCAGCAAGCTCGCCCAGGAACACCTGGCCGCCGCCTGGGCGCGCCAGACCGGTGCCGGGGTGTGGGCGTTGCGCTACCACAACGTGTACGGGCCCCGGATGCCCCGCGACACCCCGTACGCCGGAGTGGCCTCGATCTTCCGGTCCGCGCTGACCTCGGGTCTGCCGCCGCAGGTGCTGGAGGACGGCCGGCAGCGGCGCGACTTCGTCCACGTCACCGACGTGGCGCGGGCCAACCTACTGGCCCTGACCACGCCGCCGCCGGAGCCCCTGACGCCGGTCAACGTCTGCTCCGGCGAGCCGCGCTCCGTCGGTGACCTGGCCGCCGCCCTGGCCGCCGCGATGGCCGGCCCGGCGCCGCTGGTCGTCGGCGGTGCCCGGGCCGCCGACGTGCGGCATGTCGTCGCCGACCCGCGTCGGGCGACCGAACTGCTCGGCTACACCGCCCGGGTCAGGTTCGCCGAGGGCATCGCCGCCCTCGCCACCGACCCGCTGCGCGAACCGGCGGCGCTGCCCGTCTGACCGCCGGTCGCTTACGGACACCACGCCGCCCGGGCACCGGCCCGGCCGGAAGACCTGAGTCGCCGGCGACGGCCGGGACGAGGGCCGCCAACCGGGCCCGGGAATCAGCAGCGCTCAGGAGACCGTCCAGAGCAGATGGTTGACCGCGAGCGCGGTCGCCGCCTGCCCGACCAGCCACCAGCGGCGGGTCGCCGGCGGCAGGTGCGCGACGGCGACCAGCAGCCACACCGCGAACGGCAGCCAGATCCGCTCCACCTCGGCCTTGCTCAACCCGGACAGGTCAGCCGCGAGCACCACCACCGCCGCAGCGACCGGCAGCAGCACGGTCGGCCCGGCGGCAACCACCGGCCCGACGAGCCGGGCGCCAGGGCCGCGCAGCGCGGGGCGGATCGCCGCCACCCCGGCCAGCACCGCCCGGCGTAGCGCCGGCCCGAGCGCCGGGCCGGCGGACAGCACCAGCGCCGCCAGGTTCGCCCACACCCAGTAGCCGTACGGGCGGTCGGCCGCCCAGCCCTGGTTGTACCGTTCCACCACTCGCTGGTAGCCGTCCCACCACCAGAACCCCGCCGCCGTGACGGCGACCACGACCGTAGCGGCCCCGGCGACGGCGGACAGCAGCGCGGCGATCCGGTCCGCCGGGCGCAGCGCCAGCACCACCAGCGCCAGCAGGCCCACCAGCACGAAGCCGTACGACAGGTACAGCGCGAAGCCCAGCATCAGGCCACCGGCGGCCGGGGCCAGTCGACCGCGTACCGCCAGCAGCGCCAGTCCGGCCGCGACCACACCGGCGAACAGGCCGTCCGCCGACGCCCCCACCCACACCGCGCCGGGCAACAGCACCAGGAACGGCAGGACCGCCCGGGCCGCGGGCTCGGCACCGAGCGCCCGCAGCGCCACGGGCACCGAGGCCGTGACGCTCGTGCCCACCAGCACGCAGGCCAGCGCGGCCACGGTGCCCCCGCCGAGCCCGATCCGGTCCAGCCCGACGAACAGCAGCAGCGCGCCGGGCGGGTGACCGGCGGTGTGGGTCGACCACGAGTCGGGCTGGAAGTCGAGGATGCGCTCGGTGAACCCGGCCAGTGTGGCGGGGACGTCCCGGATTCCGGGCACCTCGTGCAGGTACTCCGCCTGCGCGGTGAGCCGTTCGGTGAATCCCGCCGACCAGCCGTCGACCAGGGCCAGCGACAGCGTCCACGCCGCCGACGCCAGCCAGGCCACGCCGAGCAGCGGCGCCCACCGTGCCCCGCCGGCCCAGCGCACCCCGGCACCGATCGCGGCCGCCGCGACCAGCACCGCCGCCGGGGTGCCCCAGCCGACGTGCGGCCGCCAGGTCGCGTACAGCGGGGCGGCGTCGGCGTGCAGACCCACGCCGCGCCGGTTCAGCACCGCGCCGACCAGCCCGGCGAGCGCCACCAGCGCGACCTCGACGCCCAGCACGACCAGGTCGGTCCGGGGCGGGCGGGCCGGCGTCCGGGCGGGCACCGCCGGCAGCGTGGTGGTCGCTCTCATACCGGCCGGACGGTACGCCCGTGCCGCCCGGTCGCGGCCGCATTCGCGGCGACGTCACCGCCCCGGATGAGGGGATCACCCGAAAGCGGCTCGGTACGGTTCGAAGCCCGTACCGGGGTCGGAACGCCCCTAGCGTCGGCGGTGTGCCGACACCGATCGACGTGGTCCTGCCGTGCCTCGACGAGGCCGCCGCCCTGCCCGGCGTCCTCACCGCCCTGCCCTGCGGGTACCGGGCGATCGTGGTGGACAACGGCTCCCGGGACGGCTCGGCGGAGATCGCCGCGCGGCACGGGGCCCGGGTCGTGCACGAGCCCCGCCGGGGTTACGGCGCGGCCATGCACACCGGGCTGCTGGCCGCCGACGCGGACCTCGTCTGCGTGCTCGACGCCGACGGCTCCTTCGACCCGGCGGAGCTGCCCGCCCTGGTCGACCCGGTCGCCCGTGGCGTCGCCGATCTGGCGGTGGGCCGGCGGCGACCCGTCCGTGCCGGCGTCTGGCCCTGGCACGCCCGCGCCGGCACCGCCCTCGTCGCGGCGCTGCTGCGCCAGCGGGGCGTGCCGCTGCGCGACCTCAGCCCCATCCGGGTGGCCCGCCGCGACGCCCTGCTCGCCCTCGGCGTCACCGACCGGGCCTTCGGCTACCCACTCGAACTGCTGATCCGCGCCGGGGCCGCCGGCTGGCGGATCCGGGAGCTGGACGTCAGCTACGCACCGCGCGCCGCCGGCACCCGGTCCAAAGTCTCCGGCTCGGTACGCGGCACGCTGCGCGCCACCCGCGACTTCGCCGGCGTCCTGCGCACCGTGGGCCGACCTCGATGACCGTGCTGCTGGTGATGGCCAAGGCACCCGTGCCGGGGGCCGTGAAGACCCGGCTCTGCCCACCGGCCACCCCCGGTGAGGCGGCCCGGATCGCCGCGGCGGCGCTGCGGGACACCCTCGACGCCGTCCGTGCCGTGCCCGGGGTGACGCCCGTGCTGGCCGTACGGGGACGCGTCGCCGACGCCGAGGCCGGCGCCGACCTGGCGGCCGCCCTCGCCGACTGGTCGGTGCTGGCCCAGCGGGGTGGCGACCTGGCCGAGCGGCTCGCCAACGCCCACGCCGACGTGGCGGCGGCCTGGCCGGGACGGCCGGTGCTGCAGATCGGCATGGACACGCCGCAACTGACGCCGGGACGCCTGCTCGCGGCGGTGCGGCGCCTCGACCTGGCCGACGCCGTGCTCGGTCCGGCGGTCGACGGCGGGTGGTGGGCGCTGGGGCTGCGCGACCCCCGGCAGGCCGCCGCGTTGCGGGCGGTGCCGACGTCCACCGCGTCGACCGGCCGGCGCACCTGGGCGGCGCTCGCGCGGCGGCGGCTGCGCACCCTGCCCCTGCCGGTGCTGCGCGACGTCGACGAGTGGCCCGACGCGCTCGCGGTGGCCGCCGAGGCGCCGGCGAGCCGCTTCGCCCGCCAGGTCGCGCGGCTGCGTCCCACCGCGGTCCCGGACGACCGACGGTGACCGTCGACGCCGTCGGGACGGGCGGCTGGCCGGACCGGGCGGACCCGGCCGAGACCGAGGACGTCTTCGCCGCGGCCCTGCACGGGCGGCCGGGCGCGCACTGGCTCGTGCCGGGCGACGGCCCGCGCAGCCGGCTGCCGGTGCGGCGCTGGCACGGCCCTCCCGAGCCGGCGACCGCCGCCGTCGTGGCCCGGTGCGCCGGCCCGACCCTGGACGTCGGTTGCGGCCCGGGCCGGCTCGCGCTCGCGTTGGCCCGGGCCGGGCACACCGCGGTCGGCGTCGACATCTCCCCGTACGCGGTGCGGCTCACCCGGGCGCGTGGGGTGGTCGCCCTCCACCGGGACGTCTTCGCTGCCCTGCCCGGCGAGGGCCGGTGGGCGCACGTCCTGCTCGTCGACGGCAACATCGGCATCGGCGGTGACCCGTACGTCCTGCTCCGGCGGTGCCGGGAGTTGATCCGCGCCGGCGGAACCCTCCTCGTCGAGCTGGAGCCCCCCGGGCCGGGACTCTGGCGCGGAGACGCCCGGCTGACCTTTCGTTCCCCGGCGGGTGCCGTACGCCGCAGCGGTGCCTTCCGCTGGGGGCGGCTGGACACGGTGGCGGTGCACGACACCGCCCGTGCCGCCGAGCTGGCCGTGCGGGACGTGTTCGAGGCGGGCCGGCGCTGGTTCGGCGAGCTGGAGCGGTCGTGACGCGGCCGCCGTCCGGTGGGCCGCGCGAGCGGTGATCCCGGCACACCGGACAGAGGGCACCGCGTCGGCCGAAAGTTCCAACGGGAAGTGGCAATGCGGTTGGCGTCCTGGCCCGGTCCGCCTATGGTGAACAAATGTATCCGGTCCGGCAGCCGATCAGCGTCACCACGGTGACGCCTGCTGTCGTGCCCTGTTCGCGGCACGCGGTCGCGCCCATCCACGGCCTGCCGAGCCCGATCCCCACCGGCCGTGGCCCTCCGGGAATCCCCTCACCCGCGAGAACGGCCACCAGGGCGAAGCCATTCGGCTTCGGCCTTTTTCTTTTTCCGGAAGGGATCCCGACATGAGCACCGACCTCCGAGACGCCACTGACCAGCGGATCACGCGACTGCGGGCCACACTCACCACCGAGTTCGAGGCGCAGACCGCGCGACTGACCGAACTGACCGCGGACACCGGCGACCCCGGCGAGGCGCACACCCAGGCCGCGATGATCGCCGCGACCCGGCAGAGCCTGGCGCAGATCAGCGACGCGCTGCGCCGGATGGCCGAGGGCGGCTACGGCATCTGCGAGCGGTGTGCCGTGCCGATCCCGACCGAGCGGCTCGAGGTGCTGCCGCACGCCCGCTTCTGCGTGCCGTGCCAGCAGAAGCAGGGCTGAGCTGACCGCGGCGACGCCGGACCGCCCCCCGGCGGTCCGGCTGGCCGGGGGGCGGACACGCAGCGGCCCGGTCGGGGTCAGCGGCCCTGCAGGGCCTTGACGTTGTCGCCGAAGGTCCAGCCCTTCGACCCGTCCCAGTTGATGGACCAGGTCATCAGGCCCTTGAGACCGCCCTGGTAGGTGTTCCACGCCTGCGTCACCAGGGACGGCTGCATGTATCCACCACCGGCGCCGGACTGCGCGGGCAGGCCCGGGACCTGCTTGTCGTACGGGACGCGGATGGTGACGCCCTGCACGACCAGGCCGGTGTTCAGGCAGTTGGTCTGCGCGACGAAGCCCTGCACGGTGCCGGCGGAGTACGAGTCGCCGGAACAGCCGTACATGCTGCCGTTGTAGTACTGCATGTTGAGCCACCAGAGCCGGCCGTTGTCGACGTACCGCTTGACGATCGGCAGGTACGCGCCCCAGATGGACCCGTAGGTGACGCTGCCGCCGGTGACGTACGCGGTCTCCGGGGCCATGGTGAGCCCGAAGCCGGCGGGCATCTGGGCGAGCACCCCGTCGATGATGCGGACCAGGTTGGCCTGCGAGGTGGAGAGCTGGTTGATGTTGCCGCTGCCGGTGAGGCCGGTCTCGATGTCGATGTCGATGCCGTCGAAGTTGTAGCGCTTGAGGATCGGCACCACGGTGGCGATGAAGCGGTCGGCGACCGCGGTCGAGCCGAGGTCGATGCCGGCGGTCGCGCCGCCGATCGACAGCAGGACGGTCAGGCCGGCGGCCTTGGCCTGGCACACCTCGGCCGGGGTGGGCACCTTGACCCCGGCGTCCATGCCGTTCTCCCAGAGCGCGGTGCCGTCGGAGCGGATCACCGGGAAGGCGGCGGTGACCACGTTGTAGCCGTGCGACCGGATGCGTGAGTCGGTGATCGGGATCCAGCCGAGGCCGGGGTGCACGCCGTTGGTGGCGCCGTCCCAGTTCTCCCAGTAGCCCTGGAGCACCTTGCCGGCCGGTCGCGACTTCAGCGCGCAGGTGTCCCCGCCCGGCGGCGGGCTCGACGAGGTCGGGGTGGGCGTCGGCGTCGGCGTGCGGGTCGGTGACGGGGTGGGCGTCGGCGTGGGGGAGGCGGACTTGGTCGGCGTGGGCGACGGGGTGCCGCCGTCGCAGGCGCCGAGGTCGCTCCAGAGGGCCGGGGTGGCGGGCGGGGTCCAACCGGCGCCGACCGGCGGGGTGTGTGTCTGCAGTGCCTGGTAGAGCCGGCTGGCGTAGGTGGCCTTGCTGCCGGCGGTCCAGGTGACCCCCTCGGCCCAGGCCGGTACGCCGGTGCAGGACGCCAGCGCTGTCGCGCCGCTGGCCGTGGCGAGCCCGGTGGCGGCCGGTAGGGCGGTGAGCAGTAGGGCGCCGCCGAGCAGGGCGGTCAACCCGCGTCGAAGTCGCATGACATACCTCCTCATCGATGTGCCGCAGGCTATCAGTTAACTTTGTTAAATGTAAATGCGCAGTAGGCTGACGCTGCTTGTTTCATGACCTGAACGGACGCCGCCGCCGGTGGCGCCCAGGGAGAGGACGGCGGCGGACGTGGACGCCAGACGCACCACCGTGCGCGACATGCGCCGTGCCAACCGATCGGTGCTGCTCACCCGGATCTGGTTGGACGGGCCGCTCAGCCGTCACGAACTCGGCCAGACCACCGCACTGAGCCTGGCCAGCGTGAGCAACCTGGTCGGCGAGATGATCGCCGAAGGGCTCGTTGAAGAGGCCGGCTCGGTGGAGTCCGACGGCGGTCGGCCCCGCGTGCTGCTGCGCGTCGCCCCCGCCTACGGCTACCTGGTCGGCGCCGACGTCGGCGAGACCCGGGTCCAGGTCGAGCTGTTCGACCTGGCGATGACCGCCCGCGCCAAGGCCGAGTACCCGATCGCCGCCACCGGGTCCGACCCGCGCGACGTGGCCACCCACCTGCTGCACGGCCTCGACGCGGTGATCGAGCAGGCCGGCGTCGACCCGGCCGCGGTGCTCGGCTTCGGCGTCGCCGTGTCCGGCACGGTCGAGCGCACCGCCGACGCCGTCGTGCACGCGCAGACCCTCGGCTGGGACGGCGTGCCGCTCGGGGCGATGCTGCGGGCCGGCACCGGCATCCCCGTCCACATCGACAACGGCGCGAAGACCCTCGGCCAGGCCGAAATGTGGTTCGGCGCCGGCCGGGGCGTCCGGCACGCCGTCATCGTCCTGGTCGGCTCCGGCGTCGGAGCCTGTGTGGTCGCCGACGGCGTGGGCTATCGCGGCGCGCACAGCAGCGCCGGCGAATGGGGCCACACCACGATCGTGTACGGCGGTCGGCGCTGCCGCTGCGGCAACCTCGGCTGCCTCGAGGCGTACGTCGGGGCGGAGGGGATCCTCGACCGGTTCCGGCAGGCCAACCGGGGCCGCCCGGCGGCCGGCGAGGACGAGGAGACCGCCTTCGGCGAGCTGCTGCGGTCCACCGGCCGCGCGGCCGCGACGGTGCTCGACGACACGGTCGGCTACCTCGGCGCCGGGGTGGCGAACCTGATCAACCTGTTCAACCCGGAGCGGGTGGTGCTCGGCGGCTGGGCGGGGCTGGCCCTGGGCGAGCGCTACCTGCCCCAGATCCGTGCGGCCACCGCGCGGCACGCGCTGCGCCAGCCGTACGCCCAGACCTCGATCGAGCTGTGCCGGCTCGGGCCCGACGCGGTCGCGATGGGCGCGGCCACCCTGCCGATGGCCCGGCTGCTGCGCGACGGGGGTGTGCCGCGCGACCCGGTCGCCCGGGTTTCCCCGGCGCGGCCGGCGCCCCGGACCCGGGCGCGGGCCCGCTGAGGCGCGGGCCGGCGACGTTGCCGTCGCCGACCCGCGTCGGCTCAGGACGGTAGGGTCCACTTCTGGTTGGCCCCGCTGGTGCAGGTCCAGATCTGCGTCTTCGTGCCGTCGGCGGAGGTGTTGCCGGTGACATCGAGGCACTTGTTCGCCTGCGGGTTCACCAGGTCCCGTCCGGACGTCCACACCCACTGCTGGGCGGCCGTGCCGTTGCAGGTCCACAGCTGCACCTTCGTGCCGTCGGCGGTGCCGCCGCCGGAGACGTCGAGGCACTTGCCCAGCGACCGGATGGTCCCGTCGGTGGCTCGGGTCCACTGCTGGTTCGCGCCGCCGAAGCAGGTCCAGATCTGCGCCGGCGTGCCGTCGGCGGTGGCGTTGTCGGTGACGTCCAGGCACTTTCCGCCGATGCCGGTGATCAGGCCGGTCGGCGCGCCGCCGCCGGACTGGGTGCCGGACCAGGTGAAGGTCGCGGTGGTCCGGGCCGGCAGGGTGTACGTGAAGGACTGCCCGCCCCACACCACCTTCACCGACTGGGCCGAGGTGCCGCCGTTGTGCGCGATCAGCGCCTTGGAGCCGTCCGAGTTGCGGTACGCCACGTTCTGCACCGTGCCGTTCGCGGTCGAGTCGATCCGGTACGCGCCCGGCTTGACGAACTTGGTCAGGTGCCCGGTCGTGTAGTACTCGACGGTGTAGTCGACCTGGCCGGCCCGCGAGCCGCCCTCCTGGACGGTGATCAGGCCGGTGCAGGTGCCGCAGCCGCCGTTGTGCGGGCCCATGTTCTGGTTGACCGCGAGGCTCCACTTGACCACGCTCTGGCTCCAGTTCCGGGCATAGTTCACGATGTCGGCCATGTCCTCGTTGTGCTGGTTGCCGATCCAGGTGCCGCCGGAGTGTTCGGTGCTGAACTGCGGCACGGCCGGGTACTGGCCGTGGACCTGGGTGCCGACCGAGGGGTCACCCCAGTAGCCGTGCCAGGCGATGCCGCCGAAGAGCGGGTCGGTGCGTACGCCGCTGTCGGCGAGCAGCCCGGAGCCGATGGTGCCGTAGTCGCCGTAGTTCCAGTCGTGGACGAGGACCTTGGTGGTGATCCCGGCGGTTCGGAACGCCGGGTAGACGAAGTTCTTGGTGAGCTCGACCATCCCGGAGGCGTTCCAGTTCATCCCCGGGTAGTCCATCGCGGTGGGGTTGCCCGCCTGGCAGCAGTTCGGCTCGTTCTGCAGTGAGACGTAGTCCACCTTCACGCCCCGGGCCGCGTACGCCTGGATGGTCTTCACGAAGTACTGGGCGTAGGTGGCGTAGTACTCCGACTTCAGCCAGCCCATGTGATCCATCCGGCCGTTGTCCTTCATCCAGCCGGGCGCGCTCCACGGCACCACCTTCACCCGCAGCGCCGGGTTGAGCTGCTTGGCCTGCGCGGTGAGCAGCTCCACATTGGTGTTGTAGCCGTTGGCCCCGAAGTCGTTGAGGTTGCAGCAGGTGTCGTCGAGGGAGACGTTGCCGGGGCGGGACAGGTCCGAGGCGCCGATCGGGTTGCGCACGAACGACAGGCCGATGCCGTCGGTGGGGCTGAACAGCTTGCGCATCACGTCGTCCCGGGTGGCGGCACTGACCGGCCCGCCGCGCAGCAGGTACGCGGTGGTGTCGGTGATCGACGCGCCGGCGCCCTCGAACTGCTGGTAGCGGGTGTTCTCGTCGACGGTGATGGTGTGGGTGGCGGCGGCGCTGCTCGCGGCGAAGCTCAGCGCGGCCTGCTGTTGCAGGCCGCGGGTGACGTTTCGCCCGCCGGCGTCGGAGGTGGTGGTGAGCCAGACGTTGACGGTCTCCCCGGCGGCCTGCGCGGCCGGGGTGGGGAGGGCGGCGAGGGTGGCCGCCGCCAGGCAGAGCGCCAGGGCGGCGCGACCGGCGGCGCGACGGACCGGGGTGGGGGGTGGGGTGGGCACGGATGCTCCCTTCGATCAAATCGACATCCGCGAATGAGAAAACCCCTCACACCTGCTTATGTCAAGGAGTGAAAAAGTGCCCGAAGGTGGGTCCGGACGCGACGGGGCGGCCGCCCGGGATGACTCCCGCGCGGCCGCCCCGTACAGCCGGGTCAGCGCTGTCCGCGCACCCGCCGGGCCGTGTCGCGGTACCAGTGGGCGCTGCGCTTCGGCGTGCGCCGCTGGGTGTCGTAGTCCACCCGGACGATGCCGAACCGCTTGTCGTAGCCGTACGCCCACTCGAAGTTGTCCAGCAGCGACCAGGCGAAGTAGCCACGCACATCCGCGCCGGCCTGCCGGGCCCGGGCCACCGCCCGCAGATGCTCGGCCAGGTACGCCACCCGGTCGTCGTCGGCGACGAACCCGTCGGCGTCCGGCCGGTCGTGGAAGGCCGCTCCGTTCTCGGTGATCACCATGGGCACGTCCGGGTAGTCCCGGCTCAGCCGGACCAGCAGGTCGGTGAAGGAATCCGGCACGATCTCCCAGTCCATCGCGGTGCGCGGCAGGTCCCGCCGGAGCACCCGCCGCACCGGCCGGCCCGCGTCGTCCCGCTCCCGGCCCTGCTCGTCGACCCCGGACAGGAGCTGCCCGAAGTAGAAGTTGACCCCCAGCACGTCGATCGGGGTGGAGATAATCGCCAGGTCGCCGTCCTGGACCGGGATCCGTACCCCGTCGGCGGCCAGGTCGGCCACCACGTCCTCGGGGTAGCGGCCGTGGAACACCGGGTCCAGGTAGAGCCGGTTGCCCAGCCCGTCGGAGGCCCGGGCGGCATCCCGGTCGGCCGCGCTGTCGGTGGCCGGGTCGGCGGTGGACAGGTTCACCGTGAGGCCCACCTCGATCGGGGCGACCGCCGCCGCACGCAGCCGCTGCGCCGCCAGCCCGTGGCCGAGCAGCAGGTGGTGGGCGGCCGCGATCCCGTCGCCCAGGTCCCGCCGGCCCGGGGCGTGCTCGCCGTACGCGTACCCGAGCATCGCCGAGCACCACGGCTCGTTCAGCGTGGTCCAGGTTTTCACCCGGTCACCCAGCGCGGCGAAGACCAGCTCGGCGTAGTCGGCGAACCGGTGGGCGGTGTCCCGCTGCGGCCAGCCGCCCGCGTCCTCCAGCTCCTGCGGCAGATCCCAGTGGTAGAGCGTCACCCACGGGTCGATCCCCCGGCCGAGCAGCTCGTCCACGAGCCGGTCGTAGAACGCCAGGCCGGCCGGGCTGGCCGGCCCGCGCCCGCCCGGCTGCACCCGGGGCCACGCCACCGAGAAGCGGTAGGTGTCCAGGCCCAGCTCGGCGATGAGCGCCACGTCCTCCGGCATCCGGTGGTAGTGGTCGCAGGCCACGTCACCGTTCTCCCCGTTGGCCACCGCCCCCGGCACTCGGCAGAAGGTGTCCCAGATGGACGGCGTGCGGCCGTCCTCGGCCACCGCGCCCTCGATCTGGTACGACGAGGTCGCCACCCCCCACCGGAAGTTCGGCGGCAGGGTGTCGATCAGGTCGGCCTGCCCGTGCGTCATCGTGCGGGTGAGATCGGTGTCCATGGTTCTCCTTGCGGTCGCGAATGTGCTTTCGGGCGGTGGTGGTCAGTGGGGGACCGGCGCCGCGGCGGGATGCAGCCAGCAGGAGACCGCGCGCCCCGGATGGCCCTCGCCGGGCGGGCCGAGTGGCGGCAACTCCTTGTCGCACGGGTCGAACGCCTTGGGGCAGCGCGGGTGGAACGCGCATCCGCTCGGCATGGCGCGCAGGTCGGGCGGCGAACCGGCGATGCCGGTGAGCTCGCGGCGGGGGCCGCGCAGCGCCGGGAAGGAGTGCAGCAACCCATCGGTGTACGGGTGCAGCGCCCGCCGGTACAGCTCGGCGGCGGGCGCCTGCTCGACGATCCGGCCGCCGTACATGATGGCGATGCGGTCGGAGAACTCCGCCAGCAGCGACAGGTCGTGGGTGATGAACAGCACCGCGAAGTCCAGCCGCTCGCGCAGCTCGGCGAGCTGACCGAGGATCTGCCGCTGCATCACCACGTCGAGCGCGGTGGTCGGTTCGTCCATGATGACCACCTGCGGCTCCAGCGCCAGTGCCATGGCGATCATGACGCGTTGCCGCATGCCGCCGGAGAGCTGGTGCGGGTAGCTGTCCAGCCGGTCGGCGGAGATGCCGACCAGGCGCAGCAGCTCCCGGGCCCGGGCCAGCCGGCCCGCCGCCGTGCTCTTCGGCTCGTGCGCCTTGATCGCGTCGAGCAGTTGGGTGGAGATCCGGTGCACCGGGTTGAGCGAGTTCATCGCCCCCTGGAACACGATGGACGCCTCCGCCCAGCGGAACTGGCGCAGCCGCGCCGGGGTCAGGGTCAGCACGTCGACCGATGGGCCGTCGAGCGGGTGGTAGAGCACCTGGCCGCCGCTGATCACGCCGGGCGGCGGCAGCAGCCGGGTCAGCCCGTACGCCAGGGTGGACTTGCCGCTGCCACTCTCCCCGGCCAGCCCCAGCACCTCGCCCCGGTGCAGGGTCAGGTCGACGCCGTTGACGGCGTGCACCGCCTCGTCGCCGAGCCCGTAGTCGACGTGGAGCCCACGGATCTCCAGGACGGGTTCACTCACCGGTGCCCTCCTTCGTTCGCGACTGCGGGGCTCCGCTTCGCTGCACTCCTCGCGCTCACGGGGCCTCCTTCGGCGTACGCGGTCGCGGCACCTCGGCCGGCCGCGTCAGGACGGGGGTGAAGCCGACCCGCATCCGCACGGTGCGTCCGTCGGCGGTGCGGATCCGGGTCCGGCCGCCGCTGCGCAGCCGGGGACTGACGAACTCGTCGATGCCGAAGTTGATCAGCGCGAGAGCGGTGCCGAGCAGCGCGATGGCCAACCCGGCCGGGACGAACCACCACCACGCGCCCTGGGCGAGGGCCTGCTGGCCCTGTGCCCAGAACAGGATCGTGCCCCAGTTCCACGAGGAGACCGACGAGATGCCGATGAAGGCGAGGGTGATCTCCGACATGACCGCGAAGATCACCGTACCGACGAAGCCGGACGCGATGATCGCGGTCAGGTTGGGCAGAATTTCGAACAGGATGATGCGCCAGGTCCGCTCGCCGGTGGCCCGCGCCGCCTCGATGTAGTCACGGCGGCGCAGCGACAGCGTCTGCGCGCGCAGCACCCGGGCGCCCCACGCCCACGACGTGCACCCGATGATGAGCGCGACCAGCGTGTCGCTGGCCTGCTCGACGATCGACGTCACGATGATGATCAGCGGCAGCGCCGGGATCACCAGGAACACATTGGACAGGGCCGAGCCGGCCTCGTCGGCCACCCCACCCAGATAGCCGGACGTCACGCCGATGACGATGGACAGGACCGTTGCCAGGACGCCGGCGATCAGGCCCACGACGACGACGCTGCGGGTGCCGACGAGGATCTGGCTGAAGATGTCCTGACCGAGATGCGTGGTGCCGAACCAGTGCCTGGCCGACGGCGCCTGCATGACATCGGTGCTACGCGCGTCCGGATCGTACGGCGCCACCCACGGCCCGATGATCGCGAAGAGGCCGTAGCAGGCCAGAACGACCAGGCCGGTCGCAGCCTTGGCGTTGGCCACGAACCGGAACCGGCGCCGCCTCGCCCGGCCCGGCCTGGGCTGGGCCATCGCGCCCTGGCCCGGGATGACCTGCTCGATACTCGACGGTGAGATCGTCATGCTCAACCACTCTTTCGGGTCCGCGGGTCGAGAAGCAGGTACGCGACGTCGGCGACGAGGTTCGCCACCAGCACGGAGATCGTGATGATCAGGAAGATCCCCTGCATCAGCGGGTAGTCCTTGGCGCCTACCGCCTGGAAGAGTTGGAATCCGAGGCCCGGGTAGGAGAAGACGATCTCCACCAGTAGGGTGCCGCCGACGATGAACCCGAGCGACAGTGCGAAGCCCGAGACGTTGGGCAGCAGCGCGTTGCGGGCGGCGTAGCTGAGGGCCACCCGGCGCTCCGACAGGCCCTTCGCGTGGGCGACCGTGATGTAGTCCTCGGACGACACGGTGACCATCATGTTGCGCATGCTGAGCAGCCACCCGCTCATCGAGGAGACCAGGATGGTGGCGGCCGGCAGGATGCTGTGCTGGATCGCGCTCGGGATGAAGTACTGGTCGAATGCCGGCACGAGGCCCGGCTCGTAACCACCGGACGACGGGAAAAAGCTGCCCGGCCCGGCGAACAGGGCGATCGCGACGAGGCCCAGCCAGAAGTACGGGATCGAGGAGAGGAACGTCGTGGCCGGCAGCAGCGCGTCGATCCACGACCCGCGCCGCCAGCCGGCGCCGACGCCGAGCGCAGTGCCGAGGAAGAAACTGATGATCGTGGTGATGCCGACCAGGCCGACCGTCCACGGCAGGCTGTCGCCGATGACCGTCGACACCGGCGTCGGGAAGAAGGTGAACGACAGCCCGAGGTCGCCGTGGAAGAGCTGCTTCCAATAGTCGAGGTACTGCTCCCCGAGGCTCTGGTTCTTGTCCAGCCCGAACAGCACCCGAAGCGACTGGATGGCGTCCGCGCTGATCCGGCCCTGGTTACGCGAGATCAGGGACTGGACCGGGTCGCCCGGGATCATCCGCGGGATGAAGAAATTGAGCGTGATCGCCGCCCACGCGGTGAACAGGTAGAAGGCGACGCGCTGCAGCAGGAACTTCATCGATCCTCCCCGGGCAGGTAGAGCCAGCACGCCGCCCAGTGGCCGGGCCGGTCCGCGATCTCCAGCCGGGGCGGCAGGTCGACCGCGCAGCGGGGCATGGCGTGCGGGCAGCGCGGGTGGAACCGGCAGCCGGCCGGCGGCCGGATGAGGCTGGGCGGCTCCCCGTCGCCGTGTTCCCGGGTGGTGGCATCCGCGGCGCCGGTGATGCTGTCGGGGTCCGGCGCCGACCCGATGAGCAGGCGGGTGTACGGGTGCGCCGGGTGCTGCGTGACCGTCTCGCTGTCGCCGCCCTCGATCATGCGGCCGGCGTACATCACGATCGTCTCGTCGGCGAAGTAGCGGGCCGAGGCGATGTCGTGGGTGATGTACAGGATGGCGAGGTTGAGCCGCTGCTTGAGGTCCCGAAGCAGGTTGAGCACGCCGAGGCGGATCGAGACGTCGAGCATGGAGACCGGCTCGTCGGCGAGCAGCACCTCCGGGTCGGCACCGAGCGCCCGGGCGATCGCGACGCGCTGCCGCTGGCCGCCGGAGAGCTCGTGTGGGAACGCGTCCAGGTAGCGCTCGGGTGGCGTGAGGCTGACCCGGGTGAGCAGGTCGGCGAGGGCCTTGTCCAGGTCTGCGGGGGTGCGGCCGGCGTTGCCGTGGATCCGCAGCGACCGGGTGAGGTGGTAGCGGATCGTGTGCACCGGGTTGAGCGACGCGAACGGGTCCTGCAGGATCAGTTGGACGCGTCGCACGTAGGACCGGAAGGCCCGGCCGCCGCGGACGCTGCTCGACGCGCCGTGCAGCCGGATGTCGCCGGCGGTGCGACGGTAGAGCTGGGCCAGCAGCCGGGCCACCGTGGACTTTCCGGACCCGGATTCTCCGACCAGCGCGGTTACCCGGCCGCGGCGGAGCGCGAACGATACGTCGTCGACGGCGTGGACGGCCGCCGGTGTCCGGGAGAAGAGGTCACGCAGTCGTTTGCGGACGGGGAAATGCTTGGTCAGGCCGACGGCCTCCAGCACCACCTCGTTGACCGGCGCCGCCGTGCTCTCGCTCAACGTCATGCCGACCTCCTGTCGTCGGGGTGTCTTCGTCACCGAGGGTTATGACCGCCTCCCCGGTCGGCGCGGCCAACCGGGGAGGCGGTGTCGCGGGTCAGCTACCGGCGGGCTTGAGGTGCAGGACCACGTCCAGCGCGTTGGGCTGGGTGGGCTGCACCCCGCCGTACGGGTTCGAATCGTCCGGCCAGCCGATCCAGTTCTTCGTGTTGTACGCGCCTCCGACCTGGTCCGCGCCGACCGGGATCATCGGCATCTGCTCGACGAAGATCTTCTGCAGGGTGTTCATCGCGTCGGTACGGGCGGCCTCGTCCGTCGCGTTCGCGTAGGCCTTCAAGGCATCGGTCGCCTGCTGGCTGTCGAACCGCCCGAAGTTGCCCGAGGGGGAGGCGGTGCCGATCGGCTTCAACTGCGCGCCGTCCATGATGGTCCGGTAGATGTCGTACGGCGTGGCGCCGCCCTCGGTCCACCGGAAGGCGGCGTCGAAGTTGCCCTGCTCGACGTTCCGGAACCAGGCGTCCTGGTTGGCCTTGTCGATCGTGGCGGAAATGCCGATCTTGGACAGGTTGTCCTTGACGATCTCGAGGCTGGTCTGGTAGTCGGACCAACCGGCTGGGTCGGTCAGGGTCAGCTTGACGGGCTTGCCGGTCTTGTCCTTGAGGGTGTTGCCGTCGAGCTTGTAACCGGCGCCGGTGAGCAGCGCCTTCGCGCCGTCGACGTCGACCTTCTGCTCCTGGCCCTTGAACTCCGGAGCGAGGAACGCGTCACCGGCGGGGCTGGGCAGGCCGGTCACACTCTTCACCAGCGGGTGGAAATAGCCGGCCTCGGCGGTGTTGAAGATGTCCTCGCGGTCGACGACCATGTTCATCGCCCGGCGCAGCACCGGGTCGTCGAACGGCTTCTTGGTGGTGTTGATGTACAGGCCGTGGATGCCCAGGACCGGCGGCGCCCACACCTTGTGGTTGGCCGGGTCCTTGTCGACGAAGACGGTCTGGTAGTTGGGGATGAAGACGAAGCTCCACTCCGACTCGCCGTTGGCGAGGGCGGTGGTCTGCGCGCTGTTGTCGGTGTACGACGTGAAACGCAGCTCCTTGACCTTGGGCAGGTCCTGCCAGTAGCCGCTGTCGCGCACAGTGAGGGTCGTTGTGGCCGGGGTGAAGGACTTGAGCGTGTACGGGCCGCTGCCGACGGGCTGCTTGTTGGGGTCGGTCGTCGGGTCGCTGATCTTCTCCCAGATGTGTTTGGGGACGATCGGCACCCGGAACAGGACCTTGTGCTGGTTGACGAACTGCGGGCTGGACATCGTGATGGTGACCTCGTTGCCGCTCGCCGTCGCGTCCGTGTACGGCGTGCCCTGGTCGTTCAGCGCCGGGTACTGCTTGACCAGGTTGTAGGTGAACGCCACGTCCTCGGCGGTGACCTTCTGACCGTCCGACCAGGTGGCGTTGTCGCGAATGGTGACCTTGACCGAGGTGTAGTCCGGCGACCACTCGGCCTTGGTGGCCAGCCACGGCTTCATCGGGTCGGCCGGCTTGACAGGGTTCCACATCATCAGCGGTTCGTAGATCTGCCAGCGGTAGCCCAGCGAGGCAGCGGCCGAGGTGGTGAGGAACGGGTTGTGGTTCTCGGTCTGCGGGCCGTTCGGCATGCCGGCGTTCAGCACGCCGGACGCCTGGCCCTTGTTCTTGTTGTTGTTGTTGGCGTTCGGACTGTCGCTGCAGGCGGCGAGGCTTGCCAACGCCGTCACGCTCGCCAGGGCGAGAGCGAGGCTGCGTCTGACGCGCATGTGTTCCTCCCGGTCGTGGTGGGGTTCGGTGGGCTCGTCGGCGGGACGTGGGGAAAGCCCCGCCGGGGATCAGCGGATCTGCTGGTGGAACGGCTCCGGCTCGGGCCGGCGCGGCCCGATGGCTCGGCGGTTGGCCGGCAAGGGCCCTCCGGTCGAGCCTCGGACGATCAGGGTGGTGGGGATGATGCTGGGGGTGTCGGGCAGCGGCACCCCCTCGAAGTGCGACAGGAGCATCCGGGCCGCGGTCTCTCCCATTTCGCGCATCGGTTGATGCACCGTGGTCAGTGGCGGTTCGGTGTGCGCCGCGTACGGGACGTCGTCGAAACCGACGACCGCGACGTCGTCCGGGACCCGGCGGGCCGTCGCGCGGATCGCCTGCAGGGCGCCGCCGGCCGAGAGGTCGTTGTGGGCGAAGACGGCGTCGAAGTCGATGCCGGCCTCGGTCATCCGCCGGACGGCGCGGCTGCCGCAGTCGAAGGTGAAGTCGCCCTCGACCACGAGCCGCGGATCCAACGGCAGGCCGGCCGCGTTGTATGCCTCGGCGAATCCGGCCAGCCGCTCCTGGGTGCAGCCGAACTCCTCGCCACCCTTGATCACCAGCGGCCGGCGCCGGCCCAGCTTGAGCAGATGGCGGGCGGCTGACTCGCCGCCCCCGCGGTTGGTCGTGGCCACGGACGGGAACGGCCGCTGACGAGCGCGGTCGTCGATGAGGACCACCGGCAATCCCCGGCCCTGCAGCTCGGCGATGTAATCGAGGCTGCCCTCGGGCTCGATCACGAGCAGCCCGTCGAACGACTTCGCCGAGACCTGCGAGGCGAACTGCCGCAGCGACTCCTCGCCCCGGTTGCAGGTGAAGAGCAACAGCCCGTACCCGGCGCTCTCCACCACGTCGACGGCGCCCTGCAGCACCTCGCCCATCCACGGCCAGGTCAGGGCTGGCACCAGCATCCCGACCACCCCGGTCCGGCCGCGGGCGAGGCCGACCGCGCGGGCGCTCGGCACGTACCCCAGGTTGCTGATCACGGCGCGGACCCGTTCGGCGGTGTGGACGTGCACCTCACCCTTGCCGTTGAGCACCCGGGAGACCGTCGTCTTGCTCACCCCGGCCCGGGCGGCGACGTCGGCGATGGTGATCGGCACGTGACGCTCCCCGGTCGAGGTGGTGAGGCGGTGTCTCGGAACCGGTTTCGGAACCGGTTGCATCGCAGTGAATCGAAGTGGTGCCGGTCACGTCAATCACGGCCAGGTAACAAATCACGGCTAAGTTCAAAAGCTTAAAAAAGTGATCCCGGCGTCGGGTCCGGAGTGGATCGTGGATCTGCCCGCTGAGCAGCTTCGATGTCGCCCGGTCGCTCGGCTTACGCGGTCACCGGCTCCTCGGGCGCGCAGTACACGTCGCCCGAGTTGGCCTCGTGCGGCAACGCCCGCAGGTACGCCGCCACCTCCGTCGCCGGCAGCCAGCGCGGCAGGGCGAGGCCCATCTCGTCGCCGAGCGCGACGTTGAACCTGGTGAAGCCGAGCCCGGTGACCCGGTCGAGGCAGCGCGGGGCCAGTTCCCGGGCGATGGTGGTGAACTCGAACGACAGTGCCGGCAGCCGGCGGCTCAACCCGGCCAGCACGGCCTCCTCGAAGCCCTCCACGTCGATCTTGACGAAGGCGGGTACGCCGTGCGCGGCGATGAGTCGGTCGAGGGTGGTGGTGGCGACCTCGATCTCGGCGTCCCAGGTCTCGCCCTCCCAGCCGCCGGCGCCGGTCGCGGCCTGCACGAAGTGGGGGGACGCGGTGGAGACCGTCGGGTTGGCGGAGTTGACCTGCAGTCGGACCCGGCCCGGCCGCGCCCCGCAGGCCGCCTCGATCACCGTCACCCGTTCGTCGGCGGAGTAGAGCGCGCGCAGCACCCGGACGCAGAGCGGTTGCGGCTCGACGGCCACCACGCGGGCGCCGAGGCGGCGGAAGCTGCCGAGCCGGTCGCCGACGTGCGCCCCGACGTCGAACACCAGGTCGCCGGGGCGGACGAAACGCGCGTAGAAGGCGTCCATTGCCGCCTCCCGGGCCGGGTCGCCGTAATACGCCTCCAGTGACCGGCGCAGGCCCGACATGGCCGGATCCGCCTTGAGCGCCTCGATCACACCGATATGACCGCCCACTGTCCCGACCGTAGTCACGCCACCGGAAAGCCGAGGGTCATTCAGGCGATCCGGCGTTCGCGTGCGGATGAACCCAGCCTCCTAGGATGCCGTAGAGGTGGTGACCCCGTGTGCGGGTAGACGGCGGCATCCCGTGGCGTGGGATACCGCCGTCTACCCGGTCTGGGTGTGTCGGTCGAGGGCGGTCAGGGAGTGTCGACGACCTGCTGGCCGAGCGGCCAGAGCGCCGCCGGCACGAGCTTGAAGTTCGCCACCCCGAACGGGATGCCGATGATGGTGACGCAGAGGGAGACGCCGGCGACGATGTGCGACAGCGCGAGCCACCAGCCCGCCAGCAGCACCCACAGCAGGTTCGCGACGCCGGAGGCGACCCCGGCGCCCGGCTTGGGCACGAGGGTGCGGCCGAAGGGCCACAGTGCGTACGAGGCGAGGCGGAGCGAGGCCACCCCGAACGGGATGGTGACCACCAGCGCGAAGCAGATCAGCGCGGCCACCCCGTAGCCGAGGGCGAGGACGAAACCGCCACCGAAGACGAGCCACAACAGGTTCAAGATGAAACGGATCACGCATTCCATCGTGGCCGGGCCGCGCAACGGCCGGGCAGCCGGGGCCCGGCCGGAGGTCAGGCGGTGCTCGCGATCTGGATGAGATTCCCGCACGTGTCGTCGAGCACCGCGGTGGTGACGCTGCCCATCTCCAGCGGCGGCTGGGTGAACACCACGTCGAGCGCCTGCAGCCGCTCGAACTCCGCGCGCACGTCGTCGACCGCGAACGAGGTGAACGGGATCCCGTCGTCGGCGAGCGCCTGCCGGAACGGGCCGACCGCCGGATGACCGGCGGGTTCGAGCACGAGTTCGACCCCGTCGGGATCGGCGGGGGAGACGACCGTGAGCCAGCGGTGCTCGCCGAGCGGGACCTCGGTCTTCTTCTCGAAACCCAGCACCTGTGTGTAGAAGGCGAGCGCTCTGTCCTGATCGTCGACGAAGACGCTGGCCAGGTTGATGCGGATCAAAGCTCCTCCTCGGGGATCGGCCACCGATCGACGACCGCGCGCAGCGGCCCGAAATCGGCGTGGTGGAATTTGTAGCGGCCGCTTCGCGCGAAGCGCACGAGCCCGGCCTGCGCGAGGATGTCGAGGTGCTGCGAGATCGCCTGCCGGGAGGAACCGATGCCGTGCCTGGCGGTCAGCCGCGCGCAGATCTCGAAGAGGGTCTGGCCGTCCCGCTCGGCCAGCTCGTCGAGGATCGCACGGCGGGTGGGATCGGCGAGCGCGGCGAAGACATCAGTCACGTCAGGTTTAGCTGCCAGGACACCCCGAAGCGGTCGTTCACCCAGGCGAAGCGGGTGCTGAAGCCGTAGTCACCGAGCGGCATGAGTTCCTGCCCGCCCTCGGCGAGCGCCTGGTGGAGGCGGGTGAGCTCCGCCTCGTCCCGGCACCGCACGAACAGCGACAACGAGGGGGTGAACGAGAAATTGTGGTGCACAGCGCTGTCACTGCACATCAGCCGCTGCCCCGCCACCCTGAACTCGGCGAGTTGCACGCCGGAGTCGTCGGCGTGGCGCGTCACCGACAGGATCTCGCCGTCGTCGAACAGTGAGACGTAGAAGTTCATGGCCTCCGTGGCGGCGCCCTCGAACATCAGGAACGGGGTGAGCGTGGTGTCCCGGTCGGTCATTGCCTCGGCTCCGGTCCTCGACCGGCTTGCTGCCGGTGTCTGCCGGACACGTTAGGCAAGTGTTTACTTGCATGTCAAAGGTGGCGCGCCGTCGCCGGGCACGCCGGCCCGGGCCGTGGTGCCCCGATCAGGACTCCAGGCAGTCGGTGGCGCCGTCCTGCCAGCCGTGGTTGTAGCGGCCGGCCACCCGGGTGATGAACTCGTCGACGGCCTGCTCGTCGAGGGTGTCGAGCCGTTGCAGCCGTTGCCAGCCGGTGAGGCCGATGCCGTGTCCCAGGGCCGGGTAGGGGGCCACGACGGTGTCCCGCGGGTGCCGCCGGCCGAGGCGCTCCAGCGCGCGGACGTCATCGGCGGACACGTCGCGGGCGTACTGCAGCAGCACGTGTCCGTGTTCCAGGACGTGTACCTGCAGTTCCTCGGGCAGTGGGTCCCGGTAGATGCCGGGAACGACCACCCGCGGCGAGTGCGGCCCGGAGGTGGGCGGCATGGTGCGGTACGGATCGTGCGACGCGCCCTCGTACGGGATGTGGCGGTTGCCCTCGAACGGTTCCGGGGTGCCGGGCACCCGGTCGCAGGGCAGGGCGGTGTCGTCCCGGGACAGACCGAGCAGCACCCCGGCGCCGAGGCTGGACATGGTGACCACGCTCAGCGTGGTGACCGCCGCGCTGACCAGCGTGCCCCACCAGCGACGGTTCATGCCGCGGCCCTCCTGGCGCGAAGACGGTTACGCACGATGACGCCCAGCGGCAGCAGCAGATTCAGCGACGCGAACAGCAGTAGCGCGATCCCCTCCCACCAGTACGCGCTGGCCAGCGGCGCGCCGATCAGCACCCCGCCGGCCCAGCCGAGGGTGACCTTGGCGCTCGGCCAGAGGAAGTGCACGGCGAACCAGATCATCCAGGTGATCCCGGCGAGGTAGAGCAACCGGTACCAGCGGGACACCCGCAGGTCCCGGGCGTGCGCGTCGCGTAGGACGATCGCCTCCGCCGGGGTCAGCCGGCGGATCAGACGCTTCAGCGACAGCCGGGTGACCTCGTTCAGGTTCCGGCACCCGGTTGCGGTCGCCATCACCAGGTACATGTCGGTGCGCAGGTAGGCCAGCGTCTGGAAGGCGAGCTTCAGCACCTGGCTGAACACCACCATGGCCAGGAACCGGATCAGGCCCGGAGGCAGGTCGATCCAGCCCCGCGACCAGGCGAAGCGGGGCGCGACGGCAGCGAACAGCACTACGCAGTCGATGGCCATGCCGGCCAGGAAGGGGCCGTATCGGCGCTCGGGCGGCAGTGCCCACAGCCCGGACAGGTCGGTCTCCAGGACCGGGAAGATGCCCCGCCGTTCCACCCGCAGCCGTGACGGTACGCCGACCGCCGCCCCGGCGAGGGCGTGCCACACCTCGTGCACCACGGTGAGTACGACGACCACCACGTTGGTGATCAGCAGGCTGAGCACCACGTCGGGGAAGATGAAGGTGTCCTCGTAGGTGGGCAGCAGCGACGGTGCGGCGGCGAACATGGCCAGGGCCGCGAGTAGGCAGCCGACGTAGCAGGCCCACGCGATCCGGCCGAACAGCGGCCGCACGTAGCGGGCGGGGATCCGCGAGATCGACCAGTGCCGGGCGGTGGTGGGAGCTCCGGCGTCGGGGGAGTTCCCGTCGATGACGCCGGTGTCGACCAGCACCGCCACGAAGTCTGTCACGTCGACGGCCTCGCCGGTCTCCCGTTCCATTTGTTCGGCGGCCTCGGCGATGGTGTGGCCGGCGGCGAACAGCTCCACCAGCCGGGCCCCGACCTCGGGCACCACCACGAAGGTGCCGGTCGCCGGGTCGCCGACGACGTACTCGTCGTCGTCCTCCCGGCGGACCACCAGGTGGGCGACCCGGGGGCGGCTGTCGGCGTGGAGCGCGATCACCGGGCTTGCCTTTCGTTCGCGACTGCGGGGCTCCGCTGCGCCGCACTCCTCGCGCTCACCGGTCGTCCTCCGCCAGCCAGCCGCAGGTCTCGCACTTGCGGCCGGGCCGGGGGCGCACCGCGTAGTGGTAGGTGAGGTCGGTGAGGCTGAGGTGGAACATCAGGCCGCGGGTGCTGGTGGGGATGCCGGCCAGGTGGTAAACGGCGTCGAGGGCGGCCAGGTGGCCGGTGAGGTTGGCCGACGGGGCGATCACCGCGTGCCCGGTGAACGGGAAGAGTTCCTCCGGCTCGGTGCCGTAGTGCTCGCGAAGCCGGTCGCCGACGCTGGGCAGGCAGGCCTGGCAGCAGGTCTGTCCGGGTACGAACAGGCCGACCACGGCCATCGGTCCGGCGTACTGGGCGAGCATCCAGGGCGTGCCGGTGCGCAGGGCGGCGCTGTTGGTCCATTCGCGAATGGCTTCCTGCGGCTGGTCGGCGCAGAGCACCAGCAGGTCCCGGTCGCGCATCAGCCGTGTCATCGACTCCGTGGAGTCGACCTGAATCTCTTCGCCGGTGACCGTCACGTGGGAGTTGAGCTGGCGCAGTCGCCGTACGGCGGTGGTTAGCTTGGGCGCGTCGATGTCGTCCTCGGTGTAGAGCAGTTGGCGGGTCAGGTTGCCCGGCTCCACTCGGTCGAAGTCGACGCAGTGCACGTCGCCGACGCCGGCGGCGACCAGGGCGGCGGCGACGGCGGAGCCGGTGCCGCCGAGGCCGACCACGGTGACCCGGCTGCTCTTGAGCCGGGACTGCGCGTCGAACCGGGACGGGCGAGGGGTGAGATCGACCCAGGCGTAGTAGGTGAGCGCGCGGTCGTACCGGTCGATCTCGGCGGGGCTCAGGTTCGCCGGCGGGGGCGCCGCGGCGTCCTCCACGTAGCCGGCGTCGATGATCGTTTGCAGCGCGTCCGCCGCCTCCTCGGCGGTCAGCTCGGGCCGCTGCGCGGTCAGCACGGCGATTATCTCGTCACGGGTGCGGGTGCCGTCCATCAGACCCAGCAGCGACCACAGGGTGCCGTCCTCGTCGTCCATCTCGGCGCCGATGCCCAATTGTCGCCCGCCGATGTTGATCAGCGTCGGGTTCAGTCGTACCGGCTTGTGAATTCGCTTGATCCGTGGCTGCCGCATCGCGCCGTGCTCCTCCCCGATGAGTCGGCCGGGGGGCGAGACCTCGCCCCCCGGCCGAAGAGTGGATCAGCCGCAGGCGTCGCCGCGGCAGCCCGGGTCGACGATGATGGCCGTGGTCTCGAGCTTCTCGAGCTTGCGCACGACGACCTTGGTCGGCTTGCGTGTGGTCTGGACCTTCTGCTCCATGGCTTCCTCCAATGAAGTGAGAGGGATCCGGCGCGGCGGTGCCGCTCGCGCCGTCCTCATTAGATCACCCGCGAATTCCGCCTAACAACATTCAGGCGGGTCAAATTATGGGTAGTTTTCAAAACCAATTAGGGTGCTGTCGGAACGGGATGGAGCATGGTCCTATAAAAACGGCGCGAACGCAGTTCTGTGATACTGTCCGACAGTTCATTTACGGGGAGTTAGGTGAGGCTTTGGGGCGGTCTGAGGCCCCCGTGGCGCGCCAACGTCACCACACCCGCGGCCGCCGCCGCGCCACCCCGACCGCGGGAAGCCGGCTGGCCGACTCCGCAGTCGCCCAAACGACCGTTAAGCTCACGGGGTGACTGTCGACCGGATTCTCCCCACCGACGAGGCCCACGACCTGCTGGACCTCGCCACCGAACTCGCCGATCGAGAGCTCGCCCCGAAGGCCGCCGGCTTCGAGGAGCGCGCCGAGTTCCCGCGCGAGGTGCTGCGCACGCTGGGCCAGGCCGGCCTGCTCGGCCTGCCGTATCCGGAGGAGCACGGCGGGGCCGCCCAGCCGTACGAGGTCTACCTGCAGGTGCTGGAGATCCTCGCCAGCCGCTGGCTCGCCGTCGCCGAGGCGGTCAGCGTGCACACCCTGTCCTGCTATCCGCTCGCCCAGTTCGGCACCGACGAGCAGCGCAAACTGCTGCCCGACATGATCGGCGGGGAGCTGCTCGGGGCGTACTGCCTGTCCGAGCCGCAGGGCGGCTCCGACGCCGCGGCCCTGACCACGAAGGCGGTGCGGGACGGCGCCGACTACGTGGTGTCCGGGACCAAGGCGTGGATCACGCATGCCCGGGTGGCGGACTTCTACAACATCTTCTGCCGCACCGGCGGCCCCGGCCCGAAGGGCATCTCCTGCCTCCTCGCGGACCGCGACACCCCCGGGATCCACCCGCAGGCCGTCGAACGGACCATGGGCCTGCACGCCTCCCCGGTCGCGCAGATCGCCTTCGACGAGGCCAGGGTGCCCGCCGAGCGGCTGATCGGGGGCGAGGGGGTGGGCTTCAGCATCGCCATGTCCGCCCTGGACTCCGGTCGGCTGGGCATCGCCGCCTGCGCGGTCGGCCTGGCCCAGGCCGCGTTGGACTACGCGGTCGACTACGCGAAACAGCGGCAGCAGTTCGGCCGGTCGATCATCGACTTCCAGGGGCTCGGCTTCACCCTCGCCGACCACGCCACCCAGATCTCCGCGGCCCGCGCGCTCATGCTGTCCGCCGCCCGGCTGCGCGATGCCGGCCGGCCGTACTCGATCGAGGCGGCGAAGGCGAAGCTGTTCGCCACCGACGTGGCGATGCGGGTGACCATCGACGCGGTGCAGGTGCTCGGCGGCGCCGGCTACGTCGCCGACCACCCGGTCGAGCGGTACCTGCGGGAGGCGAAGGTGCTGCAGATCGTCGAGGGCACCAACCAGATCCAGCGGCTGGTCATCTCCCGCGCGTTGGCCAAGGGCTGACCGTGCGTGACCGGACGGCCCGCCGAGCAGACGTCTCGGCGGGCCGGGTACGGCGTGGAAGCGCCTTTACGGGTAGGTTGCACCGCGTGGAGGAGATCGACCGGGCCATCGTCGCCGCGCTGACCGGAGACGGTCGGCTGTCATACACCGACCTCGCCGAACGGGTGGGGCTGTCGGTGTCCGCCGTGCACCAGCGGGTCCGCCGGCTGGAGCAGCGCGGCGTCATCAAGGGCTACGCCGCGCGCGTCTCGTTCGAGGCGCTGGAACTGCCGCTGACCGCGTTCGTGGCGATCCGGCCGTTCGATCCGTCACAGCCGGACGACGCGCCGGAGCGGCTGGCCCACCTGGCCGAGATCGACTCGTGCTACTCGGTCGCGGGGGAGGACTTCTACCTGCTGCTGGTGCGGGTGGCCAGCCCGGCGGACCTGGAACGGGTGCTCCAGGAGATTCGCACGGCGGCCAACGTCACCACGCGCACCACGGTGGTGCTCTCCACGCCGTACGAGAATCGGCCGCCGCGGCTCAGTGCCGAGTTGCCTGAGCGGGGGCGGTCTCGGACGGTGGCGGAGCCGGCTGGTTCCAACGCAGGATGACCCGCCGCCCGTGCTCGTGACCGAGCACGCTGACGGTGGCGGTGTCCAGCCGTAGCAGCCCACCGGCGGACGGGGGCAGGCCGATCCAGCGGGCGCCGATCACCCGCAGGCTGTGCGCGTGGCCGACCAGGGCGACGCTGCCCCGTTCCAGCAGGGGAGCGATCGCGGCGAGCACCAGGTCGGCGCGCGCGCCGACCTGGGCCGGTGACTCTCCGCCCGGGGCGCCGTCGGTCCAGATGTTCCAGTGCGGATTCTCGGCGTGGATGTCGGCGGTGGTGCGGCCCTCGTACTCGCCGTAGTTCCACTCGGCCAGGTCGGCGTCAGTGGCGTCGACGTCGAGGCCGGCGAGGTGCGCGGTGCACGTCGCCCGTTGCCGGGGGCTGGACAGGACCCGGACGAAGCGGCGGCCGGCGAGCAGCCTGCCGAGCGCGCGGGCCTGCCGCTCCCCGTCGGGGGTCAGCTCCAGGTCGGTGTACGAGGTGTGCCGGCGGCTGGCGCTCCAGGTGGTCTCGCCGTGCCGGATCAGCAGGAGTTCTCCCATTCGCCCAGTTAACCAGCGATCGTGTCCCGGCTTTCACCTAGCATCCTAGGACGGCCTAGCGGCGATGACACCCGCCACTCCCACGACAAGGCGTTTCAGCGCGGCGACCACGGGGACGCGGTACCAAGGCGGGTCGAACGGCCCGAGCACCCAGTTGAAGGGGAGTGTCATGAGCTTCACCGACAAGGCCAAGGCCAAGGCCCAGCAGATGAGCGGCCTCGCCAAGGAGCGGATCGGCGACGCCACCGACAACCAGCGGATGCAGGCGGAGGGTGCGAGAGAGCAGCGCATGGCGCAGGACCGCCAGAGAGAGGGCGGCCGCGACATGAAGGACACCTTCGAGAAGTGACCCGCGCGGTGCGGCGGGCTCCCGGTGACCCGGGGGCCCGCCGCTCGCGTGTTCGGCAGGATTTAGGGTCGCAGGGTGGTCGTCCTGCGTTCTCTGTTGCTGTTCGTGTTGGCCGCGCTCGCCGAGATCGCCGGGGCGTGGCTGGTCTGGCAGGGCTGGCGGGAGCACCGGGGCCTGTGGTGGGTGGCGGCCGGGATGCTGGCGCTGGGGGCGTACGGCTTCGTGGCGACGTTCCAGCCGGACCCGAACTTCGGGCGGATCCTGGCGGCGTACGGGGGCGTCTTCGTGGCCGGTTCGCTGGCCTGGGGGATCGTGGTGGACGGGTTCCGCCCGGACCGGTGGGACGTGGCGGGCGCGGTGATCTGCCTGCTGGGGGTCGCGGTGATCATGTACGCGCCGCGGAGCTGACGGGAGTCGGGCCGGCCGGTCGCCCGGTGGCGACGGCAAGGGGATCAGGGTGACGGTGGTGTCGAAAGCGATATGCCTCTGAGGTGTGGAGCTTCCTCAGAGGCATATCGCTTCAACCCCGGGCGAGTGGGCCCGGACGGGTCAGTCGTTGCGGTGGGCCGCCCACCAGGCCTGGCCTGCCTCGGGCAGGGTGTCGATCGGGTCGTAGTAGGCGTAGCGCTTGTCGAGCGCCTCGAGGTCGGTCGACTCGATGGAGGTGCGGTAGTTCTTGGTCCAGTAGGAGACGCCGCGCTCGCGGTCGTACTCGGTGAGCATGTGCACCCAGCGCTTGCCGACGAACGGGACGTCGCAGACGATGCGCGGGGTGGCGTAGCCGGGCAGGTAGCCCATGATGTCGTGCTGGAGCTGCTGGGCGTGCCAGACGGGGACGCGCCAGTGCTCGGCGTTGGGGATCATGTCGCACATGTAGAAGTAGTACGGCAGGATGCCCGCTTCGCCCTGGAGGGCGAAGCAGAGGTCGAGCAGGTCGGGCGTGGTGGCGTTGACGCCGCGCATGAGGACGCCCTGGTTGCGGACGTCGCGTACGCCGACGGCGATGGCGGTCTGGGCGGCCTTGGCGACCAGCGGGGTGATCGACTGCCGGTGGTTGACGTGGGTGTGGATGGCCAGGTTGACGCCGCGGCGGGCGGCGGTGCGGGCGACCCGTTCGAGGCCCTCGACGACGTCGGGCTGGAGCCAGTGCTGGGGCAGGCCCATGAGGGCCTTGGTGGCGAGCCGGATGTCGCGGATGGTTTCGATCTCGAGCAGCCGCATCAGGTAGGACTCGAGGTTCTTCCACGGCACGTTGGCCACGTCTCCGCCGGAGACGACGACGTCACGGACGCCGGGGTGGGCCTTGAGGTAGGCGATGTGGGCGTCGTAGCGGTCGACGGGCTTGAGGGTGAGCTTGAGCTTGTCGACGGCGGGGGTGGAGTTGCCGACGAGGTCCATCCGGGTGCAGTGGCCGCAGTACTGCGGGCAGGTGGAGAGCAGTTCGGCGAGAACCTTGGTCGGGTAGCGGTGGGTGAGGCCCTCGGCGACCCACATGTCGTGTTCGTGGAGGCTGTCGCGGCTGGCGTACGGGTGCGACGGCCAGTCGGTGCGCCGGTCGGAGGCGACGGGGATCATGTAGCGCCGGACCGGGTCGGCGAGGAACGCCTCGGTGGTCATCGGTTCGAACGGCACCATGGTGTTGACCATCTGCGGGGGCACCAGCATGGACATGGTGGCCAGGGCCTTCTGGTCGGCCTCAAGGTCGGCGTAGAAGGTCTCGTCGACCAGGTCGCCGAGGACGGTGCGTAGCTGCTTGATGTTCTTGACGCAGTTGACGCGCTGCCACTGGGCGTTCTCCCACTGCTCTCGGGTGACGTGGCGCCAGCCGGGGAAGCGGGTCCAGTCGGGCTCGACCAGCGGGCTGCGGCGGTATTCGTAGGGCTGTCCGGCGGTGGGGACGGCAACCGGCGCGGGGCGTGGCGCAGGGATGGTCTCCACCGGTTGGGTCTGGGTCACGGCCCCTCCTAGTTACGGTGCAGGTTGATCAATGGTCCCGAAGGCTACTGGAAAATATCCGGTGAAGAAATTAGTCTGCCGGAAGTTTTCCCGCGACGCGACCCCTGCTCAGGGGTTCGGGCGGCTGGACGGAGGAGGCTGGGCGTGACGTCACCGGTGGGTCTGCACCGCGTCGTGGAACCTGCGGGAGTGCTGCCGCAGGCGGCGTGGCGCCTCGACGCCGATCCGCGGATCGCCTCGAACGAGGTGCGGATCCGGGTGGAGCGGCTGAACCTGGATGCGGCGAGCTTCCGGCAGCTGTCGGAGAAGCACGGCGGTGACGGGGAGAAAGTCCGCGCCGAGGTGCTGGAGATCATCTCCACCCGGGGGAAGATGCAGAACCCGGTGACCGGGTCCGGCGGCATGCTGATCGGCACGGTCGACGAGGCCGGCAAGCGCTCGCCGCTGGGGCTGCGGCCGGGCGACCGGGTGGCGACGCTGGTGTCGCTGACGCTGACCCCGCTGATGATCCTCGACGGGCTGGCCCGGTGGGACGGGCGCAGCGAGCAGGTGCCGTGCGACGGGTACGCGGTCCTGTTCGCCCGGTCGATCGCGGCGGTGCTGCCGGCGGACCTGCACCCGGAGTTGTCCCTGGCGGTGCTTGACGTGTGCGGGGCGCCGGCGCTGACCGCGCGGGTGGTCGCCGAGCAGGTGCAGCGGCGGCAGCGTGCCGGGGACACGCGGCCGGTGCGGGTGGCGGTGATCGGCGGGGCCGGTAAGAGCGGGTCGCTGTCCCTGGCCGCGGCGCGGCGGGCGGGTGCGGGCCGTACGGTCGGGGTGGTGCCGGTGGCGGCGGAGCGGGACGCGCTGGTCGCGGCCGGCCTGGCCGACGTGGTCGCGTTGGCCGACGCGCGGGATCCGGTGGGGCTGTCCACGGCGGTGACCACGGCGTTGGGGGCTCCGGCGGACGTGACGGTGGTCTGCGTGGACGTGCCGGGCTGCGAGCACGGGGCGATCCTGGCCACGGAGGACGGCGGCACGGTGATCTTCTTCTCGATGGCGACGAGCTTCGCGGGGGCGGCGCTGGGCGCGGAGGGTCTGGCGGCGGATGTGACGATGCTGGTGGGCAACGGGTACGTGCCGGGGCACGCGGAGCTGGCGCTGGAGTTGCTGCGCGCCGAGCCGGGGGTGCGGCATCTGTTCGAGGCCCGGCTCGCGGCAGACTGACACCCATGACGAACCCCTCGACTCTGTATCGCGGCGGCATACTGCACTGCCCGGCTGACCCGCGCGCGACCGCGTTGCTGGTGCGTGACGGTCGGATCGCCTGGTTGGGTGAGGACGCGGACGCGCCGTCCGCCGACCGGGTGGTGGACCTGGCCGGGGCGTTGGTGACTCCGGCGTTCGTGGACGCGCATGTGCATGCCACGGACACCGGGCTGGCCCTGTCGGGGCTGGACCTGTCGGGGGTGCGGTCGGCCGGTGAGCTGCTGGACGCGGTGTCGGTGTTCGCCGCCGGCCTGCCGGCGGATGCGGTGGTGCTGGGGCACGGCTGGGACGAGTCGGGTTGGGCGGAGCGGGCGTTGCCGGACGCGGCGGCGTTGGACCGGGCGGCCGGGGGCCGCGGGGTGTATCTGTCGCAGGCGTCGATCCACTCGGCGCTGGTGTCGCGGGCGCTGCTGGCGGCGTGTCCGGACGCGGCGGGCGCCGCCGGGTACGACCCGTCGGGTTGGTTGCGGCGGGACGCGCACCATGTGGTGCGGGCGGCGGCGTTCGCGTCGGTGACGCGGGCGCAGCGGGTGGCCGCGCAGCGGCGGGCCCTGGAACATGCGGCGTCGTTGGGTATCGCGGCGGTGCACGAGTGTGGTGGCCCGGAGATCTCCGACGAGGAGGACTTCACCGGTCTGTTGGGCATCTCGGGTGACGGGTTGCCGGAGGTGTACGGCTACTGGGGTGAGCTGCTGGGTGCGGCGCGGGCCCGGGAACTCGGGGCGGTGGGGGCCGGTGGGGACCTGTTCGCCGACGGGGCGTTGGGGTCGCGGACGGCGCACGTGTCGGCGGCGTACCTGGACGGGGAGCCGGGTGGGTGCGGGCACGGGTACGTGACGGCCGAGCAGGTGCGTGACCATCTGTTGGACTGTGCGGCGCACGGGCTGCAGGGGGGTTTCCACGCGATCGGTGATGCGGCGATTTCCACGGTGCTGGCGGGGTTCGCGGGTGCGGCGGAGAAGGTGGGTGTGGATCGGCTGCGGGCGGCCCGGCATCGGGTCGAGCATGCGGAGATCATGAGTAAGCGGCTCATCGCCGGGTTTGTGGAGTACGGGATCGTCGCGTCGATGCAGCCGGCGTTCGACCGGTTGTGGGGTGGGGCGGGTCGGATGTATGAGTCGCGGTTGGGTTTGTCTCGGTCGTTGGAGTCCAACCCGATGGGGGCGATGCACTCGGTTGGGGTGGCGTTGGCGTTCGGTTCGGATTCGCCGGTGACGCCGTTGGATCCGTGGGGTTCGGTGCGGGCGGCGGCGGCGCACCAGAATCCGGCGCAGCGGATGAGTGTGCGGGCGGCGTTCGCCGCGCACACCCGTGGCGGGTGGCGGGCGGTGCATCTGGACAACGAGGGTGTGCTGGCGTTGGGGGCGGCGGCGACGTTCGCGGTGTGGTCGACCCCGGTTGGGGTGCAGCGGGGCCTGCCGGTGCTGGAGGCGGCGGATCCGGAGTTGCGGGGCGCGGATGATCCGACGCCGCTGCCGGTGTGCCGGGCGACGGTGCTGCGCGGTGACGTGATTTATGAGGAAGGTAGTGCGTGAGCGAGCTTGCGAGCGAACCATCGGCACAGCGAGGCGCCGGCACGGCGTCGCCGAGCGGAGCGCGAGGTGACGGCGTGACCGGAAAGCTTGGGCTGGACCCGGCGTTGGTGGGGCGGGCGCGGGAGTTGGCGCGTCGTGCCGGGCAGCCGGTGGTGGAGTTGGCGCGTAGCCACACCACGGTGTCGGTGGAGCGGGCGGTGTTGCGGCTGGCGGGGGTGGCCGGCGCGGACCCGGATGGTATTCCGTGGGTGAACCGGCTGGTGGATGCGGTCGTGGCGGATGTGGGGTTGGGGCACGGGGTGGCGGTGCCGGTGTTCGACGCCCTGGCTCGGGAGCAGATCACCGATGTGACGTTGCTGGCGCAGAAGGCGGCGGCCGGGTCGGTGCGGTTCGCGGTGCCCACCGGTAAGGCGGCGACCGCTGCCCGCAAGGCCGCCCGGAAGGCGGTGGCCGCGGGGGTCCGGCAGATCGACCGGCGGCGTGCCGAGCGGGACCGTCTCGTGAAGCGGTACGGGGATCCGAAGCAGCGGCCGTGGATCTACCTGATCGTGGCTACCGGTGACATCTACGAGGACATTCCGCAGGCGCAGGCTGCCGCGCGCGCCGGCGCGGACATCATCGCGGTGATCCGGTCGACGGGGCAGTCGCTGCTTGACTACGTGCCGGAGGGTGCGACTCGGGAGGGGTTCGCCGGCACGTACGCGACGCAGGAGAATTTCCGGCTGATGCGGGCCGCTCTGGACGAGTCGTCGAAGGAGCTGGGCCGGTATGTGCGGTTGACGAACTACGCGTCGGGGTTGTGCATGCCGGAGATGGCGACCTTGGCCGGCCTGGAGCGGCTGGACATGATGCTCAACGACTCGATGTACGGGATTTTGTTCCGTGACATCAACCCGATCCGCACGTTTGTCGATCAGCGGTTCTCGCGGCAGGTGCACGCCCGTGCGGGGATCATCATCAACACCGGTGAGGACAACTACCTGACCACCGCCGACGCGGTGGACGAGGCGCACACGGTGACGGTGTCGCAGCTGCTGAACGAGTTTTTCGCGCACGAGGCCGGGTTGGCGGACTGGCAGTTGGGGCTGGGGCACGCGTTCGAGATCAATCCGGATGTGCCGGAGTCGTTCCGGTTGGAGTTGGCGCATGCGTTGCTGGCGCGGGAGTTGTTCCCGGACGCGCCGTTGAAGTGGATGCCGCCGACGAAGCACATGACCGGTGACGTGTTCCGCGGCAACCTGCTCGACGGGTTCTTCAACCTGGTCGGCACCATGACCGGGCAGGGGATCCTGTTGGTCGGCATGATGACGGAGGCGGTGGTGACGCCGTGGTTGTCGGACCGGGACATCGCGCTGCAGAACGTCCGTTATGTGCTGGGCGCGGCCGGTGGGTTGCACGAGGATTTCGTGCCCGCCCCGGGTGGGTTCATCCAGCAGCGCGCGCATCGGGTTCTCGGCGAGGCCGTGGAGTTGCTGGACCGTATCGGTGAGCAGTCGTTGTTGACGGCGATCGCCGAGGGCACGTTCGGGATCATGAAGCGGCCGGCGGACCGTGGTAAGGGTCTGGACGGGGTGGCGAGGCACGAGGCCGACTACTACAACCCGGCCACGGAGATCCTGGAGGCGGCGGCGTGAGCGCCTCGGAGAAGAAGGTCGTCCGGCCGTACGGGGACACCACCGGTGACGGCATGGTGCAGGTGTCGTTCACCCTGCCGGTGCCGCATGACAAGCGGGCCGAGGGCGCGGCGGTCCAGTTGGCCAACCGGATGGGCATCGATCCGGCGATGTTGGTGCACGCCAAGCAGATGGGGGACGGGTTCACGTTCTTCGTGGTGTACGGGCGGGTGAACCATCTGGTGGACCTCTCGGCGGTGCAGGTGGTGGAGCGGGATTTTCCGCTGCTGTCGGCCAAGGAGGTCAACGTGGTGGTGAAGCAGAGGTTGCGGCGCAAGCTGTCGGTGGTGGGGGCGTGTATCGGCACGGACGCGCACACGGTCGGCATCGACGCGATCCTCAACGTGAAGGGCATCGCGGGGGAGAAGGGCCTGGAGTACTACCGGGAGTTGAAGGTCACCAACCTGGGTGCGCAGGTGAGCGTGCCGGAGTTGGTGGAGGCGGCGCGGCGGGAGAAGGCCGACGCGGTGCTCGTCTCGCAGGTGGTCACTCAGCGTGACGCGCATTTGCACAACACCCGGGAGATGTCGGCGGCGTTCCGGGAGGCGATGCCGGCGGGTAAGCGGCCGTTGCTGATCGTCGGTGGGCCCCGGTTCGACGAGACGATGACCGAGGAGCTGGGGGTGGACCGGATCTTCGGTCGGGGCACCACCCCCGGTGAGGTCGCCAGCTATCTGGTGCACGCCCTGATCACGGACAAGAAGGCGAAGAAATGAGCGATTCGCGGGTCGGTCTGACCGTCACCCACCGTCGTTATGTGCCGTACGCGCACGCCCACTACGCGGGGAACCTGGTTGACGGGGCGTATGCGTTGGGCCTGTTCGGGGATGTCGCGACCGAGGTGTGCATCCGTACCGACGGTGACGAGGGGTTGTTCGCGTCGTACCAGGATGTGCAGTTCAAGGCGCCGATGAAGGCCGGGGACGTGCTGGAGGTGGTGGCGACGGTGACCCGGGTGGGCACCCGCAGCCGCACCATCGATTTCGAGGCTCGGGTGGTGTGCCGGGGCCGCCCTGACCGGGGCGAGTCCGCCGCCGAGGTCCTTGAGGTGCCGGTCGTGGCGGTCACTGCGACCGGCACCGTGGTCGTGCCCGCGGCGACGTGAACGTCGCCGTCTGCGCCGACGTCGGGTCGACGTACACCAAGGCGGCGGTGGTGGACCTGGACGGTGGCCGGCTGGTCGGGGCGGCCGCGGCGCCGACCACCGTGGGCACGGATGTGCTGCACGGCCTGGACGCCGCCGTGGCCGCCGCGACCGCCGACGCGGGGGTGCGCGGCGAGGCGCCCTGGTATGTGTGTTCGTCGGCCGGGGGTGGGTTGCGGCTGGCCGTCATCGGTTACGAGCCGCTCGTCACCGCGCAGGCGGGCCGGCGGGTGGGGCTGTCGGCCGGGGCGAACGTGGTGCACGTGGCCGCCGGGCGGCTCGGCGCGGCGGACCTGACGGCGCTGCGCGCGGCCCGTCCCGACGTGGTGTTGTTGGTCGGGGGCACCGACGGCGGTGACGCGGAGGTGTTGACGCACAACGCGACCCGGCTGGCGAAGGCCCGGTGGCGGGTGCCGGTGGTGCTCGCCGGCAACGGTGACGTCCGGGACGAGCTGCACGGCCTGCTCGTCGCCGCGGGGGTGCCGGTGACCGCCGCCGACAACGTGCTGCCCCGGATCGGGGTGTTGGCGCCTGCCGCGGCGCGGGCGGCGATCCGGGAGGTGTTTCTGCGTCACGTCATCGGGGGCAAGAAGCTGTCCCGGGGTGGCCGGTTCGCGCGGTTGGTGCGGGCGGCCACCCCGGACGCGGTGCTGACCGGCGTGGAGGTGCTCGCCGACGCGCTCGGCGGGGACCTGGTCGTGGTGGACGTCGGCGGGGCCACCACCGACGTGTATTCGGTGTTGACTCCGGACGAGCGGGACAGCGGGCCGGGCCGGGAGGTCGCCGGCACGCTGTGGCGGGCCCGCACCGTCGAGGGGGACCTGGGCATGCGGTGGAGCGCCCCCGGTGTGGTGCGCGCCGCCGTGGAGGAGCGTCTCCTCGACCCGGGGGAGGCTGACGAGTTGGCCGCTGTCGCGGCGGTGCGGGCCGCCGACCCGGGTTTCCTGCCCGCCGGGGCCGCCGACCGGGTCGCCGACCGGCGGATCGCCGCGCTCGCGGCGACGGTGGCGGTGCGTCGGCATGCCCGCGGCGCGGCCACCGGGGAGCGGGCCGGTCGGGATCTGCGTGACGTGCGGCTGATGGTCGGCTCCGGGGGGGTGCTGCGGCACGCCGACGCCGGTGACGCGGCCGGGGTGCTCGCCGCGGTGCTCGGCGATCACGCCGGCGGGTGGCCGTTGCCCCGGGCGGCCCGCGCGGTCGTCGACGTCGACTACGTCCTCGCGGCCGGTGGTTTGCTCGCCGCCGAGCAACCGGGGGCGGCGGTCGCGTTGCTGCGCCGCCACCTCGGCGCGGGTGTGTCACCTGCGGCGGCAACGGATCGAGACGCGCCGACGCGACACGCCGTGGTGTGACACACGACAGGCCGGGGTGGGTTGACAGCGGCGGGGGTGTACGCCGTACCGTCTTTGAGTCCTATCACGGGAAGCGGCTGTTGTTCGCTTCGTCCCTTCGTCCGCTGGCCGAGCGACCCGATGTGGTTGCGGCGGCCAGGTCCAGCGGGCGGGGGTCGGCGGGGCGGCGCGAACCGGCCGCGGTTACCGGTGTACGGGCAGGGTGAAAGGCACGGCCAGTAGACAACGGCCAGGCGGGGGCAGCCAGTCCACGTCCGGTCGGTCCGAAGGTCGGCGCCGGTCGTCCTCGCCCCACCGGCCGGGAAGGGCCTGGGAGCATCGGGGCGCGGCGCGAGCCGCGCCCCGATTTCGTCTCCGCCCGCGCCGCTTCACAGGTGGCGGCGGCGCCACTGCGACTGTTCCTGCTCGGCGGCGATCTGTTCGTTGAGCGCCACCTGCCGTACCTGGCGGCGCAGCGGGTCGCTGGCGCGCAGCCCGGCCAGCACCAGCGCGACGCAGGCCAGGGCGAGCACTGCCAGGCCGGCGACCGCCGGTAACCGGCCGGCGGGCAGCAGCACGGCGGCGAGGACCACCACTGTCACGGCCGGCAGTAGCCGCACGCGGCGGCTGGCGCGTACCCCGAGTGCCAGCAGGCCCACGAGGTAGATGATCACGCCGGCGAACAGCACCCGGTAGTCCAGTCCGAGCGCGCGCACTCGCCACGGATCACCGTGTGGATCGGCGATCACGGCGAGGTAGCGCTTCACGCCGAGGGCGAACAGGATGATCCCGGCGATCAACGGCAGGTGCAGGTAGGCGTAGACGTCGCGGGCGTAGGCGGCCCGGGCGTCCGGGTCGCGGGTGCGGTGCAGTTGCTGCTCGAGGGCGGGCGCCAGGGTGTCGAAGTACATCCACCACAGCGCCGCGATGGTGGTGACGCCGAGTATCGACGCCACGATCACCGCCCAGCTGATCGGTCGTCCGGCGGTCGGCTTGGGGCCCAGCCCCAGCGAGATGATCGACTCGCCGAGCGCGATGAGCAGGATCAGCGCGTACCGTTCCGCCCAGTGGGCGGCGGAGACCACTGCCAGGCCGACGCTGCGGACGCGGCTGCCGGCGGTGAACTCGATGCCCACGGCGGCGGCCCACAGCGCCAACTGCAACCACGTCGGCCCGGCCACCTGCTGGTGCTGCAGCGCCCCGGCGACCAGGAGCAGCGTCACGCTGGCCAGCAGCGGCAGGCCGAACCGCAGGGCCGCGCGGCCCGGGACGTCGCTGCGGGTCAGCAGCACCAGCACCTGGACCGCGCGGACGACCAGATAGCAGACGGCGAAGACGAGCGGGCCGGGCGGCCCGCCGGGACGGTTCGTGAACGCCTCCGGCAGGCTCAGGTTGAGCACGAACAGGGCGACCACCGTCACCGCGCCGATCAGCGGCAGCACCCCCTGGTCGGTGCGCACCGCGTTGCCCAGCGCGGCGAAGGAGACCCAGCACCACCACAGCAGGGCCAGCACCAGCAGGCCCGCGAGCAGCGTGTGTACGGTCAGGTTCGCCGACAACAGGGTGGTGACGTTGAGGAACGCCAGCACGAACACCAGGTCGTAGAACAACTCCAGGCGACTGACGCGGGACCCCGGCGCGGCCGGCACGATCCGCCCCCGCCGGCGGCCAGCGCTCATGCTGCCGAGCCTGGCAGGTCACCGTCGGGCGCGGGGGCGGAAGCCGCAGAACCGCACGGCCGTGGGTCAGCGGCGGATGAGACCGAGACGTGTGGCGGCGGCGACGGCGGCGGTGCGGGAGTCGACGCCGAGTTTGGTGTAGATCCGGGCCAGGTGCGACTTGACGGTGCCCTCGGTGAGGTGCAGCCGCGCTGCGACGGCGCGGTTGGACAGCCCCTGCGCGACCAGGGCGAGCACGTCGGTCTCCCGTCGGGTCAGGGCGGTGGCGGGGGCGCGTAGCCGGTTCATGAGCCGGTCGGCCACGGCCGGGGCCAGCGTCGTACGCCCGGCCGCCGCCGTGCGCACGGCGGCGGCCAGTTCCTCGGGCGGGGCGTCTTTGAGCAGGTAGCCGGTGGCGCCGGCTTCGATGGCCGGCAGGGTGTCGGCGTCCGAGTCGTAGGTGGTGACGATCAAAACGCGGGGCGCGCCGGGACGTGCGGTGATGGCGGCGGTGGCCTCGGCGCCGTTCATCCCCCGCCCGAACTGCAGATCCATGAGTACGACGTCGATGTCACCGGCGGCGGCGCGGGCGACGGCTTCCTCCGCGGTGGCGGCCTCGGCCACCACGAGCAGGCCGGGTTCGGTCTCCAGCACGGCGCGCAGCCCGGCCCGCACCACCGGGTGGTCATCGGCCACCAGCAGGTGAATGTCGGAATCCGTCACCGGTTCACCTCGGACTCGACGGCGGGCACGGGCGTGGTGACGGGTAGCCGGGCGGTCACGGTGGCGCCCTGCCCGGGGGTGGACGCGACGTCGAGGGTGCCGCCGAGGGCGTGCACGCGGGCGCGCATGGCGGCCAGGCCGAACCCGGCGGTGTCCGGATCGAAACCGACGCCGTCGTCGGTGACCCGCACGGTCACCTGGTCGTCGAGGTAGCCGAGGGCGACCTCGGCGGTGTTGGCGTGGGCGTGGCGGACCGTGTTGGCCAGGGCGGACTGGGCGATGCGCAGCAGGGCGACCTCGTGTGCGGTCGGCAGCGGCAGCGGGTCGCCGGTGAGGTGGAAACGCGCGGCGAGCCGGTGCCGGGTGGATGTGGTGGCGCACAGCCGCTGCAGGGCGCCGGCCAGGGTGGCGTCCTGCAGGGCCGGCGGGGTGAGGGCGACGACGAAGCGGCGGGCCTCGGCGAGGTTGTCCACGGCCGCCCGGCGGGCCTGCTCCACGTAGCCGGCGGCGGTGCCGTCGGGCAGTGCCCGTTCGGCGGCGCGCAGCAGCAACTGGATGCTGGACAACCCCTGGGCGAGGGTGTCGTGGATCTCCCGGGCCAGGCGTTCGCGTTCGGCCAGCACTCCGGCGGTGTGCTGGGCGGCGGCCAGGTCCGCGCGGGTGGCGGTGAGTTCCTCGATCAGCCGGCGCCGCTGCTCGCTTTCCCGGTAGAGGGCCTCGTACCCCCACACCACCGCCACCGCCACGGCCGCGCCCAGCGCCGGGCCGACGGCGGTGGCCAGGGCGAACGAGCCCCGGTGGGCGGCGAACGCGAGGATCGCCGCGAGCGCGGTCGCCGCGACCGCCGCCGGTCCGGCCCGGCGCGGCAGCAGATGCAGCTGCAGGAAGTAGAGCGGGAACGCGAGCCACACCGCGTCGGCGGACAGGACCAGCAGCAGCACCCACAGCGCGCCCACGGCGGCCAGCCACCAGGCGGCGGCCCGGTGGGCGGCCCGGGCGCGGGGCAGCAGCCCACCGGCGGCGTAGACCAGCGCCAGCAGCGCCGCCGCGGCGACCACGCCGGCCGCGTGGGGGGCGGCGGCGGCCACGGCTCGGCCGGCGGTCAGGGCGAGGAGGCCGGCGACCAGCAGGTGCAGGCACCAGGCCAGGGCGCGGACGCCCGGGGTGGCGGTGGTGGCGGTGGTGTTCACGGTGCTTCCAGCCTAGGCGCTGGCCACCGCGGTCGCCCTCTGCCAAAAGATGCAACCCGGCCGGTGCCGTTCGATTCGTGAAGTCCCGTCCTGGGTCAGATGTCGCCGGCGTACCGCGCGGGTGACGGTGGACCGGCACCGCCACGCCTCGTGAAAGGGCCAGGAAACTCGTGTTCGTCGCCTGGAAAGACCTGAAGTTCGCCAGAGGGCGGTTCGCCCTGATGGGGGCCGTCGTCGCGTTGATCAGCACGTTGGTCGGGCTGCTGTCCGGGCTCACCGCCGGGCTGGGCCGGGAGAACGTTTCCGCGATCACCGACCTGCCCGCGGACCGGATCGCCTTCAACGCGCCCGCCAGCGGGCAGGACGTGTCGTACGCCGAGTCCACCGTCACGCAGCAGCAGTGGCAGCGGTGGGCGCAGGTGCCCGGGGTGACCCGGGCCGAACCGTTGGGGATCACCGTCACCAGGGCCACCGCGGGTGACGCGGGCGCCGGGGTGAGTGTCTTCGGTGTCCTGCCCGGATCCGCGTTGGCGCCGCACGGCACGCGGGTCGACGACCGGTCGGTGGTGCTGTCCACGTCCGCCGCCGACGATCTTCACGTGGGGGCCGGTGACGCCGTCACCGTCGCCGGGCGGAGGTTGACCGTTGCCGCCGTGCGGGGCGACGCCTCCTACAGCCACACCCCGGTGATCTGGGTCAGCCTCGACACGTGGCAGTCGGCCGCACGGCCGGCCGGCGACGCCGACAGTTCGACCGCCACCGTCATCGCTCTCAACACCACCGGCGACGTCGACGTCGCCGCCGCCGACGCGGCCATCGGCACCAGAACCGTCGCCACCGGCGACTCGCTGTCCGCGATCGGCTCGTACCGTTCCGAGAACGGTTCGCTGCAGTTGATGCGTGGTTTCCTGTTCGTCATCGCCGCCCTGGTCATCGGCGCGTTCTTCAGCGTGTGGACCATTCAGCGTGGCGCCGACGTCGCCGTGCTGAAGGCGTTGGGCGCCTCCACCAGCAACCTGCTGCGCGACGCGCTCGGTCAGGCTGTCGTCCTGCTGGCCGCCGGCACCCTCGTCGGCAGTGCGCTCGCCGCCGCTCTCGGCGCCGCCGTGGCGGCCTCGGCCGTGCCGTTCCTGCTCACCCCCGCCACGGTCGGCGTGCCGGCCGCCGTGATCGTTGTCCTCGGCGCGCTCGGGGCAGCCCTGGCCATCCGCCGCATCACGTCCGTCGACCCGCTGACCGCCCTGGGGAGTGCCCGATGAGCCTCAACCTGACCGACATCACCCTCACCTATCCCGACGGTGCGGGCCGGCTGACCGCCCTGCATCAGGTCACCCTCGACGTGCCCCGGGGCAGCCTCACCGCCGTCGTCGGCCCGTCCGGGTCCGGCAAGTCCAGCCTCCTGGCCGTCGCCGCCACCCTCATCGCCCCCGATGCCGGCACCGTCACCGTCGACGGCGCCGCCACCACCGGCCTGAGCAGGGCGGAACTGGCCGACCTGCGTCGCCGGCACATCGGCATCGTCTTCCAGCAGCCGAACCTGCTGCCCTCGCTCACCGCCGTGGAACAGCTGCAGGTGATGGCCCACATCGACGGGCGGTCCCCGGCCCGGGCCCGGCCCCGGGCGTTGGAGCTGCTCGACGCCGTCGGTCTCGCCGGCGAAGCCGGACGGCGTCCCCACCAGCTTTCCGGCGGGCAGCGTCAGCGCGTCAACATCGCCCGCGCCCTGATGAACGACCCCACCGTGCTGCTCGTCGACGAACCCACCAGCGCCCTCGACCACGATCGTGGCGGCGCCGTCATCGACCTGATCGTGCGCCTCACCCACCAGCGGGCCGCCGCGACCGTCCTGGTCACCCACGACCACACCCACCTGACCGCCGTCGACCGGATCGTGCAGGTGCACGACGGGCGGCTGCGCGCGCCGACTCCGGCGCGGTGAGCGGCCGTGCGGGTGGCGGGACACGGTGTCCACCGGCGGCGGCACGGGCCGGCCGGGTAGCCTTCGGCCCGTGATTGTGACGGAGCGCCGGTGACCACCCTCGACCGCCGGGAGACGCGTACCACGGGCGCGGCACACGACGCGGCGGCGCCGCTGCCGCTGCCGCTGCCGGTGGCCGCGCCGCTGGCCGTGCTGGCGGGGCTGGCGATGCTGGCCGCGTTCCCCCCGTACGGGGTGTGGCCCCTGGCCCCGGTCGGGGTGGCGTTGCTGGCGGCGGCGGCGCACCGGCGGCGGCTGCGCGCCGGCGCCGGGCTCGGTTTCCTCACCGGGGTGGCGTTGTTCGCGCCGCTGCTGGAATGGACCAACCTGCACACCGGCGTCCTGCCGTGGATCCTGCTGGCGTTGCTGCAGGCCGGCTACCTGGCGCTGCTGGGCGCGGCCACCGCCTGGGTGTCGCCGCTGGTCGACCGGCGCCGGGTGGTGTGGCCGCTGCTGACCGGGGTGCTGTGGGTGGGGCAGGAGGCGCTGCGCGACCGTACCCCGTTCGGTGGGTTCCCGTGGGGGCGGCTGGCGTTCAGCCAGGACGCGTCGCCGCTGCTGCGGCTGGCCGCGCTCGGCGGCGCCCCGCTGGTCACCTGCGCCGTCGCGGTGGCCGGTGGGCTGCTGGTCACCGCCGCCTGGCGCGACTGGCGTCAACCGGCCGGGCAGTGGCGGCCGGTGGCGGGGGCCGCGGCCGCGTTGGCCGCGCTGCTCGCCGCCGCGACGGCGGTCCCGGCCGGTGTGCGCGGCGGCGGGGACCGCGTCACCGTCGCCATCGTGCAGGGCAACGTGCCCCGCCTCGGGCTGGACTTCAACGCCCAGCGGGAGGCGGTGCTCGACAACCACGTCAACGCCACCCTGACGCTGGCCGGACAGGTCGCCGCCGGCACGCAACCCCGCCCCGACCTGGTGGTGTGGCCGGAGAACTCCAGCGACATCGACCCGCTGCGCAACCCGGACGCCGGGTACCGGATCTCCCAGGCCGCCGAGGCGATCGGCGCGCCGATCCTGGTCGGCGCGGTGCTGCTCGGCCCCGACGCCGGGCAGGTCCGCAACGCCGGCCTGCTGTGGCGGCCCGGCAGCGGCGTCGACCTGGGGCAGATGTACGTCAAGCGGCACCCGGTGCCGTTCGCCGAGTACGTGCCGCTGCGGCGGATCGCCCGGATGGTCAGCGCCGAGGTGGACCGGGTCCGCACCGACTTCGTGCCCGGCGCCACACCCGGGGTGCTCGACGCCGGGCCGGTCACCGTCGGGGACGTGATCTGCTTCGAGGTCGCCTATGACGGGATTGTCCGGGACACCGTCACCGGCGGCGGGCAGCTGCTGGTGGTGCAGACCAACAACGCGACCTTCGACGTGGCCGAGGCCCGCCAGCAGATGGCCATGGTGCGGTTGCGTGCCGTCGAGCACGGCCGGGCGGCGCTGATGGCCTCCACGGTCGGGGTGTCCGGGTTCGTTACCCCCGATGGGCGGGTAGACGGGGCGACCGGGTTCAACACCGCGGCGGTGGTGGTCCGGCAGATGCAGCTCGGGGACGGGCAGACCCCGGCCACCCGGGCGGGGGTGTGGCCGGAGGTGGTCCTCGCGGCGCTCGCCGTCGCGGCCCTGGCCGGCGCGGCGGTGCTGCGGCGCCGTCGGGAGGGCGCCCCCGGGTAGGACGAGGCGCCGGCAGGCCGGCGGGAGAGGGTGGTACGGCGGTGGGCGTGGCAACGCAGCGGCGGACGTCGGGGCACCCCGGGGTGGGACGGGTGCTCGTGGTCATCCCCACCTACAACGAGGCCGACAACGTGCGCCAGATCGTCGCGGGGGTCCGCGCGGCGGCGCCGGCCGTGGACGTCCTCGTGGCCGACGACAACAGCCCCGACGGCACCGGCGCGATCGCCGACGAACTGGCCCGCCGCGACCCGCACGTTCACGTGCTGCACCGGCAGGGCAAGGATGGCCTCGGCGCGGCGTACCTGGCCGGTTTCGCCTGGGCGCGGGAGCGCGGCTACGACGCCGTGGTGGAGATGGACGCCGACGGGTCGCACGCCCCGGAGGACCTGCCGGCGCTGCTGGCCGCCGCCCGCGACGCCGACGTGGTGATCGGCTCCCGGTGGACCCGCGGGGCGCGGGTGCTGAACTGGCCGTTGCGGCGGCTGCTGCTGTCCCGTTGCGCCAACCTCTACACGCGGCTGGCGTTGGGCATGCCGGTCACCGACGCCACCGGCGGCTACCGGGTGTACCGGACGACGGTGCTGGAGGCCATCGACCTGGATTCGGTGCGCTCCCAGGGGTACGCGTTCCAGGTGGAACTGTCCCGGCTGGCGCACCGGGCCGGGGTGCGGATCGTCGAGGTGCCGATCACGTTCGCCGAGCGGGAACACGGTGACAGCAAGATGAGCCCGCTGATCGTGGCCGAGGCGTTGTGGCGGATCACCAGCTGGGGGGTGCGGGACCGGCGTACGGCGATCCGGCGGGGCGGGCCCGACGAGCTGGCCCGATGGCCGTGAGCCGCGGCCGTGTCATGCTGGAGGAGCGTGATGACGCCCGTGGCTGAAGAGGTGAGATGCGCCGACTGAGACTGAGGTACGTGCCGCCGGCCCTGCTGCTGCTGGCGGTGCTGGAGCTGATCGTGTTCGTCCTGGTGGGCCGGGCGGTCGGCTTCGGCGCCGCGCTGCTGCTGGTGTTCGGGGTGACCCTGCTCGGGCTGGCGCTGCTGCGCCGGGAGGGCATGCGGGCGTGGCGGGGCTTCCGCGCCGCCGCGGAGTCGGGTCAGCCACCGGGCCGGCAGGTCACCGACGGCCTGGTCGGCCTGGCGGGGGCGTTGCTGCTGGCGCTGCCCGGCCTGATCACCGGCGCGGTGGGGCTGCTGCTGCTGGTGCCGCCGGTGCGGCGGGTGGCCCGCGCCGGCACGCAACGGGCCACGGAGCGCCGGGTGTCGTCGATGGTCGCCGGTGACCTGTTCGGCCCCCGCCGGGTGCGGGTGCACCGCGGCGCGCCGCAGCCGCCGCAGCAGCCGCCGGCCGGCGAGTCGGGCCCGGTCGTCGAGGGCGAGATCATCGAACCTCGCCGGCCCTGAACGCGGCGAAGCGCCCCCGGGTGATCCCGGGGGCGCTTCGGTCGTTTCGTGCGCTGCTCAGGCGCGGCCTCGGCGGGTGCGGACCTCCTGGAGCCGCTCGGCGAGGATGTCCTCCAGCTCGGCGATGGAACGCCGCTCCAGCAGCATGTCCCAGTGGGTACGCGGCGGCTTGGCCTTCTTCTGCTCCGGCTCGCTGCCGTCGACCAGCCGTGCGACGCTGCCGTCGAACCTGCACTCCCAGGTCGTCGGGACCTCGGCGTCGACGGCGAACGGCACCTCGAACTGGTGGCCCTTGGCGCAGAGGTACTCGCGGGTCTGACGCGGCGCGAGCTCCGTGTTGCGGTCGGACTCATAGCTGACCGCGCCCAGACGGCTCCCGCGCAGCATGCGCTCGCCCATGATCGATTTCCCCTCGTTGGTGGTGCTGGTCTTCTCGGTGTAACGGTCCGTCCCCGCCGGGCCATTCCCGCCCACGCCGGCGCAACCCGCGCGGGTCGGAACCCTGCAAGGGTAGCCGCCCACGCGAGTTGCCCGGCGGGGTCGTCCCCGGCCGGGTCGAATGAGTGGAGTGTTTCGGCTGTCACTGGGGATGTTAACCGCCCATGGGGCGCGGGAGGTGACGATGGCCAGTGACATGCCGGTCAAGGGCAGAGCGCCCGGCGAACGGACGTTCTTCGGTCATCCGCGGGCGCTGTCGACGCTGTTCCTCACCGAAATGTGGGAGCGGTTCAGCTTCTACGGCATGCGGGCCATCCTGGTCCTCTACCTGACGGCCGCCGTCGCCGACGGTGGGCTGGCCATCCGGGAGTCCACCGCCAACGCCGTCTACGGCACCTACAACGCGATGGTGTATCTGATGGCGCTGCCCGGCGGCTGGATCGCCGACCGGCTCATCGGCGCCCGGCGCAGCGTGCTGGCCGGCGGCGTGGTCATCGCCGCCGGCCACTACGTGATGGCGGTGCCGGCGCGGTGGAGCGTGTTCGCCGGCATGACGCTGATCGTGCTCGGCACCGGGCTGCTCAAACCCAACATCTCCACCATGGTCGGCGACCTGTACGACCGGGACTCCCCGCGCCGCGACGCCGGGTTCTCGATTTTCTACATGGGCATCAACCTCGGCGGGTTCATCGCCCCGCTGATCACCGGCCTGCTCGGCGAGAAGATCAACTGGCATCTGGGGTTCGGCGCCGCCGCGATCGGCATGACCTTCGGCGTGGTGCAGTACGTCCTCGGCGGCCGCAACCTGGGCGAGGCCGGCGCGCGGCCCGTCGACCCGCTGCTCGGGGCGGACCGGCGGCGGGCGTTGACCCGCATCGGCGTGGTCGTCGTGGTGGCGCTGGCGGTGCTGGCGGCGTTGGCCCTGTCCGGGCTGTTCACCGTCAACACGGTGGTCAACCTGCTCACCCTGGTCACCGTGCTGGTGGCCGCCGGATACTTCGCCCGGATCCTCACCGACCGGGAGATCAGCGCCACCGAACGCAGCCGGATGAAGGCGTACCTGTGGCTGTTCGTCTTCGCCGCCGCGTTCTGGCTGATCTACGACCAGGCCGGGTCGGTGCTGAACATCTTCGCCGCCGACAAGACCAACCGGGGCGTGCTCGGTGTCACCTTCCCGGCGTCCTGGCTGCAGTCGGTGAACCCGATCCTGATCATCATCGGGGCGCCGCTGGCCGCCTGGGTGTGGCTGAAGCTCGGCCACCGGGTGTCCACCCCGATGAAGTTCGCCGTCGGGTTGGTCCTCAACGGCCTGTCGTTCGTGCTGATGGCCGCCGCGGCGCAGGCCGCCGTCGGCGGCCGGCTGGTCTCGCCGTGGTGGCTGGTCGCGGTGTACGCCATCCAGGTCGCCGGTGAGCTGTCGCTGAGCCCGGTGGGCCTGTCGGCCACCACGAAGCTGGCCCCGATCAAGTACGCCAGCCAGATGATGGGCCTGTGGTTCCTGGCCACCGCCGTCGGTGACGCGATCGGTGGCCAGGTGGCCCGGCTGGCCGAGACCTGGTCGGAGGCGGTCTATTTCCTCACCTTCGGGTTGGCGTCGGTGGTGCTGGGACTGAGCGCGGTGATGTTCGCCCGGCACATCCGGGCGCTGATGTCCGGCATCCACTGACCGGGCGCCGGAGGGCAGCGCGGGACGGTCAGGAGTCGCGGATGCTGAGCCGGGCCAGGGCGCTGGCCAGGTCGCCGACCTGGTCGGCGAGCTGCCCGGCCCGGCGCTGGGCCGCGTCCCGGTCGGCCTCGACGGCGGTCAACCGTACGGCCAGCTCGGCCAGTCGGGCCTCGAGCGCGCCGGCGGCCGCCCGCGCAGCCGCCAGGTCGGCGGCGAGGGTGTCCCGCTCCCCGACGCGGGCCGCCACCTCCTCCCGGGCGGTGGCCGCCGCCGCGACGGCCTCGGCCCGCGCCGCCTCGGCCCGGTCCCGGGCGGCCTGCGTCGCCTGCGCGGATCGCCGCGCCTCGGCGGTCTCCGCGCGCGCCTGCTCGGTCTCCGCGCGAGCCTGCTCGACCTGCGCCCGGGCCGCCTCGGCCTCGGCCCGCGACCGATCGGCCTCGGCCCGCAGCCGATCGGCCCGCACCACCGCCTCGCCGGCCGCGCGAGCGGCCCGCTCTGCGTCGGCGCGGGCGGCGTCCCGCTCGGCGGCCAGGTCGGTGACCCGGCGCCGCTGCGTGTCGAGTTCCGTGCGCACTGTGCCCAGCTCGTCACGGGCGGCGTCGCGGTCCCGTTCGGCCTGCACCCGCAGCGCCTGCGCGGCGCTGGCCTGGTCGCGTGCGGAGTCCCGGGACGCCTCGGCGCGTTCGGCCCGCTCGGCGGCGCGGGCAGCCTCGGCCTCGGCCCGGCCGGCGTGTTCCCGGGCCGCGTCCCGCTCGGCCAGCGCCGCCTGGGCCTCCTGCCGGGCCCCGGCGGCCGTCGCGGCGCCGTCCTCGGCGTCCCGGCGAGCCTCGTCCCGTTCGGTGTGCGAGGCGGCCACCTGGGTGGCCGCCTCGGCGCGGACCTGCGCGAGCTGCCGTTCCACCCCGGCGGGGGACAGTTCGGCGTGCAGCGCCTCGGTGAGGGTCTCCACGATCTGGTCGAGCCGGTCCACCGCCTCCCAGGTGCGGGCCACCTGGCCGGGCAGGCCGGGGGCATTGCGGTGGCGCATCCGCGAGTTGCGCGACGCCCGCTGGCAGGCCCCGTCGTTGTCCCGGCAGTAACGGAACGGCCGGCCGGCGCCGACACGCTGCGGCACCTGCCGTCCACAGTGAGCGCACGGGCGGGTCTCGGGGGTGGGCTGGGCGTCCATCGGGGGCGAAGTCTAACGGCCGGTCCGCCGGCAGCGCGGCAAGCCCGCGCCGGGGGTAGGTTTGCGGCCATGCCGGTCTCGCCGTACGTCGCCCGAATGCGTCGACACATCGGCCCCGACCTGCTCCTGCTGTACGGGGTCAGCGCGGTGGTGACCGACGAGGCGGAGCGGCTGCTGCTGGCCCGCCGGGGCGACAACGGGCGCTGGTCGCTGCCGGCCGGGATGGTCGACCCGGGTGAGCAGCCGGCCGAGGCGCTGCTGCGGGAGGTCCACGAGGAGACCGGGGTGCGGGTGGCGATCGACCGGGTCGGCGGGGTCGCCACCCACCCGGTCGTCTACCCCAACGGCGACGCCTGCGAATACCTCAACGTCTGGTTCCGCTGCCACGCGGTCGGTGGCACGGCCACCGCCGACGGGGACGAGTCCATCGCGGTCGGCTGGTTCGACCCGGACGCCCTGCCCGAGCTGGACGACTGGTCGCGGCTGCGGATCGACACCGCGCTGCGTGAGGAGACCAGCGCCTGGTACGCCGCGCCGGGTGAGCGACACCCGGCGCTCACCCGGCCCGACAACCTCTGACGGCCCGAGCGTGCTCATCGAGCTGAGGCGTCAGCAGTAGCGACATCCCGCCTAGACTGCCGCGATGGACTCGCCATCCCCCGAACGGAAACTTCGCCCGTCCCAACCCGGTCCGGGCGCCGCCGGCCGCCCAACCAGCCCTGCCCAGCAGCAACCCGACCGTCCCCAAACCCTCAGCCCTACAGCGAAGACTGCGGATAGCCGACCGCAATCGGAGATGGCAGCAGGCGCGGTGGTCGGCCTCATTGGCGGACTCGCGGCAGTCGGGGGAGTGATCTTCCTCCTCTACCAGTACGACGAACCCACCACCCCCACGAATCTGGATCTGGTCCTCGGGGCGGTGCTCGTGTTCGGCGGCTTGCTCCTGCGCATCGAGTCGGCGATTCGGGGCGCGGGCGGGCGTGGGAAGTCCTGACAGCGCCGTGCTCGCCCCGGTAAGCCGGGCCGTCACCGACTGCCCCCGGCGGTGCTGTCCCGCACGGCCAGCCGTGGTTCGAGCAGCGTCACCTCCGGCACCGGCTCGTCGCGCAGCCGGCGCATCAGCAACGTCACCGCCTGCCGGCCGACCTCCTCGGCGGGCACCGGCACGCAGGTGAGCCCCGCCTGCTCGGCGAGCTGGTCGGGGCAGACCGCCACCACCGACATGTCCGCCGGCACGTGCCGGCCCAGGGCCGGCAGCGTGGCCAGCACCGGCCCGACCGCCGACTCGTTCTGCACGACGAGGCCGTGGATGTCGGGGTGACGGTCCAGCAGGGACGCCAGGTCGCGGCGGATCGCCGCCCGGCCCTCCTCGCAGGGCAGCGTCACCGCGTCGAGGCCGAGCCGGGCGGCCGCGGCCAGCACCCCGGCCCGAGTCCGGTGCGCGAAGCCGGTGCCCCGGGCGTAGACGGCCGCCGGGGCGCCGAGCAGCGCGACCCGCCGGTGCCCGAGCCCGGCCAGGTGCTCGACACAGACCTCGCCGGCCCGGTGGAAGTCGAGGTCCACACAGGCCAGCCCGGTGGCGTCGGCGGGATGCCCGATCAGCACGCTCGGCAGTGCCAGCTCCCGCAGCAGCGGCACCCGGGAGTCCTCCAGCTCCACGTCCATCAGCAGGACACCGTCGACCATCGCGGCGGCGGCGATGCGCCGCAGCCCGGCCGGCCCCTCGTCGGAGGTGACCAGCAGCACGTCGTGGTCGTACCGGCGGGCGGTGGTCACCACGGCGGTGGCGAACTGCATCACCACCGGCACCTGCATCCCGGTGCGCAACGGCAGTACCAGGGCGATGACGTTCGCCTTGCGGCTGGCCAGGGCACGCGCTCCGGCGTTGGGGTGGTAGCCGAGTGCGCGGACGCTGGCAAGGACCCTGTCCCGGGTCACCGCCGAGATCGCCCGCTTGCCGCTGAGGACGTACGACACGGTGCTCGCCGCGACCCCGGCGTGCCGGGCGACGTCGGCGATGGTGACCTGGTCGCCGCCGGTACGGCCGCGACCCGGCGCGGTGGTCATCGGGCCGCGCCGCACCGGTCGGCGGCCGGCACCGCGGCCGGGGCCGAGCCGGTCACGGTGAGGGCGCCGACCAGGCGGACGTCCCGGGCGGACCGGCCGACCAGCACGGTGTGGGTGGCGTCCTCCACGACCATCGCGCCGCGGGACTCGTCCCACCAGGCCAGCTCGGCGGTGGGCAGCCGCAGGGTGACGGTGGCGCGTTGCCCGGGAGTCAGGGCGACCCGGGTGAAGTCGCGCAGCTGCCGCAGGGGCTGCTTGACCCGGGAGCGCCGCTGCCGGGTGTAGAGCTGCACCACCTCCGTGCCGGGGCGGTCGCCGGTGTTGGTGACCGCGACGCTCACCTCGACCACCTCGCCGGCGGTCACCTCGGCCGCGCTCAACCGCAGGTCGGCGTAGTCGAAGCGGGTGTAGCTGAGCCCGTGCCCGAACGGGTACAGCGGCTCGCCCCGGTGGTACAGGTAGGTGGCGTCGGCGTCGATGATGTCGTAGTCGAGCAGGTCGGGCAGGTCGGCGGTGTCGGCGTACCAGGTCTGGGTGAGCCGGCCGGTCGGGTCGGCGTCGCCGAGCAGCACGTCCGCGAGGGCGTTGCCGTGTTCCTGGCCGCCGTGCGAAGTCCACAGCACCGCCGGCAGGTGCTGCTGCGCCCAGCCGACCGCGTACGGGTAGCTGCTGGTGACCACCAGCACGGTTCGCGGGTTGGCGGCGTGCACGGCGCGCAGCAGCGTCTCCTGCCCGACCGGCAGGGTCAGGTCGACCCGGTCCTCGGTCTCGCGGCCGCCCACCATCGGGTGGTTGCCCAGCGCCACCACGGCCACGTCAGCGGCGGCGGCCAGCGCGGCGGCCTCGGCCGTCCCGTCGACGAGCAGGTCCACGGTGAACCGGGCGGCGTCGTCCGGGTCGGCGCCGACGGTCAGCCGGCCGTCGGCGTCGACGGTGACGTACCGGTCGGTGGCGAGGTGCTGCAGCAGCGCGGTGCCGTCGGCGCGGTGGTGGAAGCGGAACGTCTCCCGGACCACCCAGCCGCCCGGGCCGGGCCGGTCGTTGACCAGCGTGCCGGTGTCGTCGGCGCCGACGTGCCGCCCGTTGCCGACCGCGCGCAACGCCACCACGTTCCGGCCCCAGTCGTACACGTCGAACCCACCAGGTTCGGCGTCGAGGGTCAACGGGCCGCCGTCGGGAGTGTCCGGGCAGTGGACGTAACGCTCGCCGACGCGCAGCGTGATCCGGTCCGCGCCCGGGTGGGTGGTCACCTCGGGCAGCCGCCCGGCCAGGGCGCCGTACGCGCTGACCGCGTACGGCGGGGTGCCGCTGTACCAGTCGAGGTGGACGGTGTCGGCGAGCGGGCCGAGCACGGCCACCCGGGGCGCGGCGGCGCTCGAGAGGGGCAGTAGTCCGTCGTTGTGCAGCAGCACGACCGCCTGGCGGGCCGCCTCGCGGGCCAGTCGCCGGTGCGCCGGGCAGTCGATGACGTCGGGCGGCACGGCGGCGTACGGGTCGTCAGCCGGCGGGTCCAGGTCGCCCAGGCGCAGCCGTACGCCGAGGATGCGGCGTGCCGCCCGGTCCACGTCGGTCTCGGTGATCAGCCCGCGGCGCAGCGCCTCGGTCAGCCGCTCGATCGTCGGGGCGCTGTCCTCGTCGTCCTCGGTGAAGCTGTCGATGCCGGCGCGCAGGGCGGCGGCGAAGCCTTCGACGTGGTCGGGCAGGTGGGCCTGCACGCCGGCGATGTTGGCGACCGCGGCGGCGTCGCCGACCACCATGATCTCGTCGTCGGCCCAGCCGCGCAGTTCGCCGGCGATGAGTGGGCTCAGGTGCGCCGGCACTCCGTTGACCCGGTTGTAGGAGGCCATCACCGCCACCGCCGCGCCGGCCTCGATGGGGGCCCGGAAGGCGGGCAGTTCGTACTCGTGCAGCACGCGGGGCGGCAGGTTGCTGGAGGTGGTGGCCCGGTCGGTCTCGTTGTTGTAGCCGAGGAAGTGCTTGAGGGTCGGCGCGGTGCGCATCCGGGTCGGGTGGTCGCCGCGCAGTCCGCGGGCGTACGCGGTGGCCAGCCGGCCGGTCAGCCACGGGTCCTCGGACCAGCCCTCCTCGTTGCGTCCCCAGCGTGGGTCGCGCAGCGGGTTGACCACCGGCGCCCACACGTTGAGGCCGACTCGCGCAGGGTCGGCGTGGTGCTTGGCGCGGACCTCGTCACCGACGGCGGCGCCGACCGTCCGGATCAGGTCGGGGTTCCAGGTGGCGGCCAGCCCGACCGCCTGGGGGAAGACGGTCGCCGGGCCGAGCCAGGCGACGCCGTGCAGCGCCTCCGTGCCGGTGCGGAACGGGGGCAGGCCGAGCCGGGGCACCGGCGCCTGCCACTGGTGCAGCAGGCCGAGCTTCTCCGGCAGGGTGAGCCGGGCCAGCAGGTCGTCGAGGTGGTGGGGGAGGTGGTCGGTCATGGCGGATGCCTTCCGTGGGCGTCGGGGCGACCGGCATATCGAAGCGCTTCGACGACCGTCGTGACGAGCGGCGGTTTCGGTCATGCGGATTCGAGCGGTGGTCGACCCGGACGCTGGTGAAGCGCTTCGACGACCGCGGAAAGAGATGCCGCCCCGGCTGCCCTGGTGACGGGGTGGCGGTACCGAGGTTGGCACCGTGCGCCGATCCGGTCAAGGCCCGGTGCGCTGCCGGACTGACCGGCGAGGTCAGGCGGTCGGTAGCCGGCCGGCCTCCACGGTGGCCAGGGCGGCGGTGGCGCCGCCGAGCGCGGTCGCCGCGGAGCCGAGGTCGCTGGCCTCCAGCCGGCATCCGCCGGCGGCGAGGGTACGGGCGGCCAGCTCCGCCCGGGCCGCCGGCAGCAGCCAGGGGGCCAGCGCCGCGAGGTGGCCGCCGACCACGACCACCTGCGGGTCGAGCAGGTTGGCCAGGATGGACACCCCGTGGCCGAGCCGTCGGCCGACCTCGGCCAGTCCGGTCAGGACGACGTCGTCGCCGGAGCCGGCGAGGGCCTGGATCTGGTCGAGCTCCGGCAGGTAGTCGACGACCGGGCCGTGCTGTGCGGCGTCGGGCAGGACCCGGCGGACCACGGCGTCCACGCCGATGAACGCGGCGAGGCAGCCGCGTCGGCCGCACGCGCAGGCCGGTCCGGCCGGGTCCAGTGGCACGTGGCCGATCTCGCCGGCGAAGCCGCGGCCGCCGCGCAGCAGCCGGCCGCCGCTGACCAGCCCCGCGCCGGGTGCGATTCCGCCGGTCAGGTGCACCAGGTCGGCCGTACCGGCGTACGCGCCGTGCCGCTGCTCGGCCAGGACTGCGAGGTTGGCGTCGGTGTCGACGCCGACGGTGAAGCTCGGATCCCGCAGCGCGCGGCGCAGTTCGGCGGCGAGCGGCACGTCGCGCCAGCCCAGCGCGGGGGCCAGGGGAATCCCGTCGTCGGTGCCCACGAGCCCGGGTACGCCCACGGTGACACCGAGCACGCTGCGGCCCTGCCCGGTGACCCGGCTGATCGCCCGGCGGGCCAGGGCGGCGAGCGCGCGGACGGTTTCCTGCGGGGTGACGGTCGGCGCGGTGAAGGCGCGTCGCCAGGTGAGCAGCCGGTTGCCGCCCAGGTCGGCGGCGACCACCACGAGTTCGTCGGCGCCGACCTGCAGGCCGAGCCCGGCGTACGGCTCGCCGTCGAGGACGAGCATGGTGGCGGGCCGCCCGATCCGGTTCTCGGTGAGCCCGGTCTCGCGCAGCAGTCGCCGTTCGATCAGCTCGGTGACCAGGCTGGAGACGGTGGCCTTGTTGAGCCCGGTGTGCGCGGCGATGTCGGCCCGGGAGCAGGGCGCGTGCAGCCGGACGTGCCGCAGGACCACGGCCCGGTTGGCCACCCGGACGTCGCCGAGGTCGGTGGGCTGGGGTGGGGTGTGGATGCTGATCACTCGCTGCCCGCTTCCTGCGCCGACGCTGCCGTTCCCGGTGGTGCGGCCTCCATCATCGCCTACCTCCGCGGTCGGCCCGGATCGACCGTCCGGGGTGCTGCGCTGTCTTGTGGGCGGGATCACCGTGGATTAGTTTGTTCGGCTAGAACCCCAACTAATGCTATCCCGTTCCTGGTCCTCGGCAAACCCACCACGATGAAGGGAGTGCGCCGTGAAGCCGTCCCTGCCGGGCGCATCCACCGACCGCCGGACCCTGCTGCGGCTGATCGGCCTCGGTGCCACCGCCACCCTCGGCGGCAGCGCCCTGGCCGCGTGCAGCAAGGAGGCCGGCAGCAAGGGCACCGCCACCAAGGCCGACGCCATCCGATCGGTGCTGCCCGCCCACAAGCCGGCCGTGCTGCTCAAGCCGGACGTACCCGGAGAGGGGCCGATCCCCGACGGCTACCTCAGCTACCCCCGGCAGTTGGCGGACGCGGTCACCGAACAGCCCGGCCGAGGTGGACCGGCCATCCGCACCATGAGCCCGTGGTGGGGGCCCACCCCGCCGACCCTCGGAAAGAACTCCTACCTCGCGGCGATCAACGCCAAACTCGGCGTCGACGTCGACCCCAGCCTGCAGGACGGCAACACCTACGCCGACAAGCTCAACGCGATGCTCGGCGCCCGCGACGTGCCGGACATCCTCAGCGTGCCCAACTGGGAGGTCGACAAGATCGCCCGATTCTCCGACGCGGTCAAGGCGCTCTTCGAGGACCTCACCGACCACCTCAAGGGCGACGCCGCCGCGGCCTACCCGTACCTCGCCGCGCTGCCCACCGGCGCCTGGGAGTACTCGGTCTGGGGCGGCCGGCTGGCCGCGGTCCCGTTCCCCACCGACGGCCCGTTCGCCTGGGCGCTGTTCCACCGCAAGGACCTGTTCGACCGGGCCGGCCTGGCCGCGCCGACCAGCCCCGACGAGCTGTACGAGCTCGGCAAGAAAGCCACCGACCCGGCCAAGGGCGTGTGGGCCTTCGGCAGCGTCTTCGACATGGTGCAGCAGCTCTTCGGCTGCCAGCAGACCTGGCGCAAGCGACCCGACGGCGGCCTGGAGCACAAGTTCGAGAACCCCGCGTTCGCCGCCGCCCTGGAGTTCACCGCCAAGCTGTTCGCCGACGGCCTGGTCCACCCCGACACGGTGGCCAGCAAGGGCGCCGACGAGAAGCAACTGTTCAAGGCCGGCAAGATCCTGATGTACCAGGACGGCCTCGGCGCCTGGCAGGGCATGCAGAGCGAGCAGACCCAGGTGCTGCCCAGCTTCGACATGCAGCCGCTGCCGCTGTTCGGCGCGGGCGGCAGCCAACCGCTGATCTGGGGCAGCGAGAAGCCGATCTTCTTCACCTTCATCAAGAAGGGCCTCGGCAAGGACCGCGTCGAAGAGCTGCTGCGGGTGCTCAACTGGTGCGCCGCCCCGTTCGGCAGCCGCGAGTTCGAGCTGCGCGAGTTCGGCGTCGAGGGAAAGCACTTCACCCGCGCCGCCGACGGCAGCCCCGCCGCCACCGAGCTGGGCCGCAAGGAGATGGGCGCCCAGTACACCCACATCGGCGGCCGCATGCCGGTGAAGGTCCGCAGCGCCGACACCCCGAACTACGTACAGGACTACATCGGCTACTACCAGAAGAACATCGGCCTGATGGAGAAGGACCTGTTCGCCGGGATCAAGCTGGAACTGCCCGCCAACTGGTCAAAGATCCTTCAGCCGACCGACGACAAGATCCTCGACATCCTGCGCGGCCGCCGGCCGCTCACCGACCTGGAAGCGGTCCGCAAGGAGTTCCTCACCACCGGCGGCGAGGAGGGGCGCGCGTTCTTCGAGAAGGCGCTCTCGGACAACGGGCGATGACCACGCAGGGCACCGCCGGCGTCGTGGAGACGCCGGCGGCCGCCCCGGCCGCACCGCCGGGGCGTACGCGAAGAAAGGCCCGACGGACGCTGCGCGCCCGGCTGGCCCGCGACTGGCCGCTGCTGGCCATGACCGCTCCGGCCGCGGCGCTGCTGCTGGTCTTCCACTACGTGCCCACCCTCGGCAACGTCATCGCCTTCCAGGACTACAACCCGTTCGTCGGCAACGACCCGATCGACGCGTTCCTGCACAGCGAATGGATCGGCTTCGGCAACTTCGAGGCCCTCTTCCGGGACCCGCTGTTCTGGGGCGCGGTCCGCAACACCCTCGCCATCACCGCGTTCCAGCTGGTCTTCTTCTTCCCCCTGCCGATCCTGCTGGCGATCCTGCTCAACAGCCTGGTCTCCGGCCGGCTGCGCGGCCTCGTGCAGAGCGTCGTCTACCTGCCGCACTTCTTCAGCTGGGTGCTGGTGGTGACGTTCTTCGTGCAGATGCTCGGCGGCGCCGGGCTGCTGGCCCAACAGATGCGCCAGGCCGGCCTGCAGCCCTGGAACGTGATGACCAACCCGGACGGGTTCATCGTCCTGGTCACCGCCGAGGCGGTGTGGAAGGACATCGGCTGGGGCGCCATCGTCTTCCTCGCCGCCCTCGCGGCGATCGACCCGAACCTGTACGAGGCGGCCGCCGCCGACGGGGCCGGACGGTGGCGCCGGCTGTGGCACATCACCCTGCCCGGTCTACGTCCGGTGATCGTGCTGCTGCTCATCATGCGCCTCGGCGACGCGCTCTCCGTCGGCTTCGAACAGTTCATCCTGCAACGCGACGCGGTCGGCCGAAACGCCGCCGAAGTGCTGGACACCTTCGTCTATTACCAAGCAATCGCCACCCAACAATGGGGGCTCGGGGCCGCCGCCGGCCTGTTCAAGGCGGTGGTCGGGCTGGCGCTGATCCTCACCGCCAACCACGTCGCGCACCGGCTCGGCGAGCAGGGGGTCTACTCCAAATCTTGACATCCTCCCGGCCCTGAAGGGACCGGGATTCTCACGGTCGCCCGTGAGGTTTCCTGTTTCATCGCCGACTGCCCGTCCGGGAGGACTTCTTCCCTTGAGGTCTTACACCAGCTCCGCAGGCGTTTTACCTCTCCGCCAGCCCGGCGGCGAGGATGTTCCTGGCAGCGTTGATGTCCCGGTCGTGCCCGGTTTGGCAGCCGGGGCACGTCCAGACGCGGTCGTTGAGGGCAAGGGTGGTGTTGATGCGTCCGCACGTCGAGCAGGTCTTGGACGACGGGTACCACCGGTCGATCGGGATCACCTCACGCCCGTACCACTGGGCTTTGTACTCCAGCATGCTGCGGAACTGGGACCAGCTCGCGTCGGAGATGACGCGAGCCAGGCGGCGGTTGCGCAGCATGTTACGCACGCTGAGGTCTTCGATCACGACCGTTTGAGTCTCACGGACGAGTCGAGTGGTCAGCTTGTGCAGGTGATCCCGCCGCCGGTCGGCGATCCGGGCATGAATCCGCGCCACCCGGAGCCGGGCCTTCGCCCGGTTCGCGGAGTCCTTCTGTTTGCGGGCCAGGTCCCGCTGGGCCTTGGCCAGCTTGCGCCGGTCGGCCTGCCCGAAACGCGGGTTGGCCACCTTCCCTTCCTCGTCGCTCACCCCGGGGATCGGGCGGGACAGGGTGAGCAGGCTGGTGATGCCCGCATCCACCCCGACCTCCCCGGGAACGGGTGGCAGCGGTGCCACGGCCGGGTCCTCGACCAGGATGGACACGAACCAGCGGCCGGCGGCGTCCCGGGACACCGTCACCGTGGACGGCTCGGCTCCTTCGGGCAGGGGCCGCGACCACACGATGTCCAACGGGGTGTTCATCTTGGCCAGAGTGAGCCGGCCGTCACGCCAGCGGAACGCCGAGCGGGTGAACTCGGCCGACGCCCGCGACTTGCGCTTGGACTTGAACCTCGGATACCGGGACCGCTTGTCCCAGAACGCCACGAACCCGGCCTGCAAATGCCGCAACGTCTGCTGCAACGGCACCGACGACACCTCGTTCAGAAACGCCAACTCATCCGCGCGTTTCCACTCGGTCAACCACGCCGAAGACTGCACATACGTGCTGCGCTGACGATCAACCACCCACGCCCGGGTACGGGCCTCCAACGCCCGGTTGTACACCAGACGCACACACCCGAACGTGCGGCTCAGAAGATCAGCCTGCTCAGGCGATGGGTAGAAGCGGTACCTGTACGCCCGCTTCACCACCTCACCCACGCCACGCAATCTACCGTCCAGGTAAGACAATCATCGGAAGGGAGGGAGCGGCGTTTCCTCCCGGCCCTGAACGACCGGGTCTCCACGCCGCAACAACGATGACCAGCCAACTCGACCGCCCGAGCGTCCGCCGGCCACGCTCCCGCCGGCCCGCCTGGGAAGAGCCACCCTCACCGACCGGGCAGGCCGCCAAGGGCGCCCTGCTGGTGCTGCTCGTCGCCGCGGTCCTCATTCCCCTGTGGGCGGTCCTGGTGACCAGCCTCTCCTCCCGTAAGACGATCGACGAGGTCGGTGGGATGGTGATGGTGCCGCGCGGCATCGACCCGTCGGCGTACGTGACGATCTTCAGCGGTGGGCAGATCACCCAGGCGGTCTGGATCAGCACCCTGGTCACGGTGCTCGGCACCACGGTCAGTCTGGTGCTCACCGTGCTCGCCGCGTACGGGCTGTCCCGGCCCGGGTCGGTCGGCCACCGGAGCCTGCTCTTCTTCTTCCTGCTGACCTTCCTCATCTTCCCCGGGCTGGTGCCCAGCTACCTGGTGGTCACCGGGCTCGGGCTCAAGGACAGCCTCTGGTCGCTGATCCTGCCCAGCGCCATCAGCGTGTTCAACCTGGTGGTGATCCGGGCGTTCTTCATGAACGTGCCCGGTGAGCTGCTCGACAGCGCCCGCATCGACGGGGCGGGGGAGTTCCAGATCCTCTGGAAGATCATGCTGCCGCTCTCGCGGGCGGTGATCGCGGTGATCGGGCTCTTCTACGCCGTCGGCTACTGGAACACCTACTTCAACGCGGTGCTCTACATCGACGACAACGACAAGTTCCCGATCCAGCGGGTGCTGCAGAGCTACATCCTCGCCGGACAGTCACCGAGCGTATCCGGCACGCCGGTGAACATTCCCGGGGTGACCGCGTATCCGCCGACCCTCGCGGTCAAGATGGCGGTCGTGGTGGTCACCGTGATCCCGGCGGTGATCGTCTACCCGTTCGTGCAGCGACACTTCACCAAGGGCATGATCACCGGCGCGGTGAAGGGCTGACGCGATGCGGGACGACGGCCGGCTCTGCTACGGCGGCGACTGGAACCCGGAGCAGTGGCCGGCCGAGGTCTGGCGGGAGGACGCCGCACTGATGCGCCGCGCCGGGGTCAACCTCGTCAGCGTCGGCGTGTTCGCCTGGTCCCGCCTCGAACCGGCCCCCGGCCGCTACACCTTCGGCTGGCTCGACGAGGCGCTCGACCTGCTGCACGCCAACGGGATCCGGGCCGCGCTGGCCACCCCGACCGCCTCGCCGCCGCCGTGGTTCTCCCTGGCCCACCCGGGCGCCCTGCCGATCACCGCCGACGGCGTACGGCTGCACCACGGCAGCCGCGACACCTACTGCGCCGCCGCGCCCGCGTACCGGTCCGCCGCGCGTCGCATCGCCGCCGCGCTCGCCGACCGGTACGCCCACCACCCGGCCGTGGCCCTGTGGCACGTGCACAACGAGTACGGCACCACCTGCCACTGCCCGCACACCGAGGCGGCGTACCGCCGCTGGCTGGCCGACCGGTACGGCGACCTCGACGCGCTCAACGCGGCCTGGGTGACCAGCTTCTGGAGCCAGCACTACTCGGACTGGGCGCAGATCACCACCCCCCGGGCCACCCAGTACCTGGCCAACCCCGGCCAACTGCTCGACTTCCGCCGATTCTGGTCCGACACGCTGCTGGCCGCGTACACCGAGCAGCGGGACCTGCTGCGGGCGGCGAACCCGGCCGTGCCGGTCACCACCAACTACGTGCTCGGCGACTGGGTGCCGGTCGACCACGCCCGCTGGGCCGCCGAGGTGGACGTGGTCGCCGTCGACCACTACCCGTCGGCGGTGGACAGCGGCGCCGAGGAACAGACCGCGCTCGCCGCCGACCTGGCCCGCGGCTGGGCCCGGCACGGCGCCCACCGGCGAGGCGCGGCGAACGCCTCCTGGTTGCTCATGGAAAGCGCGCCCAACCAGATCCACACCGCCGGCCGGATGCACACCAAGGAACCCGGCCGGATGACCCGGCACAGCCTCGCCCACGTCGCCCGCGGCTCCCGGGGGGTGATGTTCTTCCAATGGCGGGCCCCGGCCGGCGGCGCGGAACGCTTCCACTCGGCGCTGGTGCCGCACGCCGGCCCCGACAGCCGGGTGTTCCGGGAGGCCGCCCGTCTCGGTGACCTGCTGGGCCGGCTCGCCGAGGTCGACGCCGGCCGGGTGGAGGCCTCCGTCGCAATCGGTTGGGACGCCGCGTGCGGCTGGGCCCTGCAACACCCGGGCCTGCCATCGCAGCGGCTCGACCACCACGCGGAGGTGGCCGCCGCCCACCGCGCATTGTGGCGGGCCGGCATCGCCTGCGACGTGCTGCTGCCCGGCGACCCCCTCGACGGGTACCGGCTGCTCGTGCTGCCCGCCCTCTACCTGGCCGCCGACACCACCGCCGACTGGGTACGCGAGCACGTCCGGGCCGGCGGCCACCTGCTGGTCACCTGGCTCAGCGGGGTCGCCGACGAACACGGCCGGATCCGTCTCGGCGGCTACCCGGGCGCGTTCCGCGACCTGCTCGGCATACGCGTCGAGGAATTCCACCCGCTCGCCAACGGCGACCACGTGCCGCTGACCGGCGGCGGACACGGCCGGATCTGGACCGAGACCGTCCACCTGGCCGGGGCCGAGCCGGTCGCCGCGTACGCCGGCGGGGTGCTGGCCGGGCGACCGGCGGTGACCCGGCACCGGGTCGGCGACACCCACACCTGGTACGTCTCCACCCGCCCCGACGACGACACCTACCGGCGGCTGCTCACCGACGCCGCCCGGCTGGCCGGGGTCACCCCGGTCTACCCGGACGCGCCGCCCGGGGTGGAGGCGGTACGCCGCCGTGACGGTGACCGGAGTTGGCTGTTCCTGCTCAACCACACCGACCGGCCGCAACGGGTGCCCGCCGTCGGGATCGACCTGTTCACCGGCGAACCGGTCGACGACGCGGTGACCGTGCCGGCCGGCGGCGTCGCCGTGCTCCGCGAGCCGCCCGGCTGACGGCGGCGGTCAGGGTGTGGCGACGGCGGCCCGGGACCGGTCCGCGGCGATGCGGATCGCGAGGCCGGCCAGCACGCTGCCCATCACGTACCGCTGCGCCCGCGCCCACCCGGGGCGGCGGGTCAGGAACGCCGACACCGTGCCGGCGGTCAGCACGATCAGCCCGTTCACGGTCAGCGCGATGCTGATCTGGGTCAGCCCCAGCAGGAGGCTCTGCGTCGCCACGTGCCCGCGCGTCGGGTCGATGAACTGTGGCAGCAGCGACACGTACAGGATGGCGATCTTCGGGTTGAGCAGGTTCGTGACCAACCCCATGGTGAACAGCCGCCGGGGGTGGTCCGGTGGCAGCGGCGCGGGCGTGAACGCCGAGCGGCCACCCGGACGCAGCGTGCGCCAGGCCAGCCACAGCAGGTACGCCGCCCCGGCCAGCTTCACCGCCAGGTACAGGGCGGGCACCAGCACGAAGATCGTGGCGATCCCGGCGACCGCCGCGGCCAGGTAGACCAGGAAGCCGACGGCCACCCCGAGCAGCGAGATCAGCCCGGCCCGCCGGCCCTGGGCGACCGACCGGGACACCAGGTAGACCATGTTCGGGCCGGGCGTGAGCACCAGACCCAACGCCACCAGGGCGATTCCCACCACCGCACCGACCGTGACCACACGCCCTCCCCGGGTCCGTACCGCCGCCGACCCTACGCCCCGCCGGATGCGGCGGCGGTGATGGGCGTCACGACCCGCGCGGGTCGCCGGCCACTACCAGCGGCACAGCGCCGAACGGTGAGCAGCGGGCGGTCCCCGCGATCACGGCTGTTCGGTCCGTGGCGGGGCCGCCGCGGGCGGCGACGTGGGCCAGACTGTCGGCATGTCGATCGTGCTGAACGCGCCGCCTACCCCGTCCGCGTCCGGTCTGCTGCTGCGGCCCTGGCACGACAGCGACGCCGAGGCCCTACTGGCCGCGTACCGGGACCCGGTGCTGCTGCGCTGGACCCTGAACCCGGTGACCACCCCGGTCGAGGCCCGCGCGTTTCTGCACCGCAGCCGGCAGGGCTGGGCCGCCGGCCGCCGGTTCAGCTTCGCCGTGCTGGAGGCGACACCCGAGGGGGAGCGGCTGGCGGGGCAGGTGCTGCTCAAGGAGGTGACGCCCGGGCGGCCGTACGCCGAGGTGGGCTACTGGACGGCGGCGGCCGCCCGCGGTCGCGGGGTCGCGCCGCGCGCGGTCGACGCCGTCAGCGACTGGGCGTTCGCCCGTTTCGCCGCCACCGGGCTGACCCGCCTCGAACTGCTGCACCAGGTCGACAACCTGGCCTCCTGCCGGGTGGCGCAGAAGAGCGGCTACGTCTTCCAGGAGGTGCTGCCCGCCCGGCCACCGTTCCCCCGCGACGGCCATCGCCACGTCCGCCAACGCGCCTGACCGGCGCCGGTCACCGGGGCGTGCAGCGCCGCGGCCAGCGAATCTCGCGTCACCGGTCGGCCGGCCCGGTGCCAAGGCCGGCGCTCGCCGACCTGGCCCGGGTCGCCGGATACGGTGGGTGCGGGAGGTGACGGCGGTGGTCGCTGGTTGGGAAGCGGCGGTCGAGGCGCAGATCCGCGCGGCGCAGGAGCGCGGCGAGTTCGACAACCTGCCCGGCGCCGGCAAGCCGATCCCCGGGCGCAACCTGCCGTACGACGAGTCGTGGTGGATCAAGAGCTTCCTGGAGCGGGAGCGGATCCCGGGAGACCTGTTGTTGCCCACCCCGTTGCAGCTGCGCCGCCGGGTGGAGCGGCTGCCCGGCGAGGTGCGGGACCTACCCACCGAGGAGTCGGTGCGGGCCGTGATCGCCGCACTGAACCGGGATATCGTCGACTTCCTGCGGGCACCGAGCGGCCCCCGGGTGGTGGTCCGTCCCGTCAACGTCGAGGAGGCCGTCCGAGGCTGGCGGGACGAGCGCGAGCGGGCCGCCGTCGAGCGTGTCGCCGCCGTCGCGACCGAGCCCACCCCGGCCATGATCCGTCCGGAGCGTCGCCGCTGGCGGCTGCCCTGGCGTCGCCGCTGATCTGCGGTCGTCGGGCGACCCCCCGAGGCGATCGCCGAACTGACCCTCCCGGTGACACCCGGCGCTGACCAGCGTCAGCGCATCCTTCTCTGCTGTCGGCAGATGCCCGCTCCTGCCTTCTCGGAACTGCGCCGCTTCCGCTCCGTGAGCTCCACGTCACCGCCGATCGGGCACCCCGCACTACCGAACCTTCCCTATCACTCCCTAAAATCATCTCAGTAGGTTCTGTTGATGCATGTTAGGGGTAACGAGGTGCTCGGATCGCGGGCTGGAGCTCAGAACGGGGTCGACGTCATGGAGCGGCAGCTCTACCGCTCGCTGGATCAGGTGGCGGGCCTGCTTGGCCTGCACGTCAGGACTGTTCGCGGGTATGTGCGGGACGGGCGGTTGAGAGCTGCCCGGGTCGGCCGGCAGTACCGGATCATCCACGTACCTGGAGGAGTTCACCGGCGTCTCCGCCCCTCGCCCTCCCGCCGCACGCCCTGTGTCGAGGTCCGCCATCGTGCAGATCGACGCGATTGACTCCGAAGCGGCTACTCGCCTGATCAACACGGTCATGGCCGCCGTCCAGAGCAGGCGCCAGGGTCAGGCGGAGGGAAGCGGCCACCTGCGCGTGGAGACCGTCTACGACGAGGAGCGAGCCAGCCTCAAGATCATCATCCTGGGTGGCCTGAACACCGCTGCCGACCTGCTGAAAGTCATCGACACCCCGAGCGAGGAACCGGAATGAAGAACATCTACACATCGGACGACGGCGCTCGCGTCCTGTTGCAGCAGTACACCGCTTTCCTGGAGCAGTGGCCCGTGCCCGCCGAGCGGCTGCAGGTATCCACCCGCCAGGGGGAGACCTTCGTCATGGCCAGCGGGCCCAAGGACGCGTCACCCCTGGTCCTGCTGCACGGCTCCGGGGCGAATGCGGCGATGTGGACCGATGACGTGGCTCTGTGGGCGCGGCACTTTCGCGTCTACGCCATCGACGTGATCGGCGAGCCCGGCCTGAGTGCTCCCTCGCGGCCCGCGCTGAATTCCGACGCGTACGCGCTGTGGCTGGATGACGTGTTGGACGCGCTGAACGTCGGGAGAGCCGCGTTCATGGGGACCTCGTTGGGTGGATGGCTGGCCCTCGACTACGCGATCCGCCGCCCGAAGCGGGTGGACAGGCTGGCGCTGCGCTGCCCCAGCGGAATCGGCCGCCAGAAAGTGGGCGTGATACTCGCATCGCTGTTCCTGCTGCCGTTCGGGGACTGGGGACGGCGCACGACGCTGAAGCTGGCCCTGGGCCCCGCCCCAGCCCACGCTGCGGCCACGGCGCAGGAGCGTGCCTTCGGCGAGTACGTGATGCTCATCCACAAGTACTTTCGCCCGCGGAGGGAAAAGCTGCCCGTCTTCGCGGACAGCGACTTGGCGGCGTTGAGCATGCCAGTGCAGGTCACCGTTGGTGGCCGCGACAGGCTGATTGACTCCCACGACACCCGTCGGCGTCTTCAGCAGGCCGCGCCCCGTGTCTCGGTCACTTTCATCCCGGAGGCTGGCCACCTGCTCAAGAACCAGGCCCAGCCGGTCCTGGACTTCCTCCTCACGCGGGAAGGTACACCCCATGCCTGACAGGTTGACCGCAGCGTTTCCTCAGTCCCCTGGACCGGTCAGGCCGCCTCGCCGGCCCGCACCTGCGTCGGTGGCCGGGACGCCGGCAGCAGCAGCGCCGGGAGCACCGCGAGAAGGGTGAACCCGAGCACCCACCAGAACGTCGCCCCGAACGCGGCGGCTGTTGCGGCCGGGCCGTGGTCGGCCAGCTGCCGCTGCACCACCACGGCGAGCACCGCCCCGCCGAACGCTCCACCGAGTTGCTGGAAGATCCGGATTGCGCTGGTCGCCCGGGGGATCGCAAGCTTCGGCAGCCCCCGGTACGGGCTGGCCAGCACCGGCACGATGGTAACGCCCATGCCGACGCCGCTGACCGCGAGCGCCGCGGCGAGCAGCAGTTGACTCGTGTTCGTGCCGACCTGGGTGTAGGTGGCGGTGCCGGCGGCGGCCACCGCGAGTCCGGCCAGCACGATCGGGCGGGGGCCGAGCCGGTCGGTGAGCCGGCCGGCGATGATCAGCCCGAGCGCCATGCCGACGCCCTGCGGGGCGAGCAGCAGCCCGGCGTGCAGCGGGGACGCGCCCCGGACCTGCTGTTGGTAGATCGGCAGCAGGATGATCGCCCCGAACAGGGCGATGCCGGAGAGGAACACCACGGCCACGCAGGCCGTGAACGTCCGCTCGGTCAGCAGCCGCAGGTCGATCAGCGGCTCGCCGCGCGTGCGCAGGGCGTGCAGGGTGAAACCTGCCAGCAGCGCGACGCCGAGACTGAGCGCGACCAGCACGGCGAGGTTGTCGAAGCGGCCGTGCCGGCCGGCCTCGGCCAGGCCGTAGACGACGGCGGCGCAGCCCGGGGGCAGCAGGACCAAGCCGAGCCGGTCCAGTGGTGCGCCGTGCGCCGGCCGGGCATCGGGCATGACCCGGCGGGCCAGCAGCATCCCGACCAGGCAGACCGGCACATTGACGAAGAAGATCCAGCGCCAGTTCAGGTCAGTGACGATGAGGCCGCCGAGGACCGGGCCGAGGACCGGCCCGAGCATGGCGGGGATGCCGATCGCGGCCATCACCCGGCCGAGGCGCTCCGGCCCGGCGGCCTGGGCGAGGATGGTCTGCGCCAGGGGTACGAGCATGCCACCGCCGACGCCCTGGACGATCCGGAACGCGATGAGGCTGCCGGCGGACCACGCCAGCCCGGACAGCAGCGAGCCGACCAGAAACCCGGCGAGGCTGACTGTCCACAGCGCGCGGGTGCCGAACCGGTCGGCGGCCCAGCCGGTCAACGGGATCATCGTGGTCAGCGCCAGCAGGTAGCCGGTGCCGACCCACTGGATGGTGGACAAGGGGGCGTCGAACTCGCGCAGCAGGGTGTTCACCGCGACGTTGGTCATGGTGGCGTCGAGCTGCACGGCGAGCGCGCCGAGCATGATCACGCCGACGAGTTTGAGCAGGGCCGGTGGGATCCCCGGCGTGGGTGCGGGAGGGGTCGGCTGCACAGTTTGGTCCATCCCGGTTCACTCCTCTGCGGTAAACACTTACTGCGCCTGATCGGACTTCGCCCCGCGCGGTACGCCTTGCGGTTGGATCAGCGGCCGGAAACCGGCCCGGTCATGCCATCCAGTAGTTGCCCCAGCACTCGGTCGCGCAGCGCGGGTGCCCCGGACTCGGATACCGCCGCGAACCGGGGAGCGAAGATCTGCAACGCCACGAGCGCGCCCATCGCGGTGGCGTACGCGATCTCGAACGGGCAGTCGGCCCGGAAGGTGCCCTCGTGCTGGCCGCGTTCGTAGAGCTCGCGGATTGTCTTGGGCAGTTGGTCGGCGGTGGGCAGGGACAGCAGTCGGGTGCCGCTGAGCGATTCATGCATCATCAACGCCAGCAGCCGCGGGCGGGCACGCAGGATGTCGAAGAAGCTGGCGAAGGCGGTGCGCATCCCCTCGTACGGGTCCAGTGTGGCGGCCCGGTCGAGCACCGGCGCCCAGTCCGACCCCAATGCGGCCCGCTGCTCGTCGATGACCGCGGCGTACAGCCCTTCCTTGCTGCCGAAGTGGTGGTAGATCATGCGTTCGTTGACGCCCGCGCGTTTGACGATCGCCTGGACGCGGGTGCCGTGCAGGCCGGTGCGGGCGAACTCCTCGGCGGCGGCGTCGAGCAGGGCGGTCCGGCTGTCACTCATGCAGTAAGTATTTACCGCGCGCGTGAGGGGCGCAACAGCCGGTTCAACGAGCTTCAGCGAGGAATCCCGGCCGTTCAGGACTCCGTTGGGAAATGCCTGGAGTGGGGTGTAAGGCCGTTTTCAGGTGGCGAGTTCGAGTCGGGCAAGGTGGCTGGTTCTGGTCCGGCCGAATG
>NZ_JBEZFI010000029.1:0-75965 GCF_040649295.1 Micromonospora sp. NPDC048999 | reverse complement strand
GCACGTCGTTGGCCGGGGTGTTCGATCCTGACCTGCTCGGCACCACGTTGTCGACGCGGTTGGGTCATGCGTTGGTGGCGCGGCTGGTGATCGTGCTTGCCCTCGGTGTGGTCTTCGGGATCGCCGTACGCCCGTCACCGATCTCCGACGGGGTCGAGGCGTCCGGCGCCACCCGCCGGATGGTTCTGCCGGCGCTTGCCACGGCCGGCGCCGTCGCCTTGATGTTGACGTGGACGTTGGCGGATCACGCGCAGACCGGTGTGCAGACGTGGTTGGCGGTGCCGGTGGCCGGTTTGCATCTGTTGGCGATGGCGTTGTGGCTGGGTGGTCTGGTTCTGCTGGTGGCGTGTGTGCTGGTCCCGGGTGGGGGAAGCGTTGTCTCTTTGGAGCCGGTGCTGCCGAGGTTTTCCCGGCTCGCGGAGATCTGTTTCGCGGTGATCGCGGTGACGGGTGGGTATCTGGCGTGGCGGCAGGTGGGGTCGTGGGCGGCGCTGGGCGCGACCGTTTTCGGGTGGTTGTTGCTGGGCAAGCTTGCCGTGGTGCTTGTTGTGGTGGGTTTGGCCTCGGGTGCGCGGCGGTTCGTGCGGCGGCGTGGTGGTGGGTCGCTGGATGCGCGGCCGTCGGTGGCGGTGCGTCGGTTGCGCCGGTCGGTGGTGGGTGAGGTCGTGCTCGGGGTGGTCGTCGTGTCGATCACGGCGGTGCTGGTCAACACCGTTCCGGCCCGGACCAGCTACGCGCCGCCGGTGCACGTCACCGTTCCGGTTCCCGCCGGGGACGGGGACGGGGACGGGGACGGTGCGGGCGTCGGGCTGCGGGGTGGCTCGGTCGAGGTGACGATCGAGCCGGCGAGGTCGGGTAGCAACGTGGCCGACATCTACCTCACCGGGCAGGACGGTTCACTGGTCGCGGTGCCCGAGATCTTCGGCGAACTCCAGTCGCCCGATCGCACCGTCACGGCCCTGCCCGTCAAGATTTCCGCCGCCGAACCCGGCCATTACGTGGCGAACCCGATGTCCGTCCCATTTCCGGGCTCGTGGGTGCTGCGGCTGGACATTCGGATCTCCGACTTCGACGAGACACCCGTACGTGTCCCGTTCACGGCCCGCTGAGAGCCATCCGTGCCGGAGGCGAACAGGCTTTGACCAGGGTATTGCGTACCGGCGATGCCTACAGCATGATCACCCGTTAAACAGCCTCTGGCTGCTTGGTTATCACACCACCACTGTGGTGCATCATTCAGTCACGCTTCGTGGCAACGCGAAGCTTGTCTATTCGACGTTCGGAGTAACGGTGAGAGTACCCGTTGGAAGAGCGGGGAGGGGCATAGCCCTCCTGAGAGGCGCGGTCGTGCTTGCCACGGCGGCTGCGCTACAGATGTCGAGCCTCGGCGCGGCCCACGCAGACCCGACCGGTCCGGTCAAGCCCGGCACGGTCGGGTCGGCCGAGGCCGACGCGACCAGGCTGCAGAACCAGGCGGACACGGCCGCGAAGAACGCCGCCCGGGCCGCCACCCAGTTGGACAAGGCCAAGGCCAAGGCGGAGGAGACGGCGCAGGCCGCGGCCGAAGCCGCCGCCGTGGCCGAGCAGTCGGGCAAGAACGGCGACAAGCAGAAGGCGGACAACGCCGCGGTCAAGGCCGCGAACGCATCCGCCGAGGCCGCGCAGGCGCAGCTGGAGTACAACGAGAAGGCCGCTGCGGCGGCGCAGGCGGCTGCGGCCGCGGCGGAGGCGGCGACCAACGCCGAGCGTGAGGCCGCGTCGCTCGCCGGCATCAAGCTCGGCGTCGACACCGCGGGGACGCAGACCCTTCCCGACACCGGGGTGTTCCCCGACAACGCGACGCACAGCGACAACGTCAAGGTCGTCGGCCAGGTGCGCGGCGTGCTGTCCAGCGACGGCAGCTGCCCCGCCTTCAAGGCGACGAAGTGCCCGGCGTTCTCGTCGTTGAACTTCGTGCACTTCGAGAAGCTCGGCTTCGACATGATGGTCGCCAACGGCACCGGCGGCCTGGCCATCTGGTCGCTGAAGAACCCCGAGCGCCCGGAATACATCGCCGCCGTCACCGTCGACCAGCTCAAGCAGCCGGGCGAGACCATGACCCGGTTCTGGGAGGGCGAGAACCTCACGGTCGACAGCCGGCGCAAGCTGGTCTACCTGACCCGCGACTCGGGCACCAAGGGTCTGTTCATCATCGACATCAACGACCCGTGGCACCCGAAGCTGCTGGGCTTCCACCCGGTCCGGCTCGGCCACACCGCGACGTGCATCAACGACTGTCGGTTCATCTGGTCCGTGGGGTCGGGTGCCAGCGGCATCAGCGCCCCCGTCTACGTGACCGACGTACGTGACGTCAACCACCCGTTCACCTACAGCAAGGCCGTCGCCGCCGACGTCCGGCGTACCGGTGTGACGAGCGGCTCCACGCACAGCGTCGACGTCGACTTCGACGGCGTCGTCTGGGTCTCGGGCAGCGGCGGCGTCCGCGGCTACTGGACGGAAGGCAAGCACTACGACCCGGCCACGAAGACCACGCGTTCCGCGACGGCGTACGACCCGATCCCGTACGCGGGTGGGAGCGTCACCGGTCTGGAGAGTGCCTTCCTGCACAACGCCTACCGGTTCCCGAACGCCCTGGGCGACCGCCCGAAGGGCGACGTCGTGCTCATCACCAACGAGAACAACAACCAGAACTGCGCGAAGGCCGGCGTGTTCATCCTCGCCTCGCTGGAGGGAACGCACGACGGCGAGGGAATGACCTCCACGCCGGCGAACCCGGTCAAGATGGGGCAGCTCGCCACGTACAGCCCCGGGGGCAAGCCCGGCCACTACGTCGACCCGACGGGTAAGGCCGGCGACTGCTCCGCGCACTGGTTCACGGTGAACGGCAACATCGTCGCCGCCGGCTTCTACGAGCAGGGCGTCCGGTTCCTGGACATCTCCGACCCGCGCAACCCGCAGCAGGTCGGCTGGTTCCGGGTGCCGGACCGCGCCGCCGGCCCCGACGGCCCGGCGATCATCGGGAGCAACGCCTCCTCGGCCTACTGGCACAACGGGTATGTCTACATCCCCGACTACGGTCGGGGCGTCGACATCATCAAGTTCACCGACAAGATCCCCGGTAAGCGGGAGAACAAGGTCTGCTGGAACTCCTGCGAGAAGTAGTCCGCAGCAGACATATCGCACGTGGAGGGATCCCCCCGCCGTAACCCGGCGGTGGGGGTCCCTCCCCGTCACCCGCCCCGAGGCCGCCTGCCTCGACCACCCCGTTCATCACGACCGGCGCCGAGAGAGAAGCACCATGCAGCTCCCGACAACCCTCGACGGCCGCGGCCGGACCCGCCGCACCCGCTGGCTCGCACCGATAGCCCTCGCCGTTCTCACGCTCCCGGCCGTAGCCGCGTGTACCTCGACCGACGACCCGCCGGCCCCGCCCCGGGGGGAGATCGCCTTCGGTGTGATCGCCCCACTGTCCGGGCCGGACAAGGCACGCGGGCAGGATCTGGTCGACGGGGCGCGGATGGCGATGGACGACCTCAATATCCGGGGCGGGGTCATCGGGCTGCACGTCTCCCTCGTCACCGTCGACGACGAGTGCCTCGACGACGGCGGCAAGGAAGCGGCGAAGCGGCTCCACCTCACCGAGAACGTCGCCGGCGCGCTCGGAGGCGTCTGCGACGGTGCCGCCGAGGCCGCCGCGCGGGTCCTCGGCGGTAACGGGCTGCCGTTCCTCATCACCTCCGCCAACGCGCCCACGTTGGTCAGCGCGGAGGACACACCCACGGCCTATCTCACCAACGGCACGCCCTACCAGGAGGCGCTCGCGGCGGTGCACTGGATGGCCTACCAGGCGTCCCAGCGGCTCGCGGTGATCGCTGATGACACCCCGGAGTCCGCGTACCTGGTCAACCAGGTGGTCTCGGTGGCCTCACCCGTACCCAGGCTGGTCAGCAAGCAGACCCTGGGCGCCGGGCAGCGGGACATGGCCGCCGTCGCCACCACCGCGTTGGCCGCGAACCCCGACGTCGTGTACTGGGCCGGCTCGGCACAGGAATCCGGCCAGCTGGCTGCGGCGCTGCGGAAGGCCGGCTACAAGGGCAAATTCGTCGCCTCCGCAGCGTCGGAAAGCCCCGATTTCCTGTCCGCCGCCGGGAAGGACGGCGCCGAGGGGGCGTACGTGATCACCACGGCGAGCCCGCAGAACCTTCCCGCCGCCGCGGCCTGGACCGCCCGTTTCACCAAGGCGTTCGGTCACGCGCCGGGCCGGGACGCGCTGCGGGCCTACGACGCGCTGCGCGCCCTGGGTCAGGCCGTGACGCAGACGGGGAAGGTGGACCCCACGTTGAACAGCGAACAGTTGCCCAAGCTCGAGGACAGCTTCAACACGTTCCTGGGGGAGCTTCGATTCGCCCCCGACCACACGGTCAAGTACGACAACCACATCGTGCTGACCGCCAAGGGCGGCGTCTTCACCCTCGCCGACACCCTCCGTTCGCAGGGCGACTCCTGACGGCCGGTGAAGGCCGCCTCTTTCGCCTCCGATGAAGTGAGCCATCCGTGATCTTGAGCTCCCGCGCCGCCGTGGCCCTCGCGCTGGCCGCAGTCTGCGCCGCCGTCACCGGCTGCTCCAGCGCTGCGGACGACACGGCGAGCAAGCCCTCCTACACCGCCGACGACGTCAAGGCCGCGTACTACACGGCCAAGGACGCCGGCGAGGGCGCGCGCGACTACTGGTATGACCGGGACTTCCACTCGCACACCAACTACGTGCCGCCGAGCGCCATCCAGACCTGCCCGTACGTCCACCGCTCCGACACACCCAACGCGCCGTCCAACGTGGTTCAGCCCGTCGGCGGCCAGCCCGTGGGGCAGTTCGCCGTGGAGCCGGCCAGGGCGACCGACACCAGCGTCCCGTACGTGACCCAGAACGCCCTCGTCTTCGCCTCGACCCCCATCGCCGACAACGCGATGAAGGAGGTCGATGCCGGGCTGGCCGGCTGCCCCGGGTCGTACGCGGTCGAGGGGGGACCGCCGATCATTCTCGGCGCCTACCGGGTGACCAGCCGTCCGCTTGAGGTGTTCGGGTGGAAGGGGTACGTGCAGCAGCTCGCCCACACGTACCCACCGGGGCAGGACGACATCTATTACGAGGACATCGCCATCGTGGTGCTCCACCGGGCGAACCTCATCCTCTACCTCGACCTCACCCAGAAGAAGATCGTCGGGGACCGCGCGGACTCGGCCGACCAGGCCAAGGCAGCCATGGAGAAAGCGCTGCGACGGCTGGGCTGATCGGCCCGCGCGATTATTGATCAATTGAAACGATGGAGAGTGCACATGCTTCGCCGAGCCGTACGTAGCCTGGTAACCGTGGGCGTGGCGGCCTGCCTGGTCGGCATCCTGCCGACGGCGGCGTTCGCGCACGTGACGGTGAACCCGGGCACGGCCACCCAGGGCGGCTACGCCGCCGTGTCCTTCCGCGTGCCCAACGAGCGCGACAACACGAACACCACCGCGATCGAGGTTCAACTGCCGACCGACCACCCGCTGGCCTCGATCTCGGTGAAGCCGCACCCCGGCTGGTCGTACGAGATCACGAGGAAGAAGCTGGACACGCCGATCGAGGCGCACGGCGTGCCGATCAGCGAGGTCATCGACAAGATCACCTGGACCGCGGCGGACCCGCAGTCGGCGATCAAGCCGGGTGAGTACGACGAGTTCTCCATGAGCGCCGGGCCGCTGCCCATGACCGACCAACTGGTCTTCAAGACCCTGCAGCACTACAGCGACGGCGAAGTGGTGCGCTGGATCCAGGAGCCGGCCGCCGGCGCCGACGAGCCGGAGCGCCCCGCGCCGGTGCTCCGGCTCGTAGCCAAGAACGAGGCACCGTCGACGGGCACCGAGCAGGCGGCTCCGGCCGTGGGCGGCACGGCCACGGACCAGTCGGATGCGGGGGTGCGGTGGGCAGTCGGGCTGTCCGTGGCCTCGCTGGTGATCGGCCTCGCGTGCGCCGCGACGATGGTCGTGTGGCGGCGCCGGACGCGATAGGTTCTTTCAAGCCCAGGGCAGGCTGACCGTAGGCGGTCGCCGCAGCAGCGTGCTGGCTGCGGCGGCCGCGTCCGGACCGATCCAAGGGGGAATCGTGGACACTGCCGGTCAGTCTGCTGATCTGCCGCAACAGCCGGCCTCGGTCGCCGAGAAGAAGGTCGGTGTCAATGACGCCGTCGCGGCCGCCCTGACCCGGTGGATCGGCTCCATGCCCGCCCTCTACGTCGCGCTGGTCGTCATCGGCGGTTGGATGGCGCTGGCGACCTGGGGGCCGCTGCACCGGGCCGATCCGTACCCGTTCGCGTTCCTGTTGTTCCTGAACAATGTGGCGCAGCTCGTGCTGTGCTCGGTGATTCTGGTCGGCCAGCGGGTGCTCGGCTCCGCCGCCGACCGCAGGGCGGTGCAGACCTACGAGAATGCCGAGGCGATCTTCGCCCGCGTCGCGGACCTGCAGGCCCACCTCGACCGGCACGACAGGGCGCTCAGTCGCGGGGTCAGCCTGCTGCACACCAGCCCACATCCCTGGATCGAACGGCACCGGGTGCAACCACCGCCGCAGGCCATCGACCAGTCCGTGGGCGTCAACGGCCGGATCGCGGCCTGGCTCACGCAGCGGCTGGGCAGCATGTGGGCCTTCTACGTCGCCGCCGGCACCCAGGTGTTGTGGATCGGTCTGGCCATGCTGGGCGCGCAACGGGTCGACCCGTACCCGTTCGCGTTCATGACGTTCCTGTCCGCATTGGCCCAGCTCATCTTCATGATTGTGATCATGGTCGGTCAGGAGGTCCTGGATCGGGCCGGCGACCGCCGATCCGAGCAGACCTTCCTGGACGCCGAGGCCATCCTGCACGAATGCCGGCGGATGAAGGCGCGGCTCACCGCGCAGGACCGCATCATCGACAGCCTCGCCGACTACGCCGCCGCCCAGGTCACCGAACACCTGGCCGAGGCGATCCACCACACCCCGCTCCTGCCGGCTGCCGACAACCGTCAGGCCTCGATCGGCGGTCCCGCAGGGCAGCCGTGGCGCAAACTGCCGGAGGAACTGAAGGAGACGGCCCGCGGCCAGGCCCGGCGGATCGGCGAGAGGCTGGCCGAGATCGGTTGCCTCATGGTTCCGACGTTTGATCAAACACGCGCCTTCGCCTTCAGCGACGACGAGGTGGAACTGCTGGCTCGGCTGGAGTACGAACAGCAGACGACCGAGCCAGCGCCTGGCCCGGTGCCGGCGCCCGTGCGGTGGGAGCAACTGCCCGACGAGACGCGCGCCCGGCACCTGGAGGCGGTGCAGCGTATCCCCGCAATGCTGGCCGACGTGGGATTCCAGGTACTGCGTGACGGCAAGGGTGACGTCCCTGGGGAAACGGACTTCACCGCCGGGGAGTGGGCCACCCTGCAACAGGCGATGATGGCCGCCGGCGTGCTCGTGTCACTCGCCGAGGGCGTCGTCGACGCCGAGGAAATCTTTGCCCTGGTCAAAGTGCTGCGCGAGGCCAGCATCGCACACCCCAACCGGTTCATCCGCGAGCTGACGGCCGCGTCCACCTTCACCACCGGGCTGCAACCCGGCACCGCCTACGCCGACTACAAGGTTTTCGCACTCGAAGCGATCCGCTCGGCCACCGCCATCATCGCCGGCAAGGCACCGACGGAGGTGGCCGATTTCCGCGCGCTGCTCATCGAACTCGCCACGGTCGTCGCCGACGCGAACAACGAGGGCGGGTTCTTCGGCCTCGGCTCCCGACCCCGCACCCCCCGGGAGGCCGCGGCCATCGAAGCAGTGACGCAGGCGACCGAGCTCGACGGCACCAGCCTCAGGCCACCGGCTCAGGTCCGCGCCGACCAACCCCTGACCAGCGGTCGTCAGCTGTTCGGCGCGGGCCGGCCTCCCGTCGGGCCATGATCAAGCCCGGGGGCTGACCAAGCCGGTCTGGTAGGCGATGACGACCAGCTGCGCACGGTCACGCGCACCCAGCTTCGCCATCGCATGGCTGACATGGGTGTGGGCGGTTGCCGGACTGAGGAACAGCTCAGCGCCGATCTCGTCGTTGCTCAACCCCTGTCCCACCAGGGCCATGACCTCACGCTCGCGTTGCGTCAACACCGCCAGCCGTTCCTCCCCGGCCTGGGTGGCGATCCGACCCGCGGTGAACTGGGCGATGAGGCGCCGGGTGATCCGCGGCGCGAGCAACGCCTCCCCAGCGGCGACCACCCGGATGGCGTGCAACAGCTCGGCCGGACCGGCATCCTTGAGCAGGAAACCGCTCGCGCCGGCCTGCAGCGCCTCGAAGACGTACGCGTCAGTGTCGTACGTGGTCAGAATCAGCACCCGAACCTGCTCCAGACCGCGCGTCCTGGCGATCTGGCCGGTGGCCTTGATCCCGTCCACCTCCGGCATACGGATGTCCATGAGCACGACATCGGGCCGGGTGGCCCGAGCCCGCTCCACGGCCTCGGCGCCGTTGGCCGCCTCCCCAACCACCGTGATGTCGTCCTCGACGTCGAGCAGCCCCTTGAACCCGGACCGCACCAGAACCTGGTCGTCGGCGAGCACCACCTTGATCGGTGCGCTGCCGGACGACGACGTGGCCGTCGTGCTCACGGCCGCACCGCCTGGGCCGGAACCAACGGCAGCCGCGCCCTGACCTCGAACCCGCCGCACGACCGCGGCCCGGCGGTCAGCTCACCGCCCAGGAGGCCACAGCGTTCGCGCATTCCGACGATCCCCCGGCCCGGCTCGGCCGAGCCGCCGGTGACACCCCCGTGCCCACCCGGCGCGCCCGGGTCCGCGGCAACCCCACCCGAGGCATCCCGGCCATCCTCATTGGCCACTCGGACCTCCAGAGCATCGGTGCCATAGTCGAGCCCGACCGTCACCCGGGTCGGGCCAACGTGACGGATCACGTTGGTGATCGACTCTTGCAAGATCCGATACGCGGTGTTGTCCACCGCGCTCGGCAATGGCGTCGCCGGCGAACTCACCTCGACCTTGACGTCGAGCCCGGCCTCGCGCGCCACCGCGGTGAGCTCGTCGATCTGGCCCAGGCCGGGGTGCGGCACTCGCCCGTTGTCCGCAGAACGGAGCACACCGAGGATCGCCCGCATCTCGTGCAACGCCTGGGCGCTCGTCTGCTCGATGATCACCAGCGCGTCCCGCGCCCCTTCCGGCCGCTTGTCGAGCAGGTACGCGGTGACGCCGGCCTGCACGTTGATGATCGCGACGGCGTGGGCGACGGTGTCGTGGACCTCACGCGCGATCCGGAGCCGCTCGGCGTCGACCCGCGAACGCGCCTCCTCCTCCCGGCTCCGTTCGGCCTGTCGAGCCCGCTCCTGAGCCTCGGCCGCGATGACCCGCCGAGACCGGACCGACTCACCCAGGGCAGCGGCCATGACCGACGCCGCGATCCGGAAGAACACCCATCCGATGGCGGCGGCCGGCTCGATGTCGGCCGCGGCGATGAGCCAGCCGACGGCCAACACGGCGATGCCCGCGTACGCGATCATCAGCGACCTGCGCCCGTCGCCATAGGCGGTCAGCGTGTAGAGGGCGACGAAGAGCCCGATCCATCCGGGCCCGTCCGAGAAGCCGATGGTGAAGTACACCAGGCTGGCGAGCGCGGCCGTGACGAACACCGGCACCGGCCAGCGGCGGCGCACGGCCAGCACCAGACCACACACGGTCAGCAGGACGTAGCCCAGGTGCCCCAAGTCGGACAGCGGTCGCGATCCCACCTCCTCGGGTTTCGCGAGGGTGCCCTGGACCTGCATCACGGCGACGAAGAGCCCGAGCAGGACGTCCTGCGCCAGGACCGGCAGGCGGAACGGCGCCGCTCGGCGTTTCATTCCGCGATCATAATGAGCGCGCCCGGGCGACCGCCTACGACGACGGGCGCGACCAGGCACGAGCCGTCTACGCAAATCTGCGTAGGCACTGTCATCCGTTGCCCGAGGACGCGCACGGCCCAGCGACGCGACGATCGCTTCCGTGACTCAACCAACTGCGGCCTCCGTGCGCGACGACCGCCAACGCTCATCCGACAAACCGCGGCCGGGACCGCTGGGCAGGCTCGGGGGCTGGGCCTTCCGCCGGCGGGGAAGAGTGCTGGTCGCCTGGGCCGTGGGCCTCGTCATCGCCTTCGGCCTGTCGGCCGCCTTCGGGGGCGAGACCGTCAACGGCTCCTCCGCGCCGGGCTCCGATTCGGAGCAGGCACAGCGCCTGTTGGGAGAACGGTTCCCCGCTCAGTCCGGCGACACGGTGCGGGTGGTGGTGCGTGCGGACGACGTCACCGGCGCCGAGGCGCGTAGTGACGTCGGCGCGCTGCTGGGTGAGCTGGGGCGCATGCCGCACGTGGCGTCGGTCGAGGATCCGTACTCCGCCACAGGGAGCATCTCGCCGGACGGCCGGACGCTCGCCGCACGCGTCTATCTCGACGTCACCAACCCCAACGACATGCCGGTCGAGGACACCGAACGGCTGCTGGCCGCCGCCGGGGCGGCCGAGCGCGACGGGCTGAAGATCACGCTCGGTGGACGGGCCGTGCAACTCGCCGAGGCGACCCAGTCGGGATCCGAACTGATCGGGCTGCTCGCGGCCGCGGTGATCCTGCTGATCATGTTCGGGTCGGTGGTGGCGGCCGGGCTGCCACTGGCCATGGCGATCGGTGCACTGGCGGTGAGCGCCGGCCTGATCGGTATCGCGGCGGCCGTGGTGGACGTGCCGGAATTCGCGCAGATCATCGGCATGGCGCTGGGCATCGCCCTGGGCATCGACTACGCGCTGCTGCTGGTGACCCGGTTCCGCGAATGGCGGGCGGCGGGACTCGACCCCGAAGCGGCGACCGTGGCGACGCTCGACACCGCCGGCCGGTCCGTCCTCGTGGCCGGTGGCACGGTCATGGTGAGCATGTCGGGGCTGTTCGTGGTGGGCCTGTCCATCATGAACGGCACCGCCGTCGTCACCATGGTGGCGACCCTGGTCGTGGTGGCCGCCGCCATCACCCTGTTCCCCGCGCTGCTCGGCTACCTGGGGCGGCGGATCGACCGCCTCCGGGTGCCGCTGGGACGGCGTCGTGCCGCCCGGATCTCCGCCGACGGCCACCCGGTGCCGGCGGCTGGCTGGTCCCGCTGGAGCGGGCTGGTGCGGCGGCACAACCTTCTCGCCATCGTGGCGAGTGTCGCGCTGCTGCTGATCCTGGCCGCGCCGTTCCTCGGCGTGCACTTCGGCCTACCCGACGCCGGCAACGACCCCGAGGGCACGTCGAATCGGCAGGCGTACGACATGCTGGCCGAGGGCTTCGGCCCCGGCGAGAACGGGCCGCTGCTGGTTGTGGCGCAGGTGTCGCCAGCCGATAGCGACGTGGCCCTCCAGCGGTTGCAGGCCGAGCTGGGCCACACGGCGGGCGTCGCGGCGGTGTCACCGCCACGGCTCAATCCGGCCGGTGACACGGCGCTGATCACCGTCGTGCCCGCCGCCGGGCCGCAGGAGGCCGCCACCGAGAACCTCGTCCAGAACCTGCGCGAGGATGTGATCCCGGCCGCGACCAAGGGCACCGGCACAGAGGTGCACGTCGGCGGCGCAACCGCGGCGGTGATCGATCTCAACGCGTTGATCGCCAACCGGCTCGCACCGCTCATCGGCGGCGTCGTCGTCGTGGCGATGCTGCTGTTGCTGGTGGCGTTCCGCAGCATCGTCATCGCGCTCACGGCTGCTGTGATGAACCTGCTGTCGGTGGCGGCGGCGTACGGGGTGGTGGCCTTCTTCCTCCAAGGCGGCTGGGCCGGCCGGCTGGTCGGCATCGACACCGCTACCCCGATGGCCGCGTTCGTTCCGCTCATCATGTTCGCGCTGTTGTTCGGCCTCTCCATGGACTACGAGGTCTTCCTGATCAGCCGAATGCGAGAGTCGTGGGTGCGTACCCGGGACAACACGCGGGCCATCGTCACCGGACTGGCCAGCACCGGACAGGTGATCACCGCCGCCGCGGCCATCATGATCGTTGTCTTCGCGGCGATCATCCCGAGCGACCAGGTCTTCATCAAGGTCTTCGGGCTGGGCATGGTCGCGGCAATCCTGGTGGACGCGACCGTCATCCGGATGCTGCTCGTGCCGGCGGTCATGCACCTGCTCGGCCGTAGCAACTGGTGGCTTCCTCGCGCCATGGAGCGGCGCCTGCCCCAGCTGCACGTCGAAGGAGCACCCGACACCTTCCTGCGCCCCACCGCTGACGCGGAACCGGTTCCGTCCCGATGAGCCGGTCGGAATTACCCGTCAGGACCCCTACCAACCTGAAGGAGGATCCTTTGCGAAAGCTGTTCGCCGGCCTCGCGGCCCTGCTGATGCTGGTCGTGCTGGCCCAGTTCTACTTTGCCGCGAGCGGCGCGTTCAGCACCGCGTCCAACGACGAGTCCTTCCGGCCGCATCGCGCGCTGGGGTACGTGATCTTCCTTCTGCCGGTCCTGATGACGATCGTCGCCGCACTGGCCCGGACGCCCGGCCGGCTCATCGGGATGGCCGCCCTGGTCGCCGGGTTAACGGCTGTCCAGGTGGTGATCGCGGTATTCGCGAAGGCGTTCAACGACACCGGCGACACCAGCACGAGAGCCGGACAACTCGTCTTCGGCCTGCACGCGATCAACGGTCTGGCCATCTTCTCGGTGGCCGGGAACATCGCCCGAAAGGCGCGAGCGCAGTCGCGGACCACGGCGACCGATCGACAGGCCGGGGCGGGCAATGACGTGGGGGTGTCCGAAACGGCTCAACCCGCGTCATGACAACGAGCCAGTTGATCGTCACGGACCACGTGGTCGCGCTGCTGAGCGTCGCCGTGTGGTCCGCGGCCGGCGCCACTGCGGCCGCCCGCCGCGCCCGGCCTGCGCTCGGCCTCCTTGCGGCGGCCGTACTCGTCGGTCGCTCGTCGCTCGCCGCGCGCGCCGTGATCACCTCAGTACGCTCGGACGGTGATCGAAAACGTCAAAGTCGCTGTCGTCGGGGTGGGCAACAACACCTCTGCGTTGGTGCAGGGGATTTCCTTCTATCGCGCCACCGGCAGTCTGGTGGGCATCCACCGACCGGAGATAGCGGGACTGGGCGTGGGCGACATCGAGTTCGTCGCTGCCTTCGCCATCTCCGACGCCAAGGTCGGCGAGGACCTCCACGAGGCGATTTTCCTGCCGCCCAACAATTTTCCCCGCCTCGACGCGGAGCTGCCACCTTCGGGGGTGACAGTGCAGCGTGGTCTCGTGGACTCGACGGAGATCGAGCGGGTGGCACACGCGCTGAAGGGCGCCGAGGTGCTGCTCTACTCGGCGCCCAGCGGCAGGCCGGAAACAGCTCAGGCGCACGCCGAGGCAGCCCTGAGGGCGGGCGTGGCGTTCGTCAACACCACGTCGGACGCAATTGCCCGGGAACCGATCTGGCTCAAGCGCTTTGAGGACGCCGGCCTGCCGTTGCTCGGCGATGACCTGGCCAGCCAGTTCGGCACCTCCGTGGTGCACCACGCCCTGCTCCAGTTGCTGCAAGAACGTGGCCTCACCCTGATCAGTTCCTATCAGGTAAATCTGGGGGGAACCGAGGACTTCCGCAACCTGGCCGAGAATTCCAACACCAAAAAGCAGTCCAAGCTGAATGCCCTCGGGTCGGACAAGGTGCAGCTGGCACCCCTCGGCTACCTCTCGCATCTGCGATCTCAGAAAATCGCCCATCTCAACATCGAGGCGCAGGGTTGGGGCGAAACCGAAGTGAGTCTGGATGTGCGGCTCAAGGTGCTCGACCCCAGTGGCGCCGCAGGCGTCAACATCGACCTGATTCGCATCGCGGCTACGGCATTGCGTTCGGGCCGGGGCGGCTACCCGGCTGAGGCGGCCTCGCTGCTGAAGTCTCCGCCCGGGACGGCGATCTGAAGGCCGCCTCACACCCGCCTGCGAACCCAGAGAACGATCGCGGTCGCGACGAACAGGATCGCCCCGATCACGAAGAGCCAGAACAGGCCCTTGACCACGAGCCCGACGATCAGTATCACCAACCAAACCAGCAACAGGGCAACGATCAGTGCGATCATGGGCGCCGCGTACCCGTATCTGGCCCGCAGAAACCATGCGGGCCGGATGGCGTCATCGAGATCTTCGGGGCCGAAGGCGGCTGCGCCGGTGAAGTGGCCGACGCGCATACCGACCTTCGGCGGCCAGATCGTTCACGTGTAGCGCCGACTCGGCGCTCGGCCGATCGGTGTTGCTCGGCCCACCGACCGGCCATTGTGGTGACAGCTCGGGACTTCGATCTGTTTCTTGCTCTGTCCTTGATCTAGGGTGACCAAAACCTTGCTGGCACCCGACTGCCTCGGGAAAAGGTCCAGTCCGCTCCGCCCTTCGGAGGAAAAGGTATGCCCCGAGATCAGATACCCCCACGTAAGTTGCGACGAGCGCCGGCCGGGTTCGTGGGCCTGGCCGTGCTCACCGCCGCTGTGCTGGTGCCGGTCACCTCGGCCACCGCCCAAACGCCCGAGCGGGTCGGCCCGCCTGGCTCGATGGTGTCCCTGGGTGACTCGATCACCCGTGGGTTCAACACCGGCGCGCTGCTGGCTGACAACCCTGCCGCCTCGTGGAGCACCGGTACGGACGCGCAGGTGAACAGCTTCTACCAGCGCGTACTCGAACTCAACCCGGCGATCATCGGCAACAACTACAACCGGGCGGTCACCGGTGCGAAGGTCGCCGGGCTCGATGCCCAGGCGCATGGTGCGGTCGCGACGGGCGCGGAGTTCGTCACGATCATGATCGGAGCGAATGACGCCTGCACCTCGAGCGAGGGCGCCATGACCTCGGTCGCCGACTTCCGCCGGGACTTCGCCACGGCGCTGGCGACGCTGTCCGCCGGCCTTCCGGACTCCCGGATTTTCGTCTCCAGCATCCCCGACATCTACCAGCTGTGGGATGTTCTGAGGAACAACCTTGCCGCTCGGCTGTACTGGGCCACGCTCGGCATCTGTCAGTCGATGCTGGCCAATGCGACCTCCAATGCCACCGCCGACCAGCAGCGGCGGGACCGGGTTCGGCAGCGGGTCGTCGACTTCAACAACCAGCTCGAGCAGGTGTGTGCGCAGTATCTTCGCTGCCGTTATGACGGGGGCGCGGCGTTCGAAACGAGGTTCCTCGCCTCCGACATCACCACGCAGGACTACTTCCACCCGAATTTTGCCGGCCAGGCCAAGGCGGCGCGCAATCTCTGGCCCGCCAGCTTCGACTTCACCGACCTGACCGCGCCCACGACGGCAGTGAACGCGAGCCGCGAGCCGGACGGCATCGACGAGTGGTACCGCGACAGTGTCGAGGTGTCCCTGTCGGCGACGGATCCGACGAGTGAGGTACGCGGTTCGGAGGTCCGCTACCGGCTCAGCGGGGCGGAGGACGCGGGCTGGGCTCGCTACACCGGGCCGATCCGCATCGAGGCGGAGGGGACGACCGAGGTCGAGGCCCGGTCGGTCGACGTCAACGGCAACGTCGAGGCGTCCCGGACCAGGCAGGTGAAGATCGACCGCACTCCGCCGGAGCTGTCGTTGAGCTGCCCGACCGGTCCGGTGTCGTTGAACGCCTCGGCGACGGCGACCGTGCAGGCCAGCGACGCGCTGTCCGGTCTCGTCGAGGATGCCAGCGGCACGTTCAGGCTCGACACGTCGGTGCCGGGTGCGAACGTCCACCAGGTCTCGGTCGCCGATCGGGCCGGTAACGTCACGACCCGCTCGTGCGTTTTCAACGTCGCCTACGTATTCGGTGGTGTCCAGAAGCCGCTTGACGCCTCCGGTGACACGGTTGCCAAGGCGGGCAGCACGATTCCGGTCAAGTTCGCGGTCACCGATGCCGCAGGCCGTGCGGTTGCCTCGGCCGAGGCGACCCTGTGGTGTGCTCGGGTCGGTGCCGTGGAGCCACCCACGGCGGCGGTGGCCCCCGGCAAGAGCGCGGTGGGTAACCACTTTGCCAGCTCCGGCGGCCAGTACCACTTCAACCTGGACACCAAGGGCATGACGCCCGGGTCGTACGACCTCATCATCCGTCTTGATGACGGGACCAACCACCTGGTCAGGGTGACGCTCAGGTAGCAGCCTCCGCGTTCCATTCCTGGATCCACTGTGCTGGGGTCGGATGGGCCGCCGTGGTCGAATGGACATCGACGTGTCCTCGGCCTCGGCGGCCCCATCCCTGCCGGCCCGCTACCTGCGCGCGCGGCTCGGCAGGTCGACGCCTAGATGTGGGCAGACAGCCCTTAACGCGGCGTTCACGGTGCCTTCGCACGGAAGCAGATGCATCGACCGTGATGCTTGTAACAATCTGTCTGTCCCTGTCATGCCATCAGCCGGGAAGCCCCACCCGCCGTGACATGCGACAGTCAGGAGTCGCCGAGTGCTTCGCGTACCCAGGGCCGCCCTCGCCACGGTGGCCGCCGTCGTCCTGTCCATCGTTCTGGCCCCGACGCCCGTCCACGCCACACCTGCCAACATTCCCTCATACAGCACCGCGCTGAGCCGGCTCAACTCGCTCACGGTCGCGGCCGAGTCCCACCAGTCCAGCTACAACCGCGATCTGTTCCCGCACTGGATCACGATCAGCGGCACGTGCAATGCCCGGGAAGAGGTCCTCAAGCGCGACGGCGCCAACGTCGTCGTCGACTCCAGCTGCTATCCGATCTCCGGGTCCTGGTACAGCCCGTACGACGGCCTGACCCGCACGAGCCCCGCCGACATCGACATCGACCACATGGTCCCGCTCGCCGAAGCCTGGCGATCCGGGGCCTGGGCCTGGAGCACCTCGCAGCGCCAAACCTACGCCAACGACCTCGGCGGCCCCGAGCTGTGGGCGGTCACCAACAGCGTCAACCGATCCAAGGGTGACAAGGACCCGGCTGCCTGGAAGCCCCCGCGAAGCGAGTTCCACTGCACCTACGCACGGGCCTGGATCCAGGTGAAGTGGTACTACAACCTCACCGTCGACAGCGCTGAGAAGTCGGCGCTCAACACGATGCTCAGCACCTGCTGATCACCACTTTGCCATCATCGCCCGCCTGGTCCGCCGGAGCTGTCCGGCCCGTCGGACTCAGCGGGGACTCGCGGCGTCGGCGGTCGCAGCGCCGGTGCGGCCGACCATGGAGCCGGCGGCGTGGCCGTTGGCGCCGCGACGGGCCATGCCGGGCGGGGCGGGTGGGCCAGGCCCGGCCACCTCACCGCCGTGCGGCCGCTGATGGCCCTGAGCCGCCTCGCCGCCCGGTGGTGCCGCTCCGCGTGCACCGCCGCCAGGTACAGGGTCGGCGGCACACCGAGCGGGGGCGCCGGCCGGATGACGGCCGCCACCTCGGCCATCAGCTGTTCGGCCAACCGGCTGCGGGCCGGTTCGCGCAGCTCCGCCGACCGGTGCAGGAAGTGTCGCACCACCAGCGCCAGGTCGTCGTCCAGGCCGGCCAGATCCAGCGTCGCGGCCCACCCCATCAGGGCGGGCGGCAGCACCGGATAGCGCCCCCAGCGGGCGACGGAGCGGTCGTGGATGACCAGCGTGCCGGCGGCGTAGTCGCCCAGCCGCTTGGCCTGTGGGCTGACCGCCATCGTCCAGATGCTCGCCAGCCAGGTGAGCGGCGGCGCGACCAGGCCGGGCCACTCCACGGCCGCGCTGACCAGACCCCGGGTGGCGGCCTGCCGGAACCGGACCGGCCCGCCGTCGTCGCGGACGACCCGCAATCCGAGCGCGAGCTTGCCGAGGGTCCGGCCGCCGGTCAGCGCCTCCATGGCCACCGGATAGCCGACAACCACCAGCGCCACGATCAGGATCAGGACCCCTTGGTAGAGCGCGCCGTCGAACACGACCACCCCCGTGGCATCCAGCAGGAGCAGCAGGAGCGGCACGGTCGACCCGAGCAGGAAGAGAAGCACGACCTGGACGACCAGGTCGATCAGCCGGGCCAGCATCCGGGAGCCGAGTTGCGCCACCGGCAGGTCCAGGCTGACCGCGTCCCCGGTGACGAACCGGACGGTGCCGCCGCCCGCCGCTCCCGGCGCGGGCGACGCTCCGGCGCCGGCGGGCGATGACAATCCGGCGACGCCCGGTGGGGGTGGCGCGGCGGGCGATGACGGCGCGGCGTCGGTGGGTACGGCAGGCGTGGCGTTGAGGGTCACCGCCACAGTCTGACCGGCCGGTAGACTCTGTGGGGGTCACCCCAGGCCGGCGGTGGGGTCGGCGCCGCAGCATCCATGCCAGAACGCGCCGTCGACCTCGGGGAGTCGTCGTGGACGTGGACGCGTTCGCCGCCGCGCACGGGGCGGAGTGGCAGCGGTTGCGTACGCTGCTGCGCCGGCGGCGGAGCAAGTTGACCCCGGCCGAGGTGGACGAGCTGGTGGTGCTCTACCGCCGAGCCGCCACCCATCTGTCGATCGTGCAGAGTCGTTCGCCCGATCCCGAGCTGACCGCCGCGCTCACCCGCTTGGTGCTCGCCGCGCGGGCCGCGGTGACGCCGTCCACCGGATTCCGCTGGGCCGGCGTAGGCCGCTTCTTCACCACCGCGTTCCCGCTCGAGGTCTACCGCGCCGGGCGGTGGTGTGCCGGCACCGGAGGGGCGTTCGTGGCGCTCAGCGTGCTGCTCATCGCCATCGTGGCCGGCAATCCCGAGATTCCGCTGCGGGTCATGTCGCCGGACGAGATCACGTCCCTGGTGGAGCACGACTTCGAGGCGTACTACAGCGGTGCGGCCGCGCAGAACTTCGGCTTCGCGGTGTGGACCAACAACGCCTGGATCTCCGCGATCTGCCTCGCCTCGGGGGTGATCGTGCTGCCGGCCGTGTATGTGTTGTGGCAGAACGCGCTCAACCTCGGGCTCGTCGGCGGGGTGATGGTCGGCAACGGCCGCACCGACCTGTTCCTCAGCCTGTTGCTGGTGCACGGGCTGCTTGAACTGACCTGCGTCTTCGTGGCGGCCGGGGTGGGGCTGCGGATCGGCTGGTCGTGGCTGGCGCCGGGGCCGCTGCGTACCCGGGGGCAGGCGGTCGCCGCTGCCGGCCGGTCCGGTCTGGTAGTCGCCCTGGGCCTGGTCCCGGTCCTGCTCGTCAGCGGCGTCATCGAGGCGTTCGTCACCCCGGCGCCGTTGCCAGCCGTGGTGAAGCTGGTGGTCGGCACGCTGGCCTGGCTCGGGTTCCTCGCCTACGTGGTGGTGTGCGGCGGCATCGCGCACCGGGCCGGCCAGACCGCCGACGTCGATGCCGCCGACCGGGAGGCCGTCGCACCCACCGCGTGAGGGACGCGGGCGGTGCGGCGGGATGCGCTACAGGCGGCCCGCCGCCTTGAGGTCGAGGTACCGGTCGGCCACGGCGGAGGCGAACGTCTCCACCGGCGCCTCCACCACGTGCACGCCTTGCCGGGCCAGCGCCCGCCGGACCCGGTCGGCCTCGTCCAGGGTCCGCTCCGCGGCGGCGGCCGTGTAGAGCTGCGTCAGCCCGTCGCGGCCGGCGGCGAGAACCGGCACCGAGGGATCGCTGACCGCCGCCACCAGCACGGTGTGCTTCGCGACGAGTTGCGCGACCACTGGCAGCAGGCCCTCGCCGAGCGCCCCGGGGTCGAGCGCGGTGAAGATGACGACCAGCGCCCGCTTGCGTTCGGTGCGCAACACCTCGGCGGTGACCCGGCTGAAGTCGGTTTCCACCAGCGACGGCTGCAGCGCCGCCATCGCCCGGGTCAGCCGGTCCAGGGCGGTCCGCTTGTGGGTCCCCGCCACCGTGACGCGTACCTGGTTGTCCACGGCGAGCAGGTCGACCCGGTCGTCGGCGTGCGAGGCGAGCACGGCGAGCAGCAACGCCGCGTCGATCGCCGCGTCCAGGCGCGGCTCGCCGGGCGGCTCCGGCACCGCCTCGGTCGGGGCGGTGGCGACCCGGCCCGCGCTGGTGCGCCCGGTGTCGACCACGCAGAGAATCCGCCGGTCCCGCTCCGGCCGCCAGGTCCGCACCACGACGTGTCCGGTGCGCGCGGTGCCGCGCCAGTCGATGGAGCGTACGTCGTCGCCGACCACGTACTCGCGCAACGAGTCGAACTCGGTGCCCTGGCCGCGTCCGCGGATCACCACCTGACCGTCGATGACCCGCAGTCGGGACAGCTTCTCCGGCAGGAACTTCCGCGCGTTGAACGGTGGCAGCACGGTCAGCGTCCATGGTGGGGTGAGCCGGGCCGCGCGCCGCTGTGCGGTCTGCCGGAAAGCCAGCCCGAACGGCCCGTACGAGCGCACGGTCACCCGAGCCGCCGGCCGGTCGCCCCGTCGGGTCGGGGTCAACCGGGTGGTCAACTCCGCGGACTCGCCGGGATCCAGGTCCACGACGTGGGCGTACGGCTCACCGGCGCCGGCCGACGGCACCCAGGCGTCCCGCACCAGGCCGCGCAGCGTACGCGGCGACGTGTTGGTGATCGTCAGCGTCACCTCGGCCGTCTCGCCGAGGCGTACCTGCCGGTCGCCGGCGCGGGTGAGCCGCACGTCGCCGGGCGGCGCCGCGATCAGCCAGTCCAGCCCGGTGGCCAGCAGCACCACCCCGGCCGCGCCGGCCAACCCCAGCCACAGCCCGGCCGCGTCGAGCAGCATCGCGCCGGCCGCCAGCACGGCCCCGCCGAGCAGCCCGAGCAGGGCCGGTACTCGCCAGGTCAGCATGGGTCACCCGTCACCGCGGTGCCGGAACGGTGTACAGCAGGCCTTCCAGGACGACGTCGGCGGTGGTGCCCTCGAGCTGCGCGTCGTGGCGTACCCGGATCCGGTGCCGCAGCGCCGGCCGGGCCACCCCCTTGACGTCGTCCGGGGTGACGTAGCTCCGCCCGCCCAGCCAGGCGGCCGCCTTCGCCGCGTTGAGCAGCGCGGTCGCTCCCCGTGGCGAGGCGCCCAACTCCAGCGAGGGCGCGGACCGGGTGGCCCGGCACAGGTCCACCATGTACGCGAGCACCACGTCGGCCACCTGCACCCGCCGGACCGCGCGCCGGGCGGCGGCGAGGTCGTCCGCGGTGGCCACCGGTCGTACCCCGGCGGCGACCAGGTCGCGTGGGTCGAAGCCGTTGTGGTGTGCGCACAGCATCCCGTACTCCTCGTCCCGGGACGGCAGCGGCACGGTGAGTTTGAACAGGAACCGGTCGAGCTGCGCCTCGGGCAGCGGATAGGTCCCCTCGTACTCCACCGGGTTCTGGGTGGCCGCCACCAGGAACGGATCGGGCAGCGGGCGGGGCGTCCCCTCGACGGAGACCTGCCGCTCCTCCATCGCCTCCAGCAGTGCTGCCTGCGTCTTCGGTGGCGTGCGGTTGATCTCGTCGGCGAGCAGCAGGTTGGTGAAGATCGGTCCCTCGCGGAACTCGAAGCCGGTGGTCCGGGCGTTGAACACCAGCGACCCGGTCACGTCTCCCGGCATCAGGTCGGGGGTGAACTGGAGGCGCTTCGACTCCAGCGACAGCGCCGCCGCGAGGGTCCGCACCAGTAGCGTCTTGGCCACCCCGGGTACGCCCTCCAGCAGCACGTGACCCTGGCAGAGCAGGGCGATGAGCAGCCCGGTGACCGTACCGTCCTGGCCCACCACCGCCTTGCCGACCTCGGCGCGCAGCCGGCCGAGGGCCTGGTGGGCGGCGGCCTCGTCACCGACGGGTGGGGCGGCGGCACCGGGGATCGCGGTTTCTGTCACGGCATTCCTTCCGGGAAACGGTCGGACCGAGGGGTGGTCCGCGCGACGGTGTCGACCAGGGCGTCCAACCGGGCCACCGCGACGGTGAGCTCGTCGTCCGTGACCGGTGCGGCGGGGTTGAGGATGGCGTGCACCTCGGCGGGCGGCAGGCCGGACCGTTCGGCCAACCGGCCGATGAAGCTGTCCACGTCGCGCCCGACGAACGCGGCGGCGTCGGCGCCCGGCGGCACCGGGCCGACCACCGGCGCGAGCCGACGAAGCGCGGCCGTCCGGACCGCGTCCAATGCGGTGGCACGGGCGGAGACGCGCTGGTAGAGCCGGCCTCGCCCGGTGACGATCTCGGTGGCCGGCACCAGCACCGGCAACGGCTCGGCGACCGGCGGCCCAAGCCGGCGAGCGCGGACCAGCGCGATCAACAGGCCGAGGGCGGACAGCAGCAGCAGCCCGGCCGGCAGCGCCGGCGGGAACGCCGACAACAGGGAGTCGCCTTCGCCGCCGGAGCGGTGCGGCTGCCGGTAACGGGGCAGCTGCGGCGGGTTGAGCGGGACCGGTTCCCGGACGTGCACGTCCACCCAGACCACCTGGTCGGCCTCGGACAGCAGGCCGGTGGCGAGAGCGGCGTTGCCCACCTCACCGATCCGGCCGTTGCGGAACGGGTCCGTCGAACCGACCGCGATCAGTTCCCCGCCGCCGGTGGGCGTCGCGACCAGACTCCCCCCGTAGCAGCTGTACGCCTCGCCCTCGGCCCCCTCGTAGAAGGACCGGAACACCGCGGCCGGGCCGGCCGCCCGGGCGACCTGGGCGGAGCAGTCCGGCTCGACGACATCGGTCGCCCAACGTGGATAGCCGGGAAGGAAGCCGGTGAACAACGCGGCCCGGAGCCCGGGCCGGACCAGCACCACCCGGTGCCGGTCCTCGGTCAGGTCGACCAGGAACCGCGGGTCGACCAGATCCGGGGTCGGCACGAACACGGTGGCCGGTGTGCCGCCGGCCAGCAGCTCCCGGGCCTGCGCCGAGCTGGTCGCGCGGCGCACTGTGACGCCACGCTCCGCAAGCAGCGCGGCAAGCCGGCTGGACCCGTCCCGGCCGGTGCCGGTGGGGGAGAGGGTGCCCGGATCGCCGAGGTCGGGCTCCTCCACTGTGTGGGCGACGCCGGTCACCAGGTAGAGCAGCACCAGCAGGCCGAACGGGATGGCCAGGCGGTGCCAGCGGCGGGGCCGCCGCGGGCGGGCCGGCCGGTCGGCGGGCGGGGTAGCCGCCGGGGCGGGGGTGGTCACCGGCTGACCTCCGCGGGAGACGAGCCGGCCGGATCGCCGGGCGGCCGGCCGGCGGGATCGCCGGGCTGCCGGGCGGCCGGTTCGGCGTCGAGGAGAGCGCGGACCTGCTCCGCCCAGCCGCGCATCGCACCGTCGTCCTCGACGGTGGCCGGGCGGAAGCCGTACCAGATCTCGGAGAACAGGCCGGACGCGGCGCGCAGCGGCGCGGCGACCGGTGGGCGGGCCTGGCCGGCCGCCCACGCCAACTCGGTGACCGTCCAACCGGGGACAGCGGCGATCACCTGACGCTCGACCAGGTCCCGCACCATGGCACGCAGCCGTTCACGGACCGCCTCCTTGAAGCGCCCCGCGGCGGCCAACTGGTCGGCGCTGAGCGCCAGCACGGCCGCCGGCACGTCCGGCAGCTGGTCCTCGGCCAGGTTCGACGCCTCGGCGGGCGCGGCCCGACGTCGGCGCCACGGCCACCGGAACCGGAACCGCAGCCGGCCCAAACGGAACCGGCGCCGCCCCGATCGCCGGTCGGACCGCTTCCGGTCTCGTCTGCGGCCGCGTCGGCCGGAACGGCGGGTGGGCAGCCAGGCCGGCCACCAGTACCACAACGCGGCGACCAGCAGGGTGGCCAGGAACGACAGGATCACCAGCATCGGTACGCCGCCGGGCACGACGTCGGCCAGGCGGGCGACGAGCTCGTTCCACCAGCGGATCACCGCGGCACCGCCAGCGCGGCGTCGCAGGAGACCCGACGGCTCAGCGCCCGCCGCAGGCCAAGATCCAGCCCTTCGGTACGCATCCGCAGGTCCAGGTGGAGCACGGTGTCGAGGCAGGCCAGCGTCGGGTACGCGAGGGTGTTGACCAGCAGCCACGCCGCCCCGGTGGCGAGATGATCCCGCTCGGCGGTGCCGGTGTCCAGGAACAGGCCGAGGGCGGCCCACCCGGCGATGCCGGTGGCCAGCCGAATGAACAGCCAGGACAGGTAGCCGAGCAGCCGGATCCAACCGGCCCGCAGTACGCGTCGAACCGACAGCGACATCGACCGCAGCAGCGCCCGACCCGGCCCCAGCCGGTCGATGACCAGCGCCGGCATGACCAGCCCGAGCAGCAGGAAGACCACCGGTCCGGCGACCACCGTGGCGCCGGCCACCGTGGCGAACAGGCCGATGGTCAGCGCGAGCAGCGCGGCCCGCCCCACCGGCACCGGCCGTGCCGGGGCGGCGGCGCCGAGCAGCGCGCGCGGCCCGGCGCCGGAGGTGAACGCACCCAGTACGGCGATTCCGGCCATCTCGGTGCCGAATCCGACCAGCAGCAGGAGCGCGTACCAGCCCCACCGATCCTCGTGCGGAAAGACCAGGTAGGTCACGTCGGCGGCCTGGCGGAGCGGGAACAGGACGACCTGCTCGAGCAGAGCGACCAGGAAGCCCACACCGAGCAGCAACCGGACCCGGGTACGCAGCAGCGTGGTGGCGGCGTCGAGCAGTTCGCCGACGGTCATCGGCCGCAACGGCAGGGCGCCCGGCGTCGTGACTGACTGGCGCAAAGATTCCCCCGTCGAGCGGCGATCGGCCGCCTATCCTGGCACGCCGGGCCGCTTCGGCGCGACCCCGCCGGGCAGGCACCCGGCGGGGCGGGCACCACGTTGGACGGCGCCGGCGGCGGAGGCGGCCGGCGTCACGCGGGAGACGAGGGCTCGGCCATCGCCACAGCGATCTTGCGGGGGCCGGTGAACGGCTCCCGGCCGTGCGCGGCGAGCATGTTGTCGACGATCAGGACGTCGTCACGCTGCCAATCGAAGCGGCGCTGGGCGGCGCGGTAACAGTCCCGCAGATGCGCCATGACCTCGTCGGGCACCGGGGTGCCGTCGCCGTAGTACGTGTTGGTCGGCAGGTCCGCCTCGTCGTACATCTCCCGCAGCCCCTCGCAGACCTCCTCGGCCAGCGTGGTCACGTGGAAGAAGGCGAGGTGGTTGAACCACACCGGCTCGCCGGTCACCGGGTGCTCGTGCACCGCTCGCCGGCGGGCCGTGGTACGCAGCCCGTCGCGGCCCACCCACTCGACCTCGATGCCGTTGCGGGCGCAGTACGCCGCGACCGCGGCCCGGTCGTCGGTGTTGAACGCCTGCTGCCACGGCACGCCGAAGCCCGGCGTGAAGTTGCGGACCACAGTCCAGCCGCGCCGGGTGAACTCCGCACGTACCGTCGGGTCGATCAGGCTCAGGATCCGTCGGGTGTCGGCGAGCGGCGTGGCCCCCCGGGTCTCGGGCGGGGTGATGCAGTAGAAGAACAACGTCAGCGGCCAGGTCGCCTGGTAGGAGTTCTCGTTGTGCAGGAAGATCTCCTCGGCCGGCGGGTAGTCGGTGGACGTGTAGACCTGGCCCTTGATGGTGCTGCGCGGCGATGACCGCTCGGCGTAGGTCAACGGTTCGCCGGAGACCGCGCGCACGACGCGGTCGAACCCGTCGACGCCGCCGACCTGGAAGCCACGGAGCAGGACCGCGGCGTGCTCGTGCAGCCGCCGCCGGACCATGTCGCGGGCGCCGGCGAGGAACGTGGTCGCCGACATGCCCGGGGTGGCCGCGGGGATGACGTAGGGGAGCGACGGCTCGGTGTCCGGCAGCGGTGCCGTGGGCTGAACGGACGTGACAATGCTCATCCATCGACAGTGGCCGAGGACCCGGCCGGCAGCGAGAGAACATCCGGTAGACGTGCGGGCGCGCACGGTTCTGCATGTTCTCCTCTGCGGCCGGCCGCCACTGAGCGGCACGCTCCTGAAGCACAGAGTACCCGAGCCGACGCGATGCGAGGAGCAGCCCTATGGCCGTTGCAGGACTCCCTGTTCCCGGCGTGCTCGCGACCATCGGGGCGACACCGCTCGTCGAGCTGACCAAACTCGACCCGACCAACACCTTCCGGACCTACGCCAAGCTGGAGTCGCACAACCCCGGCGGCAGCATCAAGGACCGCGCCGCGTTGGAGATGCTGCGCGAGCGGATTCGCGACGGCCGTCTCGTGCCGGGCCGCTCCGTGGTCGTCGAGTCAAGTTCGGGCAACCTCGGCATCGGCCTCGCCCAGGTGTGCGGCTACCACGGGATCCGCTTCATCTGCGTGGTCGATCCGAGGACCAACCGACAGAACATCGCCATCATGCGCGCCCTGGGCGCCGAGGTGGAAGTGGTCACCGACGCCGATCCGGTCACCGGTGAGTACCTGCCGGTGCGGATCCGCCGCGTCCGCGAGCTCGTCGCGGCGCTCGACCATGCGTACTGCCCCAACCAGTACGCGAACCCGCTGAATCCGCGGGCGCATCGCAACACCATGCGGGAGATCCTCACCGCGTTGCCGGAACCGGATTTCCTGTTCTGCGCCACGAGTTCCTGCGGCACGCTGCGGGGCTGCGCCGAGTACATCCGGACGCACCGGCTGCCGGTGACCCTCGTCGCCGTCGACGCGCTGGGCAGCGCGATCTTCAGCCCACCGATCGGCGGACGGCTGATCCCCGGCCACGGCGCCTCGATCCGTCCGGCCCTCTACGGCGAGGACCTGGCCGACGTCGTGGTTCACGTCGACGATCTCGAGGCGGTGGTGGGTTGCCGGCGCCTCGCGGTCCGCGAGGCGATCATCGCCGGCGGCTCGTCCGGCGCCGTGGTGTCGGCGATGCAGAGCATGCGCGACCGCATTCCCCCGGGCTCGACCTGCGTCCTGGTCTTCCCGGACCGCGGCGACCGCTACCTGGACACGATCTACGACGACGACTGGGTCGAGCGGCACTTCGGCGACGTGTCCCACCTGTGGAGCAAGCCCCAGTTGGAGGCGGCATCATGTTGATTCTGGGAGCCGGCGACGTCCGCTCCGTCCTCGACGGCGCGGAGCAGCGGGTGCTGGCCGCGGTCCGTGAGTCCTACGAACTGCACGCGCTGGGCCGGACATCGGTGCCCCACTCGGTGTTCCTGCGCTTCCCGGCCGACACCCGGAACCGGATCATCGCGCTGCCGGCGTACCTGGGCAGCGGGACCGCGGTGGCCGGGGTGAAGTGGGTGTCGTCCTTCCCCGACAACGTGGCCCAGGGGCTGGACCGCGCGTCGGCGGCGATCATCCTGAACTCGATGCGGACCGGCGTGCCCGAGGCGCTTCTTGAGGCGTCGGCGATCTCCGCCAAACGCACGGCGGCGAGCGCGGCCCTGGCCGCGTCGACCCTGCTGTCGGTCAACCCGTCGACCGGGGTGTCGCTGGTCGGCTGCGGGCTGATCAACTTCGAGGTGCTGCGGTATCTCCGGGCGGTGTTCCCTTCACTCGACACGGCGACGGTGTACGACCTGGACCGGGGGCGGTCGGAGTCCTTCGCGACGAAGGCGCGGTCGGCGTGGCCCACGCTCGCGGTCGACGTGGTGGAGCAGCCGGCGGACGCCCTGGCCGCACAGCGACTTGTCTCGCTGGCCACGACGGCGACCGTCCCCCACCTCGACACCGCGCACTGCCGTCCGGGGACGCTGCTGCTGCACCTCTCGCTGCGCGACCTCACCGTGGCGTCGGTGCGGTCCAGCGTGAACATCGTGGACGACGCCGACCACGTGTGCCGGGCGGCGACGTCGCTGCACCTGGCGGAGCAGGAGACGGGCAGCCGGGACTTCATCGCGTCGTCCCTGGGCGAGATCCTCGTCTCCGACGTGCCGTACGTGACGGACGAGCAGCGCCCGATCGTCTTCTCCCCGTTCGGCCTGGGCTGCCTGGACCTGGCCGTGGCCGACCTGGTCCGGCGCGAGGCGGTGGTTCGTGGCCTGGGCACCCGGCTGGACGACTTCCTGCCGTCGGGCGCCCAGGTCTTCGCCTAGGCCGGACCGCACATTTCCGGGCGCGGTGGCCGTCCACCGGGCGGCGCCGCCTCGACCCCGATCCCCGTCATGCCTCGGGAGGCAATCGATGGAAGTCAGCGGCCACTACCCGCTCTCCTTCGAACAGGAACAGTTGTGGTTTCTCGACCAGCTTCGCTCCGGGGCTCGGGAGTACCTCATGCACGCGGCGTTCCGGCTGCGCGGCCCGGTGGACCGGGCCGCGCTGACGGCCGCGCTGACCGAGGTCACCGCCCGGCACTCGGTGCTGCGTACCCGGTACGAGACGGTCGACGGCCGGCCGGTGCAGATCGTCGGTGAGCCGGCACCGGTTGACCTCAGGGTCGTCGACCTGACCGGGTGCCCGCCGGGCGAGCGGGACCGCCGGGTACGCGACTTCGGCGTGACCGAGGTGAGCAGCCCCGTGGACCTCGCTACGGCCCCCTGGCGGCTCTCGCTCGTGCTGCTCGCCCCGGACGACGCGATCCTGCTGATCGTCGTCCACCACATCGCCTTCGACAACACGTCGCTCGGCATCGTGTCCCGGGACCTGCGCCTGCTGTACGGCGCGTACGTCGCGGGCGAGGCGGCACTGCCGGAACCGCTGCCCGGCCAGTACGCCGACTACGCCCAGCGGCAGCGGGAACGCTGGGCCGCGCCCGATCCGGCGTTGACCCGCAAGCTCGACTACTGGCGTGACCGGCTCGCCGCGCTGGAGCCGCTGGACCTGCCGGCGGACCATCCGCGTCCGGCCAGCTGGGACCCGACCGGCGACACCGTGGACATCGCCGTTCCCGCCGAGCTGGCGGCCCGGCTCGTCGCCGTCGGGCGGGCGTCCCGGGCGACGCCGTTCATGGTGTTCCTGGCCGCGTTCAACCTGCTGCTCAGCCGCTACTCGGGCCGGTACGACATCAACGTCGGAGCGTCGATGACCGGGCGTCACCGGTCCGAACTGGCGCAGGTGGTGGGGCCGCTGTTCCACACGGTGGTGCTGCGTACCGACCTCTCCGGCGACCCCACCTTCGCCGAGCTGCTGGCCCGTACCCGCGACACCACGCTGGCGGCGTTCGCCCGTCAGGACGTCCCGCTCCAGCGGCTGGTCGCCGAGCTGGTGCCGGACCGCGACATGTCCCGCAATCCGCTGTTCCAGGCCGCGTTCATGGTGCACAACGCCCAGGGCGAGACGCTCGACCTGCCCGGCCTCGACGTCGAGCCGCTGCCGCTGTACTCGATGGACGCCACGTTCGACCTGTCGCTGAACCTGGCGGAGAAGGCGGGCGGCTGGTGGAACGCCCGGATGCTGTACCCGACGGCGCTGTTCGACCGCGAGCGGATCGAGCGGATGGTCGCGAACTACCTGGAGCTGCTGACGAACGTGGCGGCCCAGCCGGACGCCCCGCTGAGCCGGGTGGTGACGGTCACCGAGGCGGAGCGGGAGCGAGTGCTCGGCTGGAACCCGCCGGCCACCGAGGTGCCGGACGCCGCGCTCCCGGACCTGTTCCGGGCGCAGGCCACGGCCACCCCGGACGCCGTCGCCGTCGTCTCGGGCACCGCCCGGTTGAGCTACGCCGAGCTGGTGTCGAGGGTGGACCGACTGGCCGGCTTCCTGCGCGACCGGGGCGTCACCGCCGAGACACCGGTCGGGGTGGCCATGGGCCGCGGCACCGACCTGGTCGTGGCCCTGCTCGGCACGCTCGCCGCCGGCGGGGTCTACGTCCCACTGCCGCCTGACCTGCCGGCCGAGCGGCTGGAGTTCATGCTCGCCGACTCCGGGGTCGAGCTGGTGCTCACCGAGGCGGCGTCGCGCGACCGGCTGCCCGCGGATGGGCCCGTCGCGGTGGCGGTCGACGAGCGGTGGGACGAGATCGTCCGGTCCGCGCCGGCGGCAGCGATCGCGATCGACGCCGCGCAGGCGGCGTACGTCATGTACACCTCCGGCTCCACCGGCCGCCCGAAGGGTGTCGCGGTGACCCACGGTGGGATCCGCAACCGGGTGCGGTGGGCGGTCGAGGCGCAGGGGCTGACCCGCGCGGACCGGGTGTTGCAGAAGACGACCACCGGCTTCGACGCCTCGGTCTGGGAGTTCCTGGCGCCGCTGGTCTCCGGCGGCGCCGTGGTCATGGCGCCCCGGGACGCGCACCGCGACCCGGCCGTGCTGGTCCGGGCCGCCGCCGAGCACGAGGTCACCGTGCTCCAACTCGTACCGTCCGTCCTCCAGTTGGTCGTCAACGAGCCGGAGCTGGCCGACTGCACCGCGCTGCGGCTGGTCTGCTCGGCCGGGGAGCCGCTGCCGGCCGCCCTGGCCGAGCGCCTGCTCGACGTGCGCGACGTGGAGCTTTACAACACGTACGGCCCGACCGAGTGTTCGATCGACTCGACCGCGTGGCGGTACCGGCGCGGTGGGCCGGAGGGCGTCGTCCCGATCGGCGCCGCGCTGCCCAACGTCGAGGTGTTCGTCGTCGACGCCGACGACCAGCTCGTGCCGGTCGGGGTGCCGGGTGAGCTGTGTGTCGGCGGTGCCGGTCTCGCGCGGGGCTACCTCGGCCGCGGCGACCTCACCGCCGAGCGGTTCACCCCGCACCCGTACGCCGCCACCCCGGGCGCGCGCTGGTACCGCACCGGCGACCTGGCCCGGTGGCGCGCCGACGGGACGTTGGAGTTCGTCGGCCGGCTCGATGCGCAGGTCAAGGTGCGTGGCGTCCGGGTCGAGCCGGGCGAGGTCGAGGCCGTGCTGGCCGCCCACCCGTCGGTCGCCGCCGCCGTGGTCACCACCCACCGGGGCGCCGTCGGCGACCTGGAGCTGGTGGCCTACGTGGTGCCGGCCGACGGAGCCGAGGTGTCCGGCGAGACGCTGCGGGACCACCTCGACGCTCGGCTGCCGGCCGCGATGATCCCCTCGACCGTGGTCGTGCTCGACGCCTTCCCGACGCTGCCGAACGGCAAGCTCGACCGGGCGAAGCTGCCGGCCCCGGAAGGCGGCGCACGCGCCGACGACCCGGGCCACGTCCGGCCGCGTACCCCGACGGAGCAGGCGGTCGCCACGATCATCGGCGAGCTGGTCGGGGTGGAGCGGGTCGGCGCCGAGGACGACTTCTTCGCCCTCGGCGGACACTCGCTGCTCGCCATCAGGCTCGCCCACCGGCTGCGTCGCGGCTTCGGCATGGAGCTGACCGTCGGCGCGCTCTTCGAGGGACGGACGGTGGCCAGGATCGCCGCCCTGATCGACGCCAGCACGGCGCCGAGCGACGGGCCGGAGATCGTCCCCGTCGCCCGGGACGGTGCGCTGCCCACCTCGTTCGGCCAGCGGCGGCTGTGGTTCCTCGACCAGCTTGAGCCCGGGAGTTCCGAGTACCTGATCCCGCTGGCGTTCCGGTTCAGCGGCCCGTTGGACACCGGGGCGCTGCGGCGCGCGGTGACCCAGGTCGTCGCCCGGCACGAGGTGCTGCGCACCCGCTACGTCGGTGTGGGCGGCACGCCGTCGCAGATTGTGGACCCGCCCGGCGACGTCGCGTTCGACGTGGTGGACCTGGCGGGCACCCCGGATGCCGAGCCGCGGGCCGTGGCGATCATCGACGCGGCCAGCTCCCGCCCGTTCGACCTGGCCCGCGAGCACCCGCTGCGGGTGACCGTGGCGCGTACGGCCGCCGAGGAGCACCTGGTCACGATCACCCTGCACCACATCGCCTTCGACGCCTGGTCGATGGAGATCTTCCTGCGTGAGCTGAACGAGGCGTACGACGTGAGCCGGTCGGCCGCCGCGCCACCGGCGCGGCCGCTGCCGGTCCAGTACGCTGACTTCGCCGCCTGGCAACGGGACCGGGAGTCCGAGGGCGTCTTCGCCGAGCAGCTCGAATACTGGCGCGGCCGACTCGCCGGCCTCACCCCGGTCGAGCTGACCGCCGACCGGCCCCGCCCGGCCGAGCGCGACCCGCACGGTGACGCGGTGGTCGTCGAGGTGCCGGCGGCGGTCGCCACGGCGTTGGACAAGCTCGGCGCGCGTACCGGCGCGACCCCGTTCATGGTGCTGCTGGCCGCGTTCGACGTCCTGCTCGGCCGATACACCGGGCGTACCGACGTCGCGGTCGGCACCCCGGTGGCCGGGCGGAGCCGGCCGGAGACCGAGCATCTGGTCGGCTTCTTCGTCAACAACCTGGTCATGCGCGCCGACCTGGGCGGGAACCCGACCTTCACCAGCCTGGTCGAGCGGGTACGGCGTGGCACGGTCGAGGCGTTCGCCAACCAGGACGTGCCGTTCGAGCACCTGGTCGACGCCCTGCAGCCCAGCCGCGACATGTCCCGCAACCCGCTGTTCCAGATCATGTTCCAGGTGCAGCACACCGCCGGGCTGCTGCCCCCGACCATCGCCGGGTGCGCCGCGGTACCGATCCACAGCGGCCCCCAGGTGGCGAGGTTCGACCTCACGCTCTCGATCCGCAAGCCCGCCGAGGGCGGACTGCGCTGCCGGTTCGAGTACGCGACCGCGCTGTTCGACCGGTCGACGATCGAGCGCCTCGCCGGCCACTACCTGCGGTTGCTGGAGCGCGTCGGGGCCGATCCGGACCGCCGGCTGGACGAGCTCGACCTGCTCTCCGCCGCCGAGCGGCACACGATCCTGCGCGATTGGCCGAACCCGGCGGCGGACCGGCTGGACGCGCTCGATCCACCCGCCGAGCGGCACCTCTGCGTGCCGGAGCTGTTCGAGCGGGCGGTGGCCCGCACCCCGGCGGCGACCGCCGTGGTCTTCCAGGACCAGGAGATCAGCTTCGCCGAACTCAACGCGCGGGCCAACCGGCTGGCGCACCGGCTCCGGGCGGTCGGCGTCGGGCCGGAAACCGTCGTCGGCTCGTGCCTGGAACGGGGCGTCGAACCGGTCGTCGTGCTGCTCGCCGTGCTCAAGGCCGGCGGTGTGTACGTGCCGTTCGACCCGGAGCACCCGGCGGAACGGCTCGACTACATGCTGGCCGACGCCGGGGCGCACACGGTGGTGACCACCCGGAGCTTCGCCGACCGGGTACGGCAGCCCGGCCGACGGGTGCTGTTGGCCGACGACGAGGACTCCGTCGCCGGGATGCCGTCGACCAACCTCGGCGCCGTGGCGCGGCCGGACAACCTCGCCTACATCATCTACACCTCCGGGTCGACCGGCCGGCCGAAGGGCGTGATGATCCAGCATCGGTCGTACGCCCACCACTGCCGGGTGATCGCCGACGCGTACGGCATCGGCCCGGGTGAGCGGGTGGTGCTGCTCTCGGCGCTCACCTTCGACCTGGCGATGGACCAGATCGCGGTGACCCTGGTCGCCGGCGCCACGCTCGTGGTCAGCGACCCGGTCTTCTGGCTGCCCGCCGAGCTGCCGGCCAAGCTGTCCCGGTACGGCGTCACGATCATGGAGATCACCCCTGCCTACTACCGGGAGATGCTCGAGTCCGACGTGGACAAGCTCGCCGGGATGAGGCTGATGAACGTCGGCGCCGACGTGGTCACCGTCGCGGACGCCCAGCGGTGGGCGGCGACCGGGCTGCCCGGCCGGTTCCTGTGCAACTACGGACCGACCGAGGCCACCATCACCTGCATGCTCAACCCGGTGGCGGGCGACCTCGCCGGCGAACGCGGCACGGCGACGCTGCACATCGGTCGACCGGTTGCCGGCACCCGGGTGCACGTGCTGGACGCCCAGCTCCGCCCGCTCCCGGTCGGGGTGCCGGGCGAACTGTGCATCGGCGGCGTACGGCTGGCCCGCGGCTACCACGAGCGACCCGAACTGACCGCCGAGCGGTTCGTCCCCGACCCGTTCGGGACCGAGCCGGGCGCGCGGCTCTACCGCACCGGCGACCTCGTCCGGTACCGGCCGGACGGCACGGTCGAGTTCCTCGGCCGGCTCGACCACCAGGTGAAGATCCGTGGCTTCCGGATCGAGTTGCCGGAGATCGAGGCCGCGCTGGCCAAACACCCCGCAGTCGCCGCGGCGGCCGTGGTGGCCAGGGAGGTGGCCCCGGGGGACAAGCGGCTCGTCGCCTACCTGGAGTGCGGGACCGACACCCAGCCCGACATCGCCGCGCTGCGCGCGCACCTGCGGGAGCTGCTGCCCGACTACATGGTCCCGTCGGTCTGGGCGACGGTGCCGGCCCTGCCGTTGAACTCGAACAAGAAGGTCGACCGCGCCGCGCTACCCGCCCTCACCCCGTCCCAGCTCGACGGCGCCCGGGAGTACGTCGCCCCCCGCGACCCGACCGAGGAGATCATCGCCAGGATCTGGGCCGACGTGCTCGGCGTCGACCGGGTCGGGGTGCACGACGACTTCTTCGGACTCGGCGGCCATTCGCTGCTGGCCACCCGGGTCCTGGCCCGGCTGCGCCAGGCCTTCGTGACCGAACTTCCGCTGCGCTGCCTGTTCGAGGCGACGACCGTGGCCGACCTGGCCGCGGTGACGACCGAGCACATCGCGGCGGAGCTCGACGGGATGACCGACGCGCAGCTGCGCGAGCTGCTCTCACGAGAAGGTGTGTGATGACTGAAGCCCTCGCCCGGACCGACCTTCGCGCGGAGCTGCTCCGACGGCGGCTGCGCGGCGATGTGACGGTCGCCCCCGACAACAGCATCCGACGCGCACCGCGTCCCGGCCCGCTCGCGGTGTCGTTCGCGCAGCGCCGGCTGTGGATTCTCGAACAGCTGCGCGGCGGCGGCACCGAGTACCTGATGACCACCGGGCTGCGGTTGTCCGGCCCGCTCGACACCGGCGCGCTGCGTACCGCGCTGGACGGGGTGGTGGCCCGGCACGAGGTGCTGCGCACCCGGTACGTCGTGGTCGACGACGAACCGGTCCAGGTGGTCGACGATCCGGGCCCGGTCGCGTTGGCCGAGGTGGACCTGCGCGACCTCGACCGGGCGGCGCAGGACGTCCGGCTCGTCGGCTGGACCAGCCACGACCGCCACCCGGTCGACCTGGCGGCCGGTCCGGTTCTCACCGCCACGCTGGCCCGGCTGGCGGACGAGGAGTACGCGCTCCTGGTGACCCTGCACCACATCGCGTTCGACGAGTGGTCGGAGCAGCTGCTCTGGCGCGAGCTGGAGCGCCGGTACGCCGCCGCGCTGGTCGGCGAGGCGGCCACCCTGCACCCGCTGCCGGTCCAGTACGCGGACTTCGCCGCGTGGCAGCGTACGGCGATGTCCGGCGTCGCCCTGGACCGGCAGCTCGCCTACTGGCGCGGGAAACTGGCCGGGGCGGGCCCGCTGGAGCTGCCGGCCGACCGGCCGCGCCCGGCGGTGCGGGACAGCGCGGGCGGGAAGGTCCCGTTCGTGGTGCCCGCGCCCGTCGCCGGCCGGCTGACCCGACTCGCCCGCCAGGCCGGCGCGACGCCGTTCATGGCGCTGCTCGCCGCGTACACGATCCTGCTCGGCCGGCACGCCGGACAGACCGACGTGACGGTCGGCACCCCGGTGGCCGGCCGGGACCGGGCCGAGGTGCAGGACCTGATCGGCTTGTTCCTCAACACCCTGGTGCTGCGTACCGACCTCTCCGGCGACCCGTCGTTCGCGGAGGTGCTGCGGCGGGTCAAGGAGACGGCGCTGGACGCGTACGCCCATCAGGAGCTGCCGTTCGAGCGGCTGGTGGAGGAGCTGGCCCCGGAGCGCGACCCGGCCCGGACCCCGCTGTTCTCCACCATGTTCCTCTGGGACGGCGCTGGCGCCGCGCCGCAACGGCGCTTCGGCGGGCTGCGCGCCGAGCCGCTGCCGGTCGGGGAGAGCGATGCCAAGTTCGACCTGACGGTCGCCGTGGCCGACCGGCCGGACGGGTCACTGGCCGGCGCGGTGAACTACGCCACCGCACTGTTCGACCGGGAGACCGCCGAGCGGTTCGCCGCCCAGTTCGTCGAGCTGGTCAGCGGCCTCGCGGACGCACCGGAGACGCCGGTCAGCCGATTGTCCGTGCTCCCCGCGGCCGAGCGCCGGCGGGTGCTGGAGGAGTGGAACGACACGGCGGTCGACTATCCGTCGGACACCCTGCCGGAGCTGTTCGAGCGGCAGGTGACGGAGACCCCGGACGCGGTCGCGGTCCTGTTCGGTGCCGAGGCCGTCACCTACGCCGAGCTGAACATCCGGGCCAACCGGCTCGCGCACCAGCTGATCAAGGCCGGGGTGGGGCCGGAGTCGGTCGTCGGCGTCCGCCGGGAGCGGAGCCCGGAGCTGGTGGTGGCGCTGCTGGCCATCCTCAAGGCGGGCGGCGCGTACCTGCCGCTCGATCCGGACAACCCGGCCGACCGGCTGGCGTACATGTGCGCGGACGCCGGGGCCACCATCGTGCTCGACGAGACCGACCGGTTCCCCGCCGACGGCGGGTCGGCCGGCAATCCCGGCGCCGCGCCGGGCCCGGACCATCCCGCATACGTGATCTACACATCGGGGTCGACCGGTCGGCCCAAGGGGGTTGTGGTCCCGCACCGGGCGATCGTCAACCGACTGCACTGGATGCAGGACGCGTACCGGCTGGACCCGACCGACCGGGTGCTGCAGAAGACCCCGTACGGCTTCGACGTCTCGGTGTGGGAGTTCTTCTGGCCCCTGATCACCGGGGCCACGCTGGTGCTGGCCCGCCCCGGCGGTCACCGCGACCCGAGCTACCTGGCCGACCTGATCACCAGCGCGCGGATCACCACCGTCCACTTCGTACCCACCATGCTGCGGGCGTTCCTCGCCGAGCCGCACCCCGCGCTGTCGTCGCTGCGCCGGATGATCTGCAGCGGCGAGGCGCTCCCCGCCGACCTGGCCGAGGCCGTGCACGAGCGGATCGGGTGCGAGCTGCACAACCTGTACGGCCCCACCGAGGCGGCGGTCGACGTCACCGCAGCGCGCTGCGTACCGGGCACGCCGGTGACGATCGGCCGACCGATCGCCAACACCCGCAGCTACATCGTCGACGACGCCCTGCGGCCGGTCCCGATCGGGGTTCCCGGTGAGCTGCTGCTCGGCGGGGTGCAGCTGGCCCGGGGCTATCTCAACCGGCCCGAGCTGACCGCTGACCGATTCGTCCCCGACCCGTTCGACCGGCGGGCCGGCGAGCGGTTGTACCGCACCGGCGACCGCGCCCGGTACCGGCCGGACGGCAGCATCGAGTACCTCGGCCGGCTCGACCGCCAGGTGAAGATCCGCGGCCACCGGATCGAACTCGGCGAGGTCGAGGCGGTGCTGGGGGAGCTGCCCGGCCTGGCCGCGGCCGCGGTCGCCGTGCACGACGGGCAGCTGGTCGGGTATCTCGTCGCCGGGGCCGACGCCGAGGTCGACGTGACCGCCGTGGTGTCGTTCCTGCGCGACCGGCTGCCCGAGGCGATGGTCCCGAGCCACTGGGTGCCACTGGCCGCGCTGCCGCTCACCAGCAGCGGCAAGCTCGACCGCGCCGCGCTGCCGGCACCCGAGAAGGGCCGGACCGCCGTGGCCGGCGCGTACGTCGCCCCCCGCACCGAGCTGGAGCGGAGCGTGGCCGACGCGCTCACCGCAGCCCTGGGCATCGACCGGATCGGCGTGCATGACCGCTTCTTCGATCTGGGTGGCGACTCGATCCGGGCGATCCGGGCGATCGGCCGGCTGCGCGCTGCCGGGCTGAACCTGTCGGTCCAGGACATCTTCACCCACCAGACCCCGGCCGAGCTGGCGACGGCGGCCGGCCGGGCGGACGCCGCCGCAGAGGAAGCCCTCGTCGGCCGGTTCACGCAGCTCACCCCGGCCGACCGGGACCGGCTGCCGGACGGATTGGTCGACGCCTACCCGATGGGTCAGGTGCAGGCCGGCATGGTCTACGAGATGCTCGCCGACACCGAACACCCGGCGTACCAGAACGTCACCAGCTTCCCGATCACCGACGACGGCCCGTTCTCGCTGACCGCGCTCCGCGCGGCCGGGCAGCAGCTGGTCGACCGACACGAGATCCTACGAACCGCGTTCGACATGTCCGGGTACTCGGAGCCGATGCAGCTCGTGCACGCGACCGCCCGGGCCGAGATCGGCTACGACGACCTGCGCGCACTGCCCGAGGCCGAACAACAGGCGGTGATCGCCGAGTACCGGGACACCATGCGGACCAGCCCGGTGGACGTGGCACACGCCCCACAGCTGCGCTGGCACGTGCACCGGACCGGCGAACGAGACTGGGTGCTGACCCACACCGAATGCCACGCCATCCTCGACGGCTGGAGCCACCATTCGCTGATCGGCCAGCTGCGCGCGACGTACCGGGCGATCCGCGACGGCGAGACCGACGGGCCCGGCGGCGCGCCCGAGGCCCGGTACGCCGACTTCATCGCGCTGGAGCGCCGGTCCCTCGCCGACGCGGCGGACCAGGAGTTCTGGCGGGACCGGGTGTGCGGTTTCGACCGGCTGCGGCTGCCGTCGGACACCGCCCCGGCCGGCTACGGCAAGGTCGAGGAGCTGCGGGTGTCCTGGCGGCACCTGGAGCCCGCCGTGCGCGACCTCGTCGCGCGGACCCGCACGTCGCTCAAGACCGTGCTGCACACCGCCCACCTCGCGATGCTCGGGATCATCACCGGGCAACGCCGGTTCTTCGGCGGACTGGTCTGCAACGGCCGCCCCGAACTGCTGCGCGGCGACGAGGTGCTCGGCATGCACCTCAACACGCTGCCGTTCGCGGTGGACCTGCGGGCGCCGTCCTGGCGGGAGCTGCTGCGGGCCGTGTACGACGAGGAGTTGGCGCTGTGGCCGCACCGGCGGTACCCGCTACCCGCGATCCAACGCGAGTGGGGCGGCGGCACGCCGCTGATCGACGTGATCTTCTCCTACCTCGACTTCCACGTCCTCGACGACCAGCAGGAGGCGTTCGGCACGATCGTCGACGACAGCCCGAACGAGTTCAACCTCAACGTGCTGACCTTCCCCGGCGAGGTGCGGCTGGAGTGCCGGGCCGGCTGGGCCACCCGGGAACGCCTCGACGCGCTTGGCGCGACCTACCTCGAACTGCTGGAGGCGATGGTCGCCGACGGCGGCGCGAACCCCGTCGAGCTGGGCTCCACCTCGGCGGAGCGGCTCAGCGTACCGGCGCCGACCTGGCGTACGCCGCCCGAGGTCTGCGTCACCGACCTGTTCGCCGCCCAGGTCGCGGCCCGGCCGGACGCGGTGGCGGTCGAGTTCGGCGAGCAGCGCCTGACCTACCGCGAGCTGGACGCCCGGGCCAACCAGCTGGCCTGGGCACTGCGCGAGCACGGGGTGGGCCCCGACACGCCGGTCGGGGTGTGCCTGGACCGTGGCCTCGACGTGGTCCCCGCCCTGCTCGGCGTCCTGAAGGCCGGCGGCTGCTATCTGCCGCTGGACCCGAAGTACCCGGACTCCCGGGTCGGGTACATCCTGGACGATGCCGGGGCCCGGGTGCTGCTCACCCAACCGGACCAGGCGCACCGCTTCGCGGCGGACGCCGAACTCACCACCATCGTGCTGGACCCGGCCTGGCGGTCGCTGGCCGACCGGCGGACCGACACCCCCGACGTGCGGCTGTCGCCGGACAACCTGGCCTACGTCACCTACACCTCGGGCTCGACCGGCCGGCCCAAGGGTGTGCTGGTGCCGCACCGCGGAGTGGTCCGGCTGCTGCAGGACCCGAACTACACGACCCTCGACGAGGAGCAGACGCTGCTGCTGCTCAGCGCGCTCGCCTTCGACGTCTCCACGTTCGAGATCTGGGGCGCGCTCTGCACCGGCGCCCGGCTGGCCGTCTGCCCACCGGGCGCCCCCACCGCGGCCGAGCTCGAGGAACTGCTGCGCCGGCACGGGGTCACCGTGCTGTGGCTGACCTCCGGCCTGTTCAACACCATCGTGGACGTCCGGCCCGAGGCGCTGACGGCGGTCCGGCACCTGCTGGTCGGCGGCGAGGCGCTCTCCCCGCCGCACGTACGCAAGGCGCTCGAACTCGGCGTACCGGTCGGCAACGGGTACGGCCCGACCGAGGGCACCACATTCGCCACCGTGCACCCCCGGGTCTCCCTGCTGGAAACCGAGCACTCCATTCCGATCGGCGTCCCGGTCTCACACACCCGGGTCCAGGTCGTGGACCACGATCTCAACCCGGTCCCGTTCGGTGTGCCGGGGGAACTGCTGCTCGGCGGCCCCGGCGTGGTCCGCGGCTACCAGGGCCGCCCTGACCTGACCGCGGAACGCTTCGTACCGGACCCGTCCGCCACCGAACCGGGGGCGCGGCTGTACCGCACGGGGGACATCGTCCGGCAGAACCCCGACGGCACCCTCCACTACATCGGTCGGCAGGACCACCAGGTGAAGATCCGCGGGCACCGGGTGGAACTGGGCGAGGTGGAGGCGGCGCTCGCCGAGCTGCCGTCGGTCCGGACCGCGGCGGCCGCAGCGCACCAGGGCTCCGACGGGGTCAAACAGCTTGTCGGGTACGTGGTCCTGGACGCCGACGGACCTGACGACCCGGCCCGGCTCGGCGACCTGATGCGTCGGCGGGTCCCCGACTTCCTGGTGCCGACCGCGTGGGTACGGCTGGATCAGCTCCCCCTGAACGCGAGCGGCAAGGTCGACCGGGTGGCGCTGCCGTTGCCGGTGGCGGCCAGCCGGACCCGGGAGTTCAGTGCGCCCCGCACCCCGGCCGAGCGGGTGGTGGCGGACCTCTGGGCGGAAGTGTTCGGGCTGCCGAGGGTGGGCCGGCACGACGACTTCTTCGACCTCGGCGGGCACTCGCTGCTGATCCTGCGGATGATCGCGATGCTGCGGCAGCGGCACGGCATCGAGGTGCCCGTCCGGTCCTTCCTGACCCACCGCACCGTCGAGGCGCTCGCCGAGTCGATCGACAGCGGGGAGCTGCCGACCCAGGCCCTGCTCTGGCTCAATCGTGCCGGCGACCGGGCGCCACTGGTCTGCATCCACCCCGGTGGCGGCAGCGCGCACTGGTACCAGCGTCTGGTCGTGCATCTCGACCCGGACCTCCCGGTGGTCGCCTTCGAATGGCCCGGACTGCAGGGCGACTCGGGGAAGGTGCCGGCCACGGCCGACATGGCGGCCCGGTACGTCGCCGAGCTGCGCGAGGCCGTGCCACAGGGCCCGTACCGGATCTTCAGCTGGTGCGGCGGAAGCGGGGTGGCCAGCGAGGTCGTGCACCGGCTGACCGCCGACGGCGAGGACGTCACCTTCATCCTGCTGGACCCGGCGCTGGACTGTAGCGAGAAGCAGCACCTCTGGGACGAGTTCGGGCTGATCAAGAAGTGCGTCGCCAACCTGGAGAAGCTCGCCGGCGCGGCGCCGGACGAGGACACCTCGCGGCTGCGCCTGGAGACCATCGGGCTGCTGGAGCACCTGGTCGACGACTTCGTCGGGGACGACGGCATCACCCTGCCCGAGCGTGGCGCGGGAGACATGTGGCTCCCTGCGGCGCGGATGTGGGCGGAGGTGATGGAGATGATGATGACGTACCAGCATCGCCACCATGCCGGACGGCTGCACCTGATCGTGAGTGACGAGCTCGCGCAGGGCGAGCACGAGGTCGTCGACGCCGGGCAGAGCTTCACCGAGTACCTGGCGCGCTGGCGGGAGTTGACGGCCGACGTGGAGGTCCACCGGATGGCCGGTGACCACTTCTCGGTGATGCGGGAGCACGTCCCGCAGCTCGCCCGGACCATCATGGACCGGCTGGGCGACCGCCGCTGATCTGCTCGACGGTGCGTCCGGTCCCGATCGCGGGACCGGACGCATCGTCATGTCCGCCGGCCGACGGCACACGTTCGGCGCGTGCCGCCGGCGACAGCACGCACTCGGCCGCGGACAAAAACGAACGCGCAGCGGCGCCGGCAAACCGGCCTGTCGCTGCTTCTCTGCCGCCGGAACAGCCGGGCGAGCAGGCTGAAGTCGATCGCCGGCACAGCCGCGACGGGACACGCCGAGTGGTGGGAGACCGAAGTGGACAAACATTTGGGCGGAAGTGGCCCCCGATGAACGACGACTCGACCCAGTGCCTGCACGACATGTTCGCGCGGCATGCGGACGCCGCCCCGGACGCGATCGCCGTCGTTGCGGGCGATGAGTCGATCACCTACGGACAGTTGCGCGAGCGTTCCCGACAACTGGCCGCGGTTCTGCGGGCACAGCACGTCGGGCCCGACGCCGTGGTCGGCCTGCACGTGCCGCGCTCCATCGACATGCTCGTCGGGATCCTGGGCATCCTCGAGGCCGGGGCGGCGTACCTGCCGCTGTGGGTCGGTCACCCGGCCGACCGGCTCCGGTTCATGCTTGCGCACTCCGGAGCGCGGGTCCTCGTCGAGTCCGACGCGACCCGGTGCGGCCTGCCGGAGTTCGACGGGATCCGGGTCCCGGTCGACGCCCGGCTCGGCGCCGTGCCGGCCGAGGCCGGACCGCGCGCCACCCCGGACCACCTCGCCTATGTCATCTACACCTCCGGCACGACCGGCACCCCGAAGGGCGTCGCCGTGCCACACCGCGCCGCCGCCCGCATCGTCCGGTCCGGGATATACGGCACGTTCGACCCGGGCCAGACGTTCCTGCAGTCCTGCCCGCTGTCGTTCGACGCGTCGGTCTTCGAGATCTTCGGCTGCCTGGCCAACGGGGGGCGGCTGGCGATCCTGCCCGACCAGCGGGTCTCCGCGGAGCTGATCGCGCAGACGGTCCGCCGTGCCGGGGTCACCACGCTCTGGCTCACCCCCACCCTGTTCAACCGCATCGTCGACGACGCGTTGCTCGACGGGACGGGCCTGCACCAGGTCGTGGTCGGCGGCGAGGTCCTGTCGAGCGCCCATGTCGCGCACGCGCTGCGGTCGCTCGGCACCCGGATCGCCAACGGGTACGGCCCGACCGAGGCCGGGGTCTTCGCCTGCTGCCACCAGTTCACGGCGGCCGACCTGGCGCAGTCCCCGCCACCGGTCGGCCGGCCGCTGCCCGGCACCGAGGTGCACATCCTGGACGAGCGGCTGCGCCCGGTTCCCGATGGCGAACCGGGTGAGCTCTACATCGGCGGCGACGCGCTGGCCCGCGGCTACCACAACCGGCCGGACCTCACCGCCGCGGCGTTCGTGCCCGACCCGATCGGCGCCCGGCCCGGCGCCCGGCTGTACCGCTCCGGCGACCTCGCCCGGATGCTGCCCGGCGGGCTGGTGCAGGTGTTGGGCCGGACCGACGACCAGGTGAAGATCCGCGGCAACCGGGTCGAACTCGGCGAGGTCGAGTCGGCGCTGGCGGAGCTCCCGGAGATCCGGCAGGCCGCCGTGGTCGACCGGACGCAGGGCGCCGACCGGATCCTCGCCGCGTACGTCGTACCGGCCACCGTCGCGCCGACCGTCGCCGAGCTGCGCCGCCGGCTCGCCGCGCGGCTGCCCGACTACATGATCCCGTCCGAATACCACCGGGTCGAGGCGCTGCCGCTCAGCCAGCACGGCAAGCTCGACCGGGCCGCGCTGCGCGCCGACACCGACGCCCCCCGGCTCGAACTGGGCAGCCGGTATGCGGCCGCGGCCTCCGAGGTGGAGACCGTGATCGCCGCGGTCTGGGCGGAACTGCTCGAGGTGCCCACGGTGGGCGTCGACGACAACTACTTCGACCTCGGCGGCACGTCGGCGTCGGTGCCGGTGCTGAACCGGCGGATCCAACAGGAGCTGGGCGCGCAGCTGCCGGTCACGGCGCTCTACGAGTACCCGACCGTCCGGAGCCTGGCCGAATCGATCGCGGGCGTGGGGGTGCGGGGCTGATGAGCCAGGAACCGATCGCCGTCATCGGCATGGCGGCCACCATGCCCGGGGCGTCCGACCTCGACGAGTTCTGGGCCAACCTGCGGGCCGGACGGGAGTCGATCACCTTCGGCACGCCGCTGACCGTCGACGACGACCAGACCGGCCGGCGGTGGGTCCACGCCCGCGGTGTGCTCGACGAGATCCGGCGCTTCGACTACGAGTTCTTCGGCATCCCCCGGCGGGAGGCCGAGGTCCTCGACCCGCAGCACCGCCTCCTGCTGGAACACGCGTGGGCCGCGATGGAGGAGGCCGGCTACGACGTGCACCGGCTCACCGAGCGGGTCGCGGTCTACACCACGGCCGGGCCGAACACCTACCGCGAGGGGCGGGAGTTCGGCGCGCACTCGGCCGCCGAACGACTGCTCGTCGACCTGTCCAACGCACCGGACACCCTCTCCACCCGCATCTCCTACAAGCTCGGCCTCACCGGCGAGAGCCTCAGCGTGCGTACCGCCTGCTCCTCGTCGCTGGTCGCGGTCCACCTGGCCGCCGAGGCGGTACGCGCCGGCCGGGCCGATCTCGCGCTGGCCGGTGCGGTCAACATCCGCTGCCACGACAGTCTCGCCTACGAACAGCAGGACGGCTTCATCCTCTCCGGCGACGGCCACACCCGCGCCTACGAGAAGCGCGGCACCGGCTACGTGGAGGGCGACGGCGTCGGGGTCGTCCTACTGCGCCGGCTCTCCGACGCCATCGCCAGCGGCGACCACATCCACGCCGTGATCCTCGGCGGCGGGATCAACAACGACGGCAAGGCCAAGGCGGGCTTCTCCGCGCCCGGGGTCGAGGGGCAGTCGGCGGCGATCAGCGCGGCGCTCGCCGCGGCGGGCGTGCCGGTCGAGTCGATCCACCTGGTGGAGGGGCACGGCACCGGTACCGCCGTCGGCGACCCCATCGAGGTACGGGCGCTCACCCGCGCCTACCGGCAGCACACCGAGGAGAGCGGGTTCTGCGCGCTCAACTCGGTGAAGGCGAACGTCGGGCACCTCGGCTACGCGGCGGGCATGGCGGGGCTGATCAAGGCGATCCTGTCGGTCAAGCACGGCGAGATCCCGCCCGCGCCGGACTTCGACCAGCCCAACCCGGGCATCGACTTCGCGGACTCCCCGTTCTACGTCAACCGCACGCTGCAGCCGTGGCCGGATGGCCCGCGCCGGGCCGGCGTCAGCTCCTTCGGCATGGGCGGCACCAACGTCCACCTCGTCGTGGAGCAGCCGCCCCAGCCGGCGCCGGCCGAACCTCATCCGTCGGCCGAGCACGCGGTGCTGCTCTCGGCCCGCAGCGAGGAAGCGCTGCACGCCCTGCGGGAGCGGCTGTCGGCCTGGCTGACCCGCCAGCCGGACGTGGCGCTGGCCGACCTCGCGTTCACGCTGGCGGTCGGCCGCCGGCCGCAGCCGCGCCGCTGGGCCGCCGTCGTCTCGTCGACTGCGGAGCTGGCCCGGGTGCTGGCCGGCGAGCACCCGGCCGGGCCCGGTGCCGGGGAACTGGCCGACCTGGCCCGGGAGTGGGCCGGCGGCGCGGAGGTCGACTGGGCGGCCCGGTACGCGGGCCGGCGGTGCCACCGGCTGTCCCTGCCCACCTACCCCTGGCAGGGCGAGGAGCTGTGGGTGCCGGTCGCCGACCAGCGGGTCACCCCGGGCGGCGACGCCGCCGGGCGTACGCCGCAGGAGCAGGAACCGGTCGACCGGTGGCTGTACCGGCAGGTGTGGACCCGGACCGGGTTGCCCCGCCCGCACCACCGGGGCGACCTGACCCGGACCGACGGCGCCTGCCTCGTCCTCGGCGACCACGCCGAACCGGCCGCGACGGTACGGGCCGAGCTCGCCGCCGCCGGACTGACGGTGGTGCCCGTGGAGCCGGCCACCGAGTTCGACGTGACGACCGAAGGCGTGGTGCGGGTACGACCGGGGGAGCCCGGCGACCTGGCCCGCCTGGTCGACCACGTGGTCGCCGAGACCGGCCCGATCACCCGGGTGGTGCGGCTGCGCTCCGGCGGCGCCCCCGCCGAAGCGGCGCTCGCCACCGGCGTGCTCGGCACACTGTCGCTGGTCCGGGCCCTGGTGGCGGCCGGGCAGTCGCCCGAGCTGTGGGTCGTGACGCAGAACGCCCAGCCCGTCGGGGACGCCACGGCGGTGGACCCGGCGGCGGCGGCGCTGCTCGGGCTCTGCCAGGTCCTCCCGCAGGAGCATCCCGACCTGGGCTGCCACGCGCTGGACTTCGCGGCCGGCACGCCCGCCACCGAGGTCGCGGCCCGACTGCTGGCCGAACTGGCGAGCCCGGCGGAGACGCCGGAGGTCGCCTACCGCGGCGCCGACCGGCACGTCCCGACCTTCGACCGGCTGGACACCGCGGGCGGGGTGGCCACGCCGGTCCGGCCGGGCGGGGTGTACCTGGTCGCCGGCGGCTCCGGCCGGATGGGCCTGGCGATCGCCACCCACCTCGCCGCGTCCGGCGGAACCCGGATCGCGCTGGTGTCCCGCCACGGCCGGCCGCCCGCCCCGGACACCGCCCGCCGACTGCGTGAACTCGGCGCCGAAGTGCTCACCCTGCCCGCCGACATCGCGGACGAGCGGCGGATGACCCAGGTGGTCGAGGAGGTCAACCGGCACTGGGGCCCGGTCAACGGCGTGGTGCACGCGGCCGGGATCGAGGGCGCGGGCGACGGCTTCACGTTCGTCGCCGAGACCTCCGACGACCACGCCCAGGACCTGCTGCGGCCCAAGACGACCGGAATCGGCGTCCTCGACCGCGTCACCCGCGCCCAGCCGTTGGACTTCTTCCTGGTCTGCTCGAGCCTGAGCGCGGTCCTCGGTGGCATCACCTTCGGCGTCTACACGGCAGCCAACCGCTACCTCGACGCGTACGCCGAATGGCGCAGCGCGAACGGTGCCCCCTGGGTGAGCGTCGACTGGGACGTGTGGCGGTTCGACGACGCCGCCGCAAGCCTGGGCACCGCCGCCGCCACGGCGACGGCGATGGGCGTGGACCAGGCGACCGGGCTGCTGGGCTCGATCGTGGCCGCCGGGGACGCCCGGCTCGTGGTGTCGACGGTGCCGCTCGCCGAGCGCGTCGACCGGGTGCGTCGGCTGCTGCGGCGGCCGGCCGACGAACCGGACGGCGCCGAGCCGATCGCGGCGACGCAGGACGAGCTGTGCGAACACCTCAAACAGATCGTCGGCGACCTGGTCGGGGTGGACGACCTGGTCGACGACGACGAACTGCTGGCGGTCGGCTGCGATTCGCTGACCTTCCTGGAGGCGCGGGCGCGGTGGGAGAAGCGCATCCGGGTCAAGGTGCCGATCACGCGACTGTGGGGCTGCCGCACCTTCGCCGAACTGGCCGAGGTCGCCTGGCAGGTGGTCAACGAGGAACACGCCGTCGCGCAGGACGCCGGTCGGCTGGCGCTGCGCCACCTGGCCGGATAACCGCACCGATCCGTCGAGATGAGCTGAGATGAACATCAACCTTGTCCAGGCGCGGGCGGACACGCCCGGCGTGAAGTACGTCGCCCATCTCAACAACGCTGGCGCCAGCCTCCCGCCGCAGCCGGTGATCGACGCGGTCATGGGGCACCTGCGGCTGGAATCCGAGCTGGGCCCCTACGAGGCCGCCGAGCGGGCCCGGGTGGCCGTGGAACGCGGGCACGGCGCCCTCGCCGACCTGCTGAACTGTGACAGCGACGAGATCGCCATGTTCGAGAGCGCCACCCGGGCCTGGGGCGCGGCCCTGTCCAGCCTCGCGTTGGGGCCCGGAGACCGGGTCCTCATCTCGCCGATGGAGTACGGCAGCAGCTACCTGTCCTTCCTGCACCTCGCCCGGCGCACCGGCGTCCAGCTGGAGGTCCTGCCGGTGGACGCCGACGGCCTGGTGGACGCCGCGGACCTGCGGGGCCGCATCGACGAGCGGGTGAAGCTGATCGCCATGACCCACGTGCCGATGCACGACGGCCTGATCTATCCGGTGGCCGCGATCGGCCGGGTGGCCCGCGAGTTCGGGATTACCTACCTGGTGGACGCCAGCCAGTCGATCGGGCAGCTGCCCGTCGACGTACGGCAGATCGGCTGCGACATGCTGGTCGGCTGCGGCCGGAAGTTCCTGCGGGGCCCCCGGGGCACGGGGTTCCTGTACGCCCGACGGGAGTTCGCCGAACAGCTCTCGCCCGGCACGGTCGGACTCGACGGCGTCGAGTGGGACGGCGTCGGCTACCGCTTCGCGCCCGCCGCCCGCCGATTCGACACCTGGGAGACCAGCTGCGCCACCCGGATCGGTCTGGGCGTCGCCGTCGACTACGCGCTCTCCTGGGGGATCGAGAACACCTGGCGCCGGATCCGGGGGCTCGCCGCCGGCCTGCGCGCCGACCTCGCGAGCATTCCGGGGATCACCGTGGAGGACCGCGGTCGGGAACGCTGCGGCACCATCGCGCTGACCGTGCACGGCCAGGCCGCCGAGCTGGTCCGTGCGGAGTTGCAGCGGGCCGGCATCAACACCTGGGTGTGTCTGTCGAACGCCGCGTGCGTGGACATGCGACGCCGTGGCATCAGCAGCCTGCTGCGGGTGTCCGTGCACTATTACAACTCGGCCGAGGAACTGGCCCGGCTCTGCACGGTGCTCGAGTCGCTGACCGTCGGCCAGGCCGTGCAGGTGGCATCGTGACGGGATCGTCGTGGATCAGGCGGCCCCGGGTGGTGCCCGAGGCACGGATCAGACTCTTCTGCGTACCGCACGCCGGGGCGGGGCCGTCGTTCTACGCCCGCTGGCTGACCGAGCTGGCTCCGGCGGTCGAGGTGTGCCTGGTGCACCTGCCCGGCCGCGAGTCGCGCTTCGGCGAGCGGCCGGTCGACGACCTCGACCTGATCGCCACGCGGGTGGCCGAGGCGGCGCAGCCGCTGCTGGACCGTCCGTACGCGCTGTTCGGGCACAGCATGGGCGCGACGATCGCGTACGAGGTCGCCCACCGGTTGCCGCGGGAACCGGAACGGCTGTTCGTCTCCGGCGCGCCGGCCCCGCACCGGCCCACCGACGAGCCGCCCATCGCCCACCTGCCGGACGCCGACTTCCTGGCCGAGGTACGCCACGGCTACGGCGGCATTCCCGACTCGCTCTGGGCCGACCCGGATCTGCTGCGGCTGCTGCTGCCGGTCCTGCGGGCCGATTTCGCCGCGTGCGAGGGGTACCGATGGTCGGCGCGCCCGCCGCTGCGCTGCGACATCCACGCGTGCAGCGGCGCGGGGGACCACTACGTGCCGGAACACAGCCTGGCCGACTGGGGCGAGCTGACCACCGGCCGGTGCACCGCCGACGTGATCGGCCACGGCCACTTCAATCTCGTCTCTGACCGGGCCGCGGTGCTCCGGCTCGTCCGGGAGCACCTCGGACTCGTCGCCGCGATGGAAGGGACTCGTCATGACTGAGTCGTTGTTGACCACGGTGGCCACTCGCCCGGCGGAACTGCTGGTCTGGTCGGCCGGCACCGCCGAGGCGCTGCCCCCGGCCCGGCAGGCCGTACTCGGCCGGTTGGAGGCAGCGCCGGACTCGCTGCCGGAGCTGGCCGGCGAGCTGCGGCACCGCGCGCACGGCGCGTACCGGGGAGCGGTCGTCGGCACCGACGCCGCATCCGTCGCCGCCGCGCTGCGCCGGGGTCGGGGTCTGGACGGCGGCCAGCCCGCGCTCCGGCGGCCGGTGGCGTTCCTGTTCAGCGGAGTCGGCGACCAGTACCCGGGGATGGGCGCCGAGCTGTACCGGTCCGAACCGGTGTTCCGGGCCGCCGTCGACCGCTGCTGCGCCGTGCTCGGATCCGACGGCTGCGACCTGCTCGACCTGCTGGTCCGGCCGGTGGAACCCCCACGGCTGCCGGGCGACCTGCGCACGATGCTGCGGCCCCGCCAGGTGCCGCAGGGGCCGCTGGCCACCACACGGTACGGCCAGCCGGGCGTCTTCGTGATCGAGTACGCGCTCGCCCAACTGGTCCGCAGCTGGGGCGTCGAACCCGCGGCGATGATCGGCTACAGCCTCGGCGAGTACGTCGCGGCCTGCCTGGCCGGGGTGATGTCCCTGCCGGACGCGCTGCGCCTGGTCCGGTGGCGGGCCGAGCGCATCGAGGAGCTGGCGCCCGGCGGCATGCTGGCCGTGGCGCTGACCCGCGACGAGATCGGCCCGTGGCTCGGCACCGACCTGGACGTGGCCGCCGTGACCAGCCCCTTCCAGACCGTGGTCGGCGGCCCCCGGGCCGCGATGACCGACCTCGAAGGCCGGCTGACCGACGCCGGCGTCGCCTACCAGCGGGTGGGCGCCCACCACGGCTTCCACACCCGCACCATGGAACCGCTCGGCGCGGAGCTCACCGCCTGGGTACGCGCCAACGTCCGGCTCGCCGAGCCCCGCATCCCGTACGTCTCCAACGTCACCGGCACCTGGCTCAGCAACGCCCAGGCGGTCGACCCGGCGTACTGGGCCCAGCACCTGACCCGCCCGGTCGAGCTGATGTCGGGTCTCGGCACCCTGTGGCGGGACGTGGACCCGGTGGCGATCGAACTCGGCCCCGGCGAGGGCTTGTCCTCCTCCGCCCGCCACCACCCGGCCTGCGACCGGACCCGGCTCGCCCGGGTCCAGCCGGGCCTGACCGCCGCGTTCGCCGGCCGCTCGGAGACGGCCGGGCTGCTGACCGCGCTCGGTCGGCTGTGGACGGCCGGCCTGGAGATCGACTGGGCGCGCTTCACCAACGACACCCCAAGGAGGAGCAACTCATGATCGGCGTGGTCGGTGCCGGCACCATCGGGACGGGCGTGGCACAGAGCCTGGCCCAGGCCGAGCACAAGGTTGTCCTGGTCGACACGTCGGCCGACGCGCTGGACCGGGCGCGGGTGGAGATCCGCCGCGCGGTCCGGCTCCAGCGGCTCGTCGCGCCGAAGCTGCGCACGTACGCGCCGGACGAGGTGCTGGACCGGATCACCTTCACCCAGGATCTCGACGAACTCGGCCCGGCGAGCGTGGTGATCGAGAACGTCTCCGAGAAGTGGTCGGCGAAGGAGCCGGTGTACCGGGCGCTGGACCGGATCTGCGAGCCCGGCTGCGTCTTCGTGGTCAACACCTCCTGCTTCCCGATCACCGACGTCGCCGCCCTCACGTCGCGGCCCGGGCAGGTGATCGGCCTGCACTTCATGAACCCGGTGCCGTTGAAGCCGGTGGTGGAGCTCATTCCCGGCTGGCACACCACCCCGGCCACGGTCGAGGCGGCGCAGACCCTGCTCGCGTCGATGGGCAAGACCTCCATCATGGTGAACGACTCGCCGGGCTTCGTGTCCAACCGGGTGCTGATGCTGACCGTCAACGAGGCCGCGTTCTGCCGGGCGGAGGGAATCGCCTCGGCCGAGGCGATCGACGAGCTGTTCAAGAGCTGCTTCGGCCACGAGATGGGCCCGCTGGAGACGGCGGACCTCATCGGCGTGGACACCATCCTGCACAGCCTGGAGGTGCTCCACGAACGCTTCGGCGACTCGAAGTACCGGCCCTGCCCACTGCTGCGGACCATGGTCGCCGCCGGCCTGCTCGGCCGGAAGAGCGGGGAGGGCTTCCACCACTACGGGATCACCGGCGACCGGCGGCCCGCGACCCAAGGAGCCTGAGTTGGACACCAAGACCCGCCCGGACACCAAGACCCGCATCCGGACCTTCCTCGGTACCCGCTGGCCCGGCGACCTGCGCGACGACGACGACATCTTCGAGACCGGCCTGGTGAACTCGCTGTTCGCCATGCAGTTGGTGCTCTTCGTCGAGCAGGAGTTCGCGATCGAGCTCGACAACGGGGACCTGGAACGCGACAACTTCCGCACCGTCAACGCGATCGCCGAGCTGGTCGAGCGCCATGCCGACTGAAACCCTGGCCCCCGTCGCGCCCCGGTACCCGGACACCGCCCGGTTCCGCGAGTTCGCCGACCGGGTCGTGGCGCCGCGAGCGGCCGAGATCGACCGGACCGGGGCGGTGCCCGCCGACGTCGTACAGGCCCTGGCCGCCGAGGGTCACCTCGGCGCCGGGGTGGCCGTGGCGCACGGCGGCGCCGGCCTCGGCGCCGTACCGCTCGGCGTGCTGCACGAGGAGGTCGGCCGGGCCTGCTCGTCGGTACGCACCCTGCTGACCGTGCACGGGATGGTCGCCGGGGCGGTCGAACGCTGGGGCAGCGCCGCCCAGCGGGCCGACCTGCTGCCCCGGCTGGCCAGGGGAGAGCTGCTCGGCGCGTTCGCGCTCAGCGAGGAATCCGCCGGCAGCGACCCGAGCAAGCTGGTGACCTCGGCCGAGCCGGTGTCGGACGGATACCTGCTGACCGGCGTCAAACGGTGGATCAGCATGGCGCTGGCCGCGGACGTGCTGCTGGTGTTCGCCCGCGCCCCGGGCGGCATCACGGCCTTCCTGGTGCCGCGGGACACCCCGGGCCTGCGGGTCGTACCCATCGACGGCGTACTCGGCACCCGGGGCGGGCTGATGGGCGAGGTACGCCTCGACGCCTGTCGGGTGCCGTCCAGCGCTGTGCTCGGTCCGGTCGACCGCGGCTTCATGACGGTGGCGGCGACCGCGCTCGAGTTCGGGCGGTACAGCGTGGCATCCGGGTGCGTCGGCATCGCGCAGGCCTGCCTGGACGCCTCGCTGGAGCACACCGACCGTCGGCGGCAGGGCGGCAGCCTGATCCGGGACCACCAACTGATCCGCCGGCTGGTCAGCGGGATGGCGACCGACGTGGCCGCCGCCCGGCTGCTCTGCCGCCAGGCCGGCGCGCTGCGCGAGCGCAACGACCTGGCCGCTCCGCTGGCCACCTGGACGGCCAAGTACTTCGCCGCCGCCGCGGCCAACCGGGCCGCCCGGGAGACCGTGCAGATCCACGGCGCCGCCGGCTGCTTCGACGGCCACCCGGCTGCGCGCTACTTCAGGGACGCGAAGGTCATGGAAATCATCGAGGGCAGCACCCAGATCCAGGAGATCGTCATCGCCGACCTGGTCCGCCAGGACCGTCACCGGCTGGCGGAGCTGCCCGAAGCGCTGATGTCGGTAGGGAGGTGAGCCGGTGGACACGAGTTCCGGTTTCCAGCCGGTGAAGTGCGTGATCTGGGACCTCGACGACACCCTCTGGGACGGCGTGCTGCTCGAGGATCCACAGGTTCATCCGCGTACGGAGGTGCTCGACGCGATCCACACCCTGGACGAGCGGGGCATCCTGAACTCGATCGCCAGCCGCAACGACCCGGCGACCGTGCGCGCCAAGCTCGACGAGCTGGGCATCGCCGACCTGTTCCTCTACCCGCAGGTCAACTGGGGGTCGAAGGCGGAGTCCGTGGCGACGATCGCGCAGCGGCTCAACCTCAACCCGGACGCGCTCGTCTTCGTCGACGACCAGCCCTTCGAACGCGCGGAGGTCAGCTCCCGGCACCCGACCGTACGCTGCTTCGACGCCACCGAGGCCGCCGGGCTGCCGGCGCTGCCGGCCTTCCAGCCGCGCTTCGTGACCGAGGAGTCCCGGCAGCGCCGGCAGATGTACCGGGCCGACCTCGACCGGGACGAGGCAGCCGCCGAGTTCACCGGCTCCTCCGAGGAGTTCCTGGCCACCTTGGGCATGGTGTTCCACATCGCCCCGGCCACCACGGAGGACCTCCGGCGGGCGGAGGAGCTGACCGTCCGGACCCACCAGCTCAACACCACCGGCCGGACGTACTCCTATGCCGAGCTCGAACGGTTGCAGCGCTCGGACGACCACCTGCTGCTCCTGGCCGAGCTGACCGACCGGTTCGGCTCGTACGGCAAGATCGGCCTGGCCCTGGTCGAACGCGGCCCGGCGGTCTGGCGGCTCAAGCTGCTGCTGATGTCGTGCCGGGTGATGTCACGCGGAGTCGGCACGGTGCTGCTGCACGAGATCCAGCGGCTCGCGGCCGAGGCCGGCGTCCGGTTGCAGGCGGACTTCGTGGCCAACGACCGCAACCGGATGATGTACGTGACCTACCGGATGGGCGGCTTCCGGGAGGTGTACCGCGACGGCGACGAGGTCGTCCTGGAGGGCCCGGCCGGCGACGTCCCGGTGAGCCCGCCCTACCTCACGGTCCGGGGCGTGGCCGGTGGGGATCGCGCCGAGGTCGGATCCGGCGTCGCCGTCCGGCAGCCGGCTCGGTCGGGGGCAGGCTGATGACCTCCCCGATCCTGGCCGACAGCGTGCGGCTGGCCGACGACGGCGTGCACATCCTGGACCGGCGGGTCTTCCCGGGGCGGCAGGAGTGGGTGCGGTGCGCGACGGTCGAGGACGTGGCCCGGGCGATCGAGGCCATGGTGACCCAGTCATCCGGCCCGTACTTCGCCGCGCTGTGGGCGATGGTGCTCGCCGCCCGGGAAGCCGTCGGCCGCCGCGACCCGCTGGCGCACCTGCGCCGGGCGGGGGAGCGGATCATCGCCACCCGGCCCACCAACAACCACCAGCGCGAGGCGGTGCGGTCGGTGCTGTCCGCGGTGGATCGGACGGACCTGGTCGGGTCCGTGCTGGCCGCGGCGCGGGCGGGCGACGAACGCTACCGGGCGCGCAGCCGGGCACTCGGAGAGCACACCGCGAAGCTGTTGCCGGACAACGCCTCCGTGCTCACCCACTGCTGGGCCGACCTCTACCTGGTCGGGCTCGTCACGGCGGCGCAGGAGGTCGGCAAGACCCTGACGTTCCACTGCACCGAGACCCGCCCGTACCAGCAGGGCGCCCGGCTGACCGCACACACCCTCGCCGAGATGGGCGTCGAGACGACGGTGATCACCGACAACATGGGCGCCGCCGTACTCGCCTCCGGCCGGATCGACGCGCTGGTCACCGCCGCCGATCGGGTCACCCTGGACGGTCACGTGGTGAACAAGGTCGGCACCCTGGGCCTCGCGATCGCCGCGCACGCGCACCGGGTGCCGTACCTCGCGATGGTCCACGCGCCCGACCGGCTCGCCCCGACCGCGGCCGACGTGCCGATCGAGTACCGCGCGGGCACCGAGGTGCTCTCCGCGGTCGGCGTGGTCGATCCCAGGATCCGTGGCCACTACCCCGCGTTCGACGTCACCCCGCCGCGGTACGTCACCACGGTGGTCACCGACCGCGGTCCGTTCGATCCGGCCGCGCTCGCCGGGTACCACGAGGAGGCGCCGTGACGGTCGGCGTGGACCTGGTGCTGCTCGACATCGAGGGCACCCTCACCCCCACCGAGCAGGTGCACGCCGTGCTGTACGACTACGCCCGGCCCCGGCTCGGTCCCTGGCTCGACGAACACGCCGACTCCCCAGCCGTCGCCGAGGCGGTCGCGCAGGTCCGATCGCTCGGCGGGCTGGCGCCGGACGCGGGCACCGGGGACGTGCTCCGGGTGCTGCACGGCTGGATGGACGCGGACGAGAAGATCGCCGCGCTGAAGACCCTCCAGGGCATGATCTGGCAGCGCGGCTACGCGACCGGTGAGCTGGTCACCGAGTTCTTCGCCGACGTGGCGCCCGCGCTGCGGGCCTGGCACGCGGCCGGGCTGCGGCTCGCCGTTTTCTCCTCCGGCTCGGTCACCGCCCAGGTCGCCGCGTTCTCCCGGACCACCGACGGCGACGTGACGGGGCTGTTCAGCGGGCACTTCGACACGGTCACCGCCGGACCGAAACGGGACGGGTCGTCGTACCGGACCATCGCGGCGGAGCTGGGCGTCGACCCGGCGCGGGCGGTGTTCCTCACCGACGTGCCGGCCGAGCTGGCCGCCGCGGCGGCGGCCGGGTGGCGGGCCATCGGTGTGGCCCGGCCGGGGGAGCCGTACCACGGGGCGGACTTCGGTCCGGCCCGGACCGTCGCCTCGTTCGACGAGCTGACCCTGGTGCCGGCCGCCAGGCTGCTCGCCGCCGGCCGGGAACTCGCCGCGGAGGCCGCGCGGTACGCGGGACTGGGCTGGATGCGTGGCACCGCCGGCAACCTGTCGGTGACCCTGGACCGGGACCCGCTGCGGCTGGCCATCACGGCGAGCGGGCTGGACAAGGGTGAGCTGACCGAGACGGACGTGATCGTGGTCGACGGCCGGGGCGACGCGGTCTCGGCGGGCGTGCCGTCGGCGGAGGCCGGCCTGCACGCGCGGATCGCGGCGGTCGCCGGCGCCGGGGCGGTCGTGCACGTGCACGCCCTGGCGCCGGTGCTCGCCGCCGAACGCTGGCCGGACGGGGTACGCCTGTCCGGCCTGGAGATGCTCAAGGGCCTCGGCCGTGGCGCGCACGACGATCCGGTCACCATTCCCGTGATCGCCAACGGGCAGGACATGCGGGCGCTCGGCGACGCCTTCGAACGCGGATTCCGCTCGGACGTCCCGGCGCTGGTCGTGGCCGGGCACGGCGTCTACGTGTGGGGCGAGGACCTGCGCCAGGCCCGGCACCGGCTCGAATGCCTGGAGTGGCTGTGCCGGTTCGCCCTCGAGACGAGTACCGACAAGCCGACTAAGGAGCTTCGATGACACTGCTGACCGTGTGGGCCGACGACGAGCCCGGCACACCGCTGTGGCGCACCGAGGACGGCGAGAAGATCGCCGCCGAACTGGGCCAGCTCGGCGTCCGGTTCGAGCGCTGGCCGGTGGTTGAGGGACTGCCCGCCGAGCCGACCTCCGAGCAGGTCCTGGCCGCGTACGCGGAGCAGGTGGGGCGGGTGGTCGACGCCGAGGGGTACGTGCTCGTCGACGCCCTCTCGATGAACCCGCCCGTCGACCCGGAACGGGCGGCGGAGGCCCGGCGGAAGTTCCTCGCCGAGCACACCCACGACGACGCCGAGGACCGCTACTTCGCCCGTGGCGCCGGCGCCTTCTACCTGCACCTCAAGGACAAGGTGTACGCGGTGCTGTGCGAGGCGGGCGACCTGCTCAGCGTGCCCGCCGACACCCGGCACTGGTTCGACATGGGCACCCGCCCCAACTGGGTGGCCATCCGCTTCTTCCACGAGGAGGACGGTTGGGTCGGCAACTTCACCGGCAGCCAGATCGCCAGCACGTTCCCGGACTTCGACACCCTCGTCGCGACCCGCTGACCGTCGCGGACCTCCGCACCGGAAAGGACGAATCGTGCAGCTGCGCAGCTCGGCGTGGTACGCCGGTCAGGACCGCAACGCGTACATCCATCGCGCCTGGATGCGGCGGGGTACGCCGGATGACGCGTTCACCCGTCCGCAGATCGCGATCGCCAACACCGCCTCCGACCTCACCCCCTGCAACAGCCACCTCAACGAGGTGGCCGAGAGCGTCCGGCAGGGGGTGTGGGCCGCCGGCGGGGTGCCGCTCAACCTGCCGGTGGTCTCGCTCGGCGAGACGAACATGCGACCGACCGCGATGTTGTGGCGGAACATGGCCGCGATGGCCGCCGAGGAGATGTTCCGGGCCAACCCGATCGACGGGGTCGTCCTGCTCGGCGGCTGCGACAAGACGATCCCCTCGCTGCTGATGGCCGCCGCGTCGGTGGACCTCCCGGCGGTCGTGCTGCCGGGCGGGCCGATGCTCAACGGCACGTTCCGAGGTACCCCGCTCGGCTGCGGCACCGACGTGTGGCGGCTGAGCGAGGAGGTCCGGGCCGGCGCCCTGCCCGCCGCCGCGTTCCTGGAATCCGAGTCGTCGATGATCCGCAGCCGTGGGCACTGCAACACGATGGGAACCGCGTCGACCATGGGGCTGCTCGCCGAGGCGCTGGGCATGACGCTGCCCGGCACCGCCGGCCTCCCGGCCGCCGACAGCCGGTTGCTGGCCCGGGCGCACGAGACCGGCCGGCTGGCCGTCGAGCTGGTCGGCGCCGGGCGGCGGCCCAGCGACGTGCTCACCGCGGGCTCGTTCCGCAACGCGATCGTGGCGCTGGCGGCGATCGGCGGCTCGACCAACGCGGTTGTACACCTGCTCGCGATCGCCGGCCGACTCGGCGTGCCGCTGACGCTCGACGACTTCGACCGGATCGGCGCGGACGTGCCGCTGCTGGTCAACCTGCAACCGGCCGGCCGGTTCCTGATGGAGGACCTGCACCGGGCCGGCGGGTTGGCCGCCGTACTCGACCAGGTCGCCGACCTGCTCGACCCGGACGCGGTCACGGTCACCGGCCGACCGCTGGTCGAGCACCTGGCCGGCGCGGCCATCTGGGACCCCGACGTGATCCACACCCGGGAGGCGCCGCTGCAGAAGCAGGCCGGGATCGCCGTGCTGCGGGGCAACCTCGCCCCCGACGGGGCCATCATCAAGCCGGCCGCGGCGTCGGAGCACCTGCTGGTCCACCGTGGCCGGGCGCTGGTGTTCGACTCGGTCGAGGAGCTGCACGCCCGCATCGACGACCCCGCGCTCGACGTCGACGCCGACTCGGTCCTGGTGCTGCGCGGCTGCGGACCCCGGGGGTACCCCGGAATGCCGGAGGTGGCGAACCTGCCGCTGCCGGAGAAGCTGCTGCGGGCCGGCGTGCGCGACATGGTCCGGGTTTGCGACGGGCGGATGAGTGGCACCGCCTACGGGACGGTCGTCCTGCACGTCGCCCCCGAGGCCGCGGCCGGCGGCCCGCTGGCGAGGGTGCGCACCGGCGACTGGATCACCCTCGACGTGACCCGGCGTCGGTTGGACGTCGACGTACCCGACGCCGAGCTGGCCGCGCGTGCGCCGTCGGCGGGGCTGACGGCCGCGCTCGCCCGACCGCGGCGGGGCTGGGAACAGCTCTACGTCTCCACGGTCACCGGCGCGGACACCGGCGCCGATCTGGATTTCCTGGTCGGCGCCAGCGGTCACGACGGCCTCCGCGAGTCGTACTGACCGGCCGGTGGATCCTCGCCACCCGCCATGCCCGTTCTTCTCTGCAACCACCGCCGGCCCGCCCGGAGACTGGTTGCAGTGTCAGTCAAGCCCGAGCCGAAGGGATGTCCCGTGTACGACGAGCAGACGGACGACCGCACCTATCAGGTCGTGCTGAACGACGAGGAGCAGTACTCAATCTGGCTGGCCGACCGGGAGCTTCCGCTGGGCTGGCGCGCCGAGGGCACCCGGGGCACCCGGGCGGAGTGCCTGGACCACATCGGCAACGTCTGGACGGACCTGCGCCCGCTGAGCCTGCGCCGGCAGATGGCCTAGCCCCGTCGCCCAGCCACCCGACGCGAACTGCGCGATCACCGCAACGGTGATCGCGCAGTTCGCTGTCCGGGACAGGGCCGCCCGGCCGGGTCAGATCAGGCCCGTGCGGACGCCCCGAGCCACCGCGTGCGCCCGGTTGCGTACCTGCAACCGGGCCATCAGGTCGTAGATGACGTTCTTCACGGTGTGCTCGGAGCAGGTCAACGTGTCGGCGATCGCCGCGTTGCCGTGCCCCTCGGCGATCAGCCTGAGCACTGTGGTCTGTCGGGCGGTGAGCGGCTCGACCGGGCAGACCGCCGGCCGGGCCGGAACGGGCGCCGGCGGCGCCGGCTCGGCCGCGTTCGCCTCGTTGAGCAGCCGAACCAGCGTCTCGTACGGTATCCGGCCGTAGCCGTGTCCGACCGAGCGTACGGCGGCGGCGAGCCGCGCCGGAGTGATCTCGGTGGACCCCACCAGTACCTGGGCGCCCGCCTGCACGGCCCGGCGCACCTCGGAAGGGGAGAACCGGTCCGCCAGCACGATCAGCCGGTGGTCACCGGACCGGTATGCCGCGGGACAGGCCGCGATCGCCTCGTCGACCGTCCTGCCGGCGGCCACGACCACCGTCTCCGGCGAGCGGTCCGCCTGTGCGGCCAGCGCCAGGTCGGCCCGGCGCAGCAGGGTGAGGACCTCTGCCCGCGCCCGGGTGTCCCGCGCGCTGACGTGCACCCGCAGCGGTGCGGGGCCGGACTGCGCGGCCGGTGTGCGGGGGTGGTGTCGAGTCCGTCGTCGGTCCCGGGTCGGTTCGCCCGGCCCCACGCCGGCCCACCGGTCGGGTACGGGGACCAGCGTCGGGCGGTGGGGCGGTGCCCATTCGGGCGCCAACGTCGCGTTGCTGCTCATGTCGGGGGCTCCTCGGCTAGGGGGCGTTCGCGCCGTCGGCGTGCCCCGGCTTCCCGGGCCACGCCGCGCTTTTCACGGCACCAGCCTCGCCAACCGGGCGAGGCCGCGTAACGGGTCCGGCTGCCCACATTCGCGCCCGCCCTCTACCCTGCGCACGCTGCGGCGAGCAGGCAGAACACGGTGGTGGACCCCGGCCGGCGGGAACGCGTACCGGCGGACGGCGAAAATCCGGGGGAGCTGTACCGATGTCCCGGGCCCCGGCCCGGTGGTGCCGCTGCGCCGGATGGCGTCGGTTGCCGTCAGGCTGACAGCGCCATTGATCCGAACTCGCTCAACGCGATCCGGTCCCGCTGGCCGGTCTTGGCGATGAGGCTGGCCACGTGCTTCTCCACCGTGCGCGGAGACAGGTGCAGCCGTTCGGCGATCTCGCGGTTACCCAGGCGTTCGATCAGCAGTTGGAGGATCTCGTACTCGCGAACTGTCACGCCGACGCTGCGCAGTGCCGACGGGATCGCCTGGACACCGCGCCGGCGCTGGGCGACCGACGCCCCGGCGCGGCGCATCAGCGCCCGGCAGGCGCTCGCCACCGCCGTCACCTCGACGGTGTGGAAGTACTCCTCGGCGGTGCGCAGCCACTCGACCGGGGTGCCCCAGTTGTCGGCGACGGCCGCCTCGCTGACCAGGCGGAGCCCCATGTGCCGGCCGGTGGCGTAGGGCGCGCCCACCCGCTCGGCCTCGGCCACGGTGTCCGCCGCCTCCGCCCTCCGCCCCGCCCGGCCGTACAGCACCGCCTTGGCGAAGAGCGCGAACTGCCGGTCCCAGCGCAGCTGGCTGACCGGCGCCGAGGTGACGGCGGCGTACTCCGCCTCGTCGGCCTCCCCGTTCAACACCCGCAGCAGCAGGCGCAGCCCGTACCGGCCGGTGAGCTGGTAGATGCTCGGGCTGCGCTCCTCCGCGTCGAGCGCCCGCGACAGCTCTTCGAGCGCCCGGGGCCGGTTTTCCTCCAGCAGGGCGCACCAAGACCGGGCCAGGCCATGCACCCGGGGGGTGAGCTGCGCGAGATCCCCGGCCCAGTGGCGCAGCTCGGCCAGGGCGGCGTCCATCTCCCGGCGCCGACCACGATGGGCGCCGACGATGGCACGCAGCAGGAGCGCGTACCGGGTGGTCTCCAGCAGCTTGAGCCGGGTGGTGACGCCGAGTACCTGGTCGAGCAGCGCCTCGGCGTCGGCGAAGTCGCCGCGCAGGGTGGCGTAGAGGGCCAGACTCGCCTCGGCCTGGTATCGCGTGGTCACCGCGCCGACCTGGGACGCCTCCTGCCGTACCTGCTCCAGCCGGTCGACGTTGCCGTCCCGTAGCGCGTCGTCGTTGCCGAGCCGGATCAGGGCATGGATCTCCTCGAGCCGCAGGCCGTGCCGGACCGCGAGCTCCCGCGCCCGCTCCAGGCAGGCGGTACCCTCGTCCGGGTCCCGTCCCCGGCTGAGCGCGCCGAGCAGCTGCCACGCCTGGCAGGCGACCATGGGCAGCGGCGCCGCCTCGGCCACCGCCGCCGCTCGCCGGGCCAGCGACTCGGCGATGCGGACCTGGCCCGGACCGGCCACGTCCAGCATCAGGTGGGCGGCGACGGCGTCGACGGGCGCGAGATCCTCGTCGGCGGCGTCCGGCCCGAGCAGCCGGCGGGAGATCTCCACCTGGGTCAGTCCGTCGGTGGTACGGCCGGCGACGGCGGCGGCCCAGGCGAGGCGGGTGTGCAACTGGGCCCGTGAGCGACGGTCCAGCACGCCGCTGATCCGGTCGAGCTCGCCGGCGGCCGCGACCGCCCGTTCCACCTGGCCCGTCTCGGCCAGCGCGTACAGCAGCGTGGCGAAGGCGTCGGCGTAGTCCTGCGCGTCGTCGTCTGGAGTGAGCAGGCCGGTCGCCTTGTCCAACAGGGTCACCGCGGAGTTCGCCGCGCCCTGGTCGAGGGCCCGCCGGCCGGCCTCGGCGAAGAGCCGCCCGGCGCTGGACCGGTCGCCCGAGGTCAGGCGCAGGCTGGCCGTGATCTGGCACCACTCGCCGGGCAGGCCGGGATAGCACCGCTCGACCGCGTCCGCCACCTGCCGGGTCAGCCGGCTGCGCTCAGCCGGGTGCAGCAGCGTCTGCAACGCCTCCGCGATGAGCGGATGCTGAAACGCGTACCAGCCGGAGATCTCCTCGTCCGGCGCCACGAGCTGGGCGGTCAGTTCGGCGTGCAGGTAGCTCAGCAGCTCGCGGTCGTCCAGCCCGGTGGCGGTCTGGATCACGGCCAGCGGGAAGCGCCGGCCCAGCACGGCGGCGACCGACAGCAGCTCCCGCCCCGGCGCGCCGAGCTTGGCCAGCCGCCCCGCCACGCTGCGCGCCAGGGTGGTCGACACGGTCGTCTGGATCGTGCCGGTCACCCGCCAGCCGTCCGTCTCGGAGACCAGCAGCCCACTGCTGAGCATGCCGCTCAGCAGCTCCTCGACCAGCAGTGGAATGCCTCCGGTATGCGCGCAGAGGTGCTCGGCGACCTGCTCCGGCACGTGCGTCGCGTCGCCGCCGAGGCACGCGCCGGCCAGCCGGCGTACCTCGTCGTCGGCGAGCCGGTTCAGCTCGATCAGGACGGCGGAGCGCCGCTGGGCCGCCGAGCGGACCAGGTCGAGGGCGGGGCAGGGCTCGGTACGGACCGTGCCGAGGAGCATCGTGGGCTGCCGGTCGAGGTTGTCGACGAGGTACTCGACCACGGCCAGGGTCTCCGCGTCGGCATCCTGCAGGTCGTCGAGGATGATCAGGCAGCCGCGCCCACGGCCGACGAGGGCGGCCAGCCGCAGCACCGCCTCGGCGAGGACGACCAGGGACGTGCTGGCTCCACCCGGTGGAGGCGGGCCCCAGTCCGGGACCAACCGCGCGAGGACGGGCCGGTACGGGCCCAGGGCCTCGATGTCGACCGCGTCGCCGGCGCGCAGCAGAGACATCAGCGCCTCGGCCAACGACCGGAACGGCACCATCGGGCCGACCGAGCTGCCCCGGCCCCGCAGAATGCTCATGTCGGCGGCGAACCCGAGGTCGGCAGCGGCGGCGGCCAGTCGAGACTTTCCGATACCGCCCTCACCGGCCAGGAAGACGGCCCGGCCTGCGCCGGATCTCGCCGCGTAGAGTGCCTGCCCGACCGTACGGAGCTCGTCATCTCTGCCCACCATGAGCGATGCGCGGGTCCGCATGGTCGCAGACGATACCGGGCTAGCGATCGTGGGTCTATCCGTGATCTCCAATGCCTGGCCCGGTCACGCGCTCGGGGAGGCCACGCGTGCGTGGCCTCCCCGAGCGAAAAAGAACTTATTTGGTGTTTCCGCAGCATCCGGTGTCGGGCATGCCGATCAGCTCCTGAACCGCGCCACCCAGGCCGGGCACTGCCGCGTCCGGCGCGACGACCACTCCGGCCAGCAGGGCTGCACCCAGCGCGAAGGTCGCCGCGGCTGGCACCAGCCGGCTGGCGCCACGGGTGCGGGTGGACGCGAGCTCGCCGCCGTCGGCCACGATGTGGTCGCTGTTCACATTGGACATTGTGTCTCCTCTTCGGTCTTTCCTGTCGGGGTGGGAAGGTCTCGGTCGGCGGTGGCTCATTCCGAGGAGTGAGCCACCGCCTCGGAGGGCTTTCGTGGGGTGGGTTGCAGTAGCAGGACCGAGGGCACCCGCTCGGCGAAGCCGAGCCGGAGCAGCCCGTACCCGATGCCCGCGAGTCCGTTGAGCAGCCCGGGGGTCGCGATGCCACCGGGCGTCCCGCAGTAGGGGGCGTGCTGGTTGATGGCGGCCAGGATCTGCCCGGCCCGGTGTCGCCGTACCTGCCGCGCGGCCCGGCCCCGGGCGGCTCCTGCCACGATCAGCACCTCGGCGATGCCGAGCTCACCGTGGCAGAGGCTGAGATCGCGCAGCACCGGACGGTCGGCGAGCCGTGGCAGGACCGACCGGGCCGCGGCGTCGCCGGTCAGGCCGGTACGCGCCAGCAGCAAGCCGGCGGCCCCCGAACACCAGCCGTACGACTCGTCGGCGATCGCGCCCGCCGGCGTGCCGGCCCGGGAGGCCGCGCGCCACGCCGCCTGCGCGTACCGCTGGTCCGCCCCGGATTCGGCGAACCTTGCCAACGCCCAGCCGATGCCGGCGGGCCCGGCGGCGAAGCCCGGCAGCACCGGCTCGCCGTCCTCCGCGCACCGGCCGTCGGTCCGCTCGACCAGCTCGACCAGGCGGTCGGCGTACGCCTCGGCCAGCCGGGCCGCCGCGGTCGAGCCGAGTTCGTCCCGGACCGCGGCCATCGCGGCGAGGCAGCCGGCGCTGCCCGTCGTCCAGCCGGGCGGTGCCGGGAAGGGAGCCGCCGTGGCGGACAACTCGACGGCCGTCTCCGCCCACTCGCCCAGCGTCGCGTCGCCGAGCAGGGTGGACATCCGGGCGAGCCCGTAGGCGATCCCGCCGAGCCCGGAGGTCCCGCCGCAGCCGATCGCGGAGATCAGGTCCGGTCGGCCGCCGAGCACGGTCCACAGCGTCGGCACCGGCCCGACCGCGCGCCGGGCCACGTCGGCGTACCGGGCAATGCCGGTCAGCTCGGCGAGCTGGGCCAGGAACAGCGCGACGCCGAGGTAACCGTCACCCAGGCTGGCGCCCATCGGCAGCACCATCCACCGGGCGTCCTCCACCGCCTGCAGGCCGATCCAGTTCACCCGGCCGCCGCGCCCGTCCGCCTGCCGCTCCGTCATGCCTCGGGCGACGATCTGGTCCGCCAGGCCACAGGCGGCGGCGAGGAGCCGACCGGGCTCGGCGTCCACGACGGTCGCCGGACCCGGCAGCGGCGGTGCGCCGCGGTGCCCGTCGACCGGGCGTCGGGCGGCCAGGCTGGCGGAGATGATCCACTCCTGGTCACCCCGGTCGACCTCGTCCATCGCCTCGACGGTCGAGACCGCGCCGGCCAGACCGCTTCGGTCGAGCAGACCCGGCACCCGCTCGCCGGTGGCGGCCCAGATGTCCCGAGTCCCCGGGTGGCTGGTCAGTAGGGGGATGTCGCCGGACCGCAGGTCCGCGATCTCGTACGGGGCCAGTGCCCGCCAGAGCGGATGGTGGGCGGACGCATCCCGGAGCGTGCCCAGGGCCTTGTCCCAGCCGTCGACGTCGCCCAACAGGTCCGGCTCGGTGGACTCGTCCAGCAGGCGGGCGTACCCGCCACTGCGCCGGATCACCACCCGGACCTCGACGTCGCGGCACTCCCGCAGCAGATCGGTGAACGCGGCTCGGTCCCGGACGATCGCGTCGTACCCGAGCCGGAAGCCGGCCAGCACGGCCGCCTCGTGGTCGGCCGAGTCCAGCAGTTCCGAGCCGCGGTGCGGACGGTTCTGCGCGCCGGGGAACGGCGCCGCCCGCCGTACCAGCCGGGCCGTGTCGGTCGCCGGGGGATCCCAGTCCAGCACCCCGTCGGGGCGGGCCTCGCCCGGGTCGCCGCCCATCCCGGAGTAGTCGAGGGCGCCGTACTCGCCCACGGTCAGATAGGGCAGCAGCCCGGTACGCCGCACCGAGGCGGCCAGCGCCGCGGCGGCGGGGTCGGCGGTGACGGTGTGCCCCGCCGGCAGCAGGGGGTGGAACAGCGTTTCGACGTCGATCAGGACCGGCTGGTCGGCGCTGGCGATGACGTTCTCGCAGTGGATGTCGACCGCGCGGGTCGCGTACAGCGCGGCGAGCAGCACCCCCTCGCGGCGGTAGAAGTCCACCGCCTGCCCGGGGTGGCCCAGCGGCCGGTGCGCCACGAACTCGACCCAGCCGTACCCGGGTCGGGCCAGCATGGCCGGGGTACGGAGCTGGACGTCGGGCAGCCGCTCGTTGAGCCAGCCGACCACCACGCCGAACCGGGCCAGCGCCTGCGGGCCGCGCGGCCGGTAGATCACCTGGCGACCGTCGGCGAACCCGACGACCGACACCGAGCGGCCCCGCCGGTGTGCGTCGCCCAGACCCGGCCGGATGGTCACGATCGGTCCCGGGTCCACCCCGTCGAGCAGGGCGTCGACGATCGCCGCGCGGTCGGCCCCGAACCGGGCCAGCAGCTCCACGGCGGCCTCGGTGGCGAGCTGGCTGGTCGTGGCGAGCAGCCGGGCGAGCACGGGATACTTTTCGACCAGTCCGACCAGCCCGGGTCGGGTCGACAACCGGGCGATGAAGTCGGTGAAGCGCTGCCGGCCGTCGGCGCCGACCAGCTTCCCGCCGGCCCGAGCCACTTCCAGCTCGCGCAGCATGGTGCGCACCGCGATCCGGGCCAGCCGCCCGGCCAGCACAGCGGTGAAGCTCTCCGTCAGGCCCTGGAGCTCGACCTGGCCCGGAGCGAGGTGGCGGCGGGCCGCCTCGGCGAGCAGTTCCCCGGCGCCGGTCAGGAACGGTCGCAACGGTACGGCGAACGCGTCCGGCCACTCGTCGACGGCCGGCGGTCGGCCGGCCGGGCGCACCGCCGCGACGGAGACGGCCTGCTCGACGACGTCGACCCAGTCTGGTCGCGACGATCCCGACCCGCCTGAGAGCGGGCCGTCCGCCGGCCCCAGCGCCCTCGCCCACCACCGTGGGCCGAGTTCGGCGGCGGCGGAACCCTCACCCACGGGCGTCGATAGAAGACTCACGCCTCGTAAGCTGCCACACCGGCGTGGCCGGGTCATGGGTAGACGCCACCTACATTCTTCCGGCCCATACGCAGACCGGGGTCCGTGGTGGCGGCCCGAAGCGGCCGGCGCAGCGCGGATCTGTCGTACACCCGGCCGGAAGCGGCCGTGGCCGCGCCGCTTGTCGGGTGTCCGGTCCCGGAATTGGCGGGTGTCCTACCCATGCGCACACCCGGGTCGCCGTACTTCGATGACTGTATTGCGACGAGGAGGTCCGAGATGGGCGAACCCGTAAGCGTCAACGTTGTCGCGTTGGATCCGGTGCTGGAGGCCGGCACGACCAGCGCCCTGTTCAGTTGTCCGGACATCGCCGTGGTGCTGCCGGGCGAGGCGGCCTGGGTCACCGTCGTGATCGTCGACGACGTCAGCGACGAGATCCTCGACCTGGTGCGGGCCACCCGCGCGAAGCCCCACCGGCCCGAGGTGGTCCTCGTCGCCGCCGAGTTGGCGGCGGCCGGGGCGCTGCACGTGATCGCGGCCGGGGCTCGGGGCCTGCTCCGCCGGCGGGACGCCAGCCCGGACCGGCTGGTCCAGGCGGTGCTCGCCGCCGCGAGCGGCGACTGCCTGGTGCCGCCCGACCTGCTCGACGGCCTGCTGGAGCACGGCGCCGTCGCCCGGGACCCGGCACTGGCGGCCAGCCTGACCGAACGGGAACGCGCGGTGCTGCGCATGGTCGCCGACGGCCACGAGACCGGGGACATCGCCCGGGCACTGTGCTATTCCCCCCGCACCGTGACGAGCGTCCTGCACGACATCACGCACCGGTACCGGCTGCGCAACCGGGCCCACGCCGTGGCGTACGCGCTGCGGGCCGGGCTGCTTTGACCCGCCACGGCGCCGCCACGGCCGGACGGGTAGTACCGGCAGCGGTGACCGCGAGCCGCCGTGCCACCGCTTCCCTGGCTGGCCAGGGCGGCGACCAGACAGTCTGAGTCCGTCGGGCGAACGTCGACCGCGCGGGTGTCCACGTAGGACCGGCGGGCCACGGGGGCGCAGCCCAAGAACTGGGAGGTTCCGATGCCCATGCGCCAACACCTGATCTCGATCGACGATCTCGAGGACGACGACCTGCACTGGATCGTCCGGCGCGGCGTCGAGTACGCGTCCGGGCGGCACTCGGACGCCCGGCCCCTGCACGGCGCCGTGGTCGGCGTCCTGTTCCGCAAGACGTCCACCCGGACCAGGACGGCCTTCTCCGCGGGCGCGCTGCGCCTCGGCGCCAACTTGATCACGTACGGTCCCGCCGACCTGCAGGAGAACACCGGCGAGACGGTCGAGGACACCGGGGCGGTGCTGTCGCGCATGCTCGACGTCCTGGTCGCCCGGACCGCCGGCGCCGAGTCGGAGCTGCGGGCGTACGCCGCCCAGCGCCGGATGGCGGTGGTCAACGCGATGAGCGCGGCCGAGCACCCCACCCAGGCGTTGGCCGATCTGACCACCCTGGCGCAGCACTTCCCGGCGATCGACGGCCTGCGGGTGCTGTACGTCGGGGAGGGCAACAACACCGCCTCGGCGCTGTCCCTCGCGCTGGCCCGGTACCCGGGCACCGAACTGCACCTGCGCACGCCGCCCGGGTACGGCGTCGAGGCGCGATTCATCGACCGGGCCCGGGTGACCGCGAAACGCACCGAGGCGAGGATCGAGCAGCGCCACGACATGTCGGCGCTGCCCGAGGTGGACGTCGTCTACACGACCCGGTGGCAGACCACCGGTACGACGAAGCCGACCGCCGACTGGCGTACCGCGTTCGAACCGTTCCGGGTCGACGGCGCGGTGCTGGACCGCAGCGGCGCGACGGTGTTCCTGCACGACCTGCCGGCGCACCGCGGCGAGGAGGTGACCGCGGACGTGCTGGACGGGCCGGTCAGCGTCGCCTTCCGGCAGGCCGAGAACAAGTACCACAGCGCCCGTGCCGTGCTGGAGTGGTGCGCCGGTCGGACCACGGTTGGTGGCGCGTGATGACGCACCGACGCGGGCCCGTTGCCCTGTACCTCGCTGGTGGGGTGTCTTCCGTCGGCACCCAGATGACGATGCTGGCGTTGCCGTGGCTGGTGCTGGAGAGCACCGGGTCGGCGGCCCGGACGGGTCTGGTCTTCGCCGTGCAGATCCTGCCGATCGCGCTGCTCGGGTTCCTGGGCGGCGTCGTCATCCAGCGGTTCGGCGCGCGTCGCACGATGCTCGTCGCCGACCTCGCCCGGGCCCCGATCGTCGCCCTCGTTCCGGTGCTGCACGCCACCGGTGCGCTCAGCCTCGGCGTCCTGCTGGCGTTGGTCGCCCTCATCGGGGTGTTCGGGGTGCCGTACGCCGCGTCGCAGCGGGTGCTGGCGGTCGCCCTGATCGACGACGATCCGAAGGCGCTCACCCGCGCCAACAGCGTCCTGGACGGCATCTACGGCGTCTCCGCGTTCGGCGGTCCCGCCCTCGCGGGCGCGCTGATCGCGGTGGCCGGACCGGCCCAGGTGCTCTGGCTGGACGCGTTCTCGTTCGCGTTGTCCGGGCTGGTCCTGCTGGCGTTCGTACCGCAGGTCGGCCGGTCCGCGGCGGCCCGGGGCGGCCCGCGCGGGGCCCTGGCCGGGCTCCGTCACCTGCGCGCCGACCCGTTCCTGGCCCAGACGGTGATCTCCACGCTGATGTACGGGTTCCTGCTCCGGGTCCTGGCGGTCGCCCTGCCGTTGCTCGCCTTCGTCAGCTTCGACGGGAACGCCCGGTTGGGTGGCCTGCTGGTCGCCGCCGAAGGGGCCGGCGCGCTGCTCGGTTCGCTCGGGGTGTTCGTGGTGGCCAGCCGGGTGGCGCCACACCGGCTGGCCGGCGTCGCCATGATCGCCGTCGCGCTTCCGCTGTGGCTGCTGCCGCTGCCCGTTTCGCCCGCCGTGCTGGTGGCGGCGGTGGCCGTCTCGGCCGCGGCCGTGTCGGTGTCGAACGCCCCGTACATGACGATTCTCGGCACCCGGGTCCCGGCCGAGTTGCTGCCCAAGGTCCTCCAGGCGGTCCTGACGATCAGCAACATCGCCGGACCGCTGGGTTTCCTCTGCGCCGGCCTGCTGATGCAAGGGGTCGGGATCCGGGCGAGCCTGGTACTGGTCGCGGTCAGCGCCACCCTCGCCACGCTCAACTTCCTGATCGCGCTGGCCCGGATGGACCGGGTCGGTGCCCCGCCCGCCCCGCAGGAGGTGCTCAGCAATGCCTGACGACCTGCTCTTGACCGGCGGCTGGCGGCTGTGGCCGCAGTTCGCCCTGCGCGGGCCGGGCTTTCCGGCCGACGGGGTGCTGCGGCTGGCCCCGGAGGGGATCGCGCTGGCCGCGGACAAGCTCCCGGACGCGCTCTCCGGCCCCGAGTGGGACGAGTTCGCGCGGCGCTTCGAAGCGGCGGCGGTGCGTACCGCCGGGACGCTCCAGGAGGTCGCGGCCAGGTCGGACTTCCGGGCCGCGGTGGGGTGGCAGAACCGGGCCGTGCTCGGCACCGGGATCGCGCCGTTCCTGTCCTGGGCGCCCACGGCCGCCGGACGTACCAGCATGCCCCGGCAGCGCGAGGAACTCGTCGCGCACTACTGGCAGCGGTTCTGCGTCAAGAACGACACCATCGGGTTCTTCGGCCCGGTCGGCTGGGGACGATTCGACCCGACCCGAGCGGGCGTCCTGGTCGACCCCGGCGACCGCCTGGTCGCCGAGTCGGAGGTGTACCTGTCCAGCTGGGCGGTGGACACGCTGGCCCGGCAGATCGCCGCCGACCCGGGGCTGCGGCGGTGGCTTCCGCCGCGCCGGGTGCCGTTCGCCCGGGTCGAGGACGGGCGGGTGTCGTTGCCGGGCCGTCCGGCACAGGCCGTCGCACCACCCCTACGCCGGATCCTCGAACTCTGCGACGGCACGCGGCAACCGGCCGCCCTCGCCGACGCGGTCGGCCGGTCCGTGCCGGAGGTGCTGCATGCCCTCCAGACGATGGTGGAACAACGCTGGATCGTCTGGCGGCTCGACGTGCCGTCCGGTGCCCATCCGGACCGTCAGCTGCGCGCCCTGCTGGAACGGGTGCCGGATCCGGCGGTGCGGCAACGTGCCCTGGCGAAGCTGGCCGTGCTCGAACACGGGCGCGAGCGACTGCGGTCGGCCGTCGATGAGCCCGACGCGCTCATCGCCGCGCTCGCCGGGCTGGAGGCGTCGTTCGTCGAGCTGACCCGCGCCCCGGCGCAGCGCGAGAAGGGCACCCGCACGGCGCCGTGCCGGGCGGTGGCCTACGCCGACTCGCGCCGAGCCGCGACCGTCCGGGTCGGCACCGGGGTGCTCGACGCGTTGACGCCCCTGGGACTGTGCCTCACCGCTGCCCGCTGGATGACGAACCGGGTCGCCGAGGCCGCCGAGGCGCGGATCGGCGCCGCGTACCGGGAGCTGCGCGACCAACGGTCGACGGTGGATCTGTCGGCGCTCTGGATGCGCTGCCAGCCGACGCCGTATCCCGGCGCCGCCACCGACGCCGAGCAGATCCAGGCGGAGTTGCGGCGGCGGTGGGAGCGGATCGTCGACGCGCCGCCGGGCGCCCGCCGGGTGCAGCTGTCCGCCGCCGAGATCGCCGACGCGGTGCGCGACGCGTTCGACGGGCCGGCGCACGGCTGGAACCTCGCCCGGTACGTCAGCCCCGACGTCTTCGTCGTCGGCGACGACCCCGAGGCGGTGCGGCGCGGCGACTGCACCCTCGTGCTCGGCGAGCTGCACGTGGCGACGAACACCCTCGACCAGTCACTGTTCGTGATGCAGCATCCCGCCGGCCAAGAGCTGCTCGACGAGACGGACCGGGACTTTCCCGGCCCGCGGGTGCTGCCCATGCTGCCGAAGGAGACCCCGCAACTGCGGTGGTCGGCCCGTAACCGGCCGGCGCTCGACCGGCCGGGGGACTACCTCGTCGCGGTGGTGGGGCACAGCGCCGACCCGCACCGCCCGCGTACGGTGCTCGGCGCCGACGTGCTGGTGCAGGAGCGGAACGGCCGGCTCGTGCTGGTGCTGCCGGACGGGGCCGTGTTCGGGCTGCTGGACGTGTTCGGCTACGCCCTGACCAACCAGGTCATCAACCGCTTCTCGCTGCGCTCGGGCGCCGACCACTCGCCCCGCGTGACGGTGGACCGGATGGTGGTGGCCCGGGAGTCGTGGCGGTTCACCGCCGAGGCGCTCGACTTCGCGACGGACAAGATCGAAGCCCGGCGGTACGTGCGGGCGCGTCGGTGGCGCGACGCGCACGACCTGCCGCGCTTCGTCTTCGTGGTGTCCCCGGCCGAACCACGACCGTTCTATGTGGACTTCGACAGCCCGGTCTACGTGAACATCCTCGCCAAGGCCGCCCGCCGCCTGCACCGCGCGGACCCGGCGGCCCGGCTGACCGTCACCGAGATGCTGCCCACGCCCGAGCAGACCTGGCTGACCGATCACCGGGGGGCCGGATACGGCTGCGAGCTGCGGCTCGTCGCCGTCGACCAGACCACGGGGGAGCCCACATGATCAGCACGTTCGTCGCCGACCTTCCCGCGCACGACGCGCCCGCGATCGTGACCCTCGACCGGATGCTCAGCTACACCGAGCTGGTGGCGCGCGTCGAGGGGCTCGCCGGTCGGCTCGCGGCCGGTGGGGTGGGGCCGGAACGGGTCTGCGTGGTGGCGCTGGAACGGGGACCCGAGGCGGTCATCGCGATCGCCGCGGTGCTACGGGCCGGCGCCGCGTTCCTGGCGGTGGACGTCGACCTGCCCGACCAGCGGATCGCCTCGCTCGTCACCGGCGCCGACGCCCTGCTCACCACGGCGGCGCTGGCGCAGCGGTTCGCCACGCTCGACGTACCGGGGCCGACCATCCTGCTCGACGGGCCCGGACCCACGGCCGCGCCGCCGTCCGGGGTCGCGCCGCGGTCGCTCGCCTACGTGAGCCACACCTCCGGCTCGACCGGTACGCCGAACGCGGTGCTGATCGAGCACCGGTGGCTGCACGCGTACCTGCGGTTCGTCGCCCGCGACCACCGGCTCGGGCCGGACACGGTGGCGGTGCAGCTCGCTCCGCTCGGGTTCGACGCCTCGATCAGGGACATCTTCGCGCCGCTGGTGGCCGGCGGACGCCTGGTGATGCTGCCCCGCTCGGCGCTGCTGCGGCCGGACGAGTTCCTCGCCGCCCTGGACCGGTTCGAGGTCAACACGATGCTCAGCGTCACGCCGTCGTTTCTCACCTTCCTGGCGCGTCACGACGGCGTCGCGCGGCGGCTACGCGGACTCCGGCTGGTCGGCACGACCGGCGAGTCGATGCGCCCGTTCCTTGCCTCGGGCGGCCGGCACCTGATCTCCGGGCGGCTGGTCAACCAGTACGGCCCGACCGAGGGCACGATGACCGCGACGAGATTCGAGGTGCCGGTGGCGGCGGACACCACGGCCGACCTCATCGGCACCCCGATCGACGGCGTGGCGGTACGACTGCTCGACAACGACCTGCGGCCGGTCCCGGACGGCTCCCCCGGCGAGGTCTGCATCGCCAGTGCCGGGGTGGCGCGTGGCTACGCGGGCCGGCCGGCGCTGACCGCCGAGCGGTTCATGCCGGATCCGTTCGGCGCCCCGGGTACGCGTCTCTACCGCACCGGCGACCTGGCCCGGCGACGTCCCGACGGCAACCTGGAGTACCTTGGCCGGGCCGACCGGCAGATCAAGATCAGGGGTTACCGGGTGGACCCCGCCGAGGTCGAGGGAGTGCTGTTGACCCACCCCGCGGTGACCGGTGCGGCGGTCACCGCGGTGACCGACGAACAGGCCCGCACCTACCTCGTCGCCCACCTCACCGGCGAGCTGGCCGAGGTCGGCGACGCGGCGCTGCGCGGGTACCTGGCGCAGAAGCTGCCGCCGCACATGATGCCCCGGCGGTTCGCCCGACTGACCCGGTTTCCGACCACCCGCACCGGCAAGATCGACCGGCGCGCGCTCACCGCCGGCGGCGTCCGATGACCCGTCGGCCCAGCCCGGCGGCGTCCACGGATCAGGGCACCAACCCCACGGAAGGAATCTGATGACCACCATCGACGACATGACGCTCGCCGGCACCGACATCCGGGAGCTGATCACCTCGATCTACCGCGAGACGCTCTCCGACAGCGACCTCGACGCGGACAGCGACTTCTTCGAGGCGGGCGGGGACTCACTGGCCGCGTTCCAGATCACCGGGCGCCTTGAGACGGCGCTCGGGGTGGAGGTTCCGGTGGCGTTGGTGTTCTCCTACCCGACACCGGCGGAGCTCGCCGAGGTCGTCGAGGCGGACGCGGTCTCGGGGGTCTGACGGCATGGACGGCATGATCGGCGCCGACCGCGCCGGACACCCCGCGCTGCTGCTCGGTGGACGATGGCGGCTGTGGGACCAGTTCAGCCTGCGCGGGGCGGGGTTCCCGGCCGACGGCGTCCTGCGGCTGGCGGATCACGAGATGGCCCTGGCCGCCGACCGGATCGACCCGCCGACCGCCTCCCGGCGCACCTCCACCGCCGATGCCCGGACGGGTGCCGTCCCGGCCTCGGCCGCGGAGTGGAAGACGTTCGAGGAGTCGTTCGCCGCGTCCGCGGTCAAGAGCGCCCTGACGCTACAGGCGGCCGCGGCGACGCCGGAGTTCCGTACGGCGGTGGCGTGGCAGAACCGGGTCGTGCTCGGCCGGGCCGTCCAGCCGTACCTGTCGTGGCGACCCACGGCCGCGCGCACCAGCCAGGTACGGCAGCGGGAGGAACTCGTCGCGCACTACTGGCAGCGGCTGTGCGTGAAGAACGACACGATCGGCTTCTTCGGCCCGGTCGGTTGGGGTCGGTGCGACCCGACCGGGCCGGGCCTGGCGGTCGCCCCCGGCCAGGGCCTGGTCGCCGAGACCACCGTCTACTTCGCCAGCTGGGCGATCGACGGCCTGGCCCGCAGCATCGGCGCCGACCCGGCGCTCGCCGGTTGGGTCGCGCCACGGCGCGTGCCGTTCGTCCGGGTCGACGGGCGGACGGTGTCGCTGCCCGGCCGGCCGGCGCAGCAGCTCACGCCGGAGCTGGCCGAGGTCCTGCACCGCTGCGACGGCACCCGACCGGCGGTACGGATCGGCCAGGAGCTCGGTCACGACGTCACCGACCTGCTCACCGAGCTGGTGCGGCGCCGCCTCGTGGTGTGGCGATTGGACATCCCCGCCGACGCCTTCCCCGAGCGTCACCTCCGGGCGTGGCTGGAAAACGTGGCGGACCCGGCCACCCGGCAGCGGGGTCTCGACAAGCTGGCCGCGCTGGAACACCACCGGGCGGGGGTCCGCGCGGCCACCGGACCGGACGAGCTGTCGGCGGGGATGGCCGCGCTGGAGGACGACTTCGTGGCGCTGACCGAGGTGGCCGCCACCCGCGAGAAGGGCGCGACGACCGCGCCCGGGCGGGCGTTGGTCTACTCGGATTGCCGGCGGGCCGCGTCGATCCGGGTCGGCCCGGCGGTCCTGTCCGCGCTGGCCCCGCTCGACCCGCTGCTGACCAGCGCCACCTGGCTCACCTCCGCGCTGGCCGAGCGGGTGATGACCCGGGCCCGCGGGGTCTTCGACCGGCTGGGCGGGCCGGTCGACCTGGCCACGTTCTGGTTCGCGTGCATGCCGATCCTGCACGGCGAGGCCGTCTCGGACGTCACCGAGTTGCAGGCCGAGTTCTGGGCGCGGTGGAGCAGGCTGCTACGGATCGACGACGCCACCCGACGGGTCACCCTGTCCCTGGCCGACCTCGCCGACCGGGTACGCGAGGTCTTCGACTCGCCCGGCGGCGGCTGGCCGACGGCGCGGTACCTCAGCCCGGACGTCATGATCGCGGCGACCGACGCCGAGGCGGTCGGGCGCGGCGAGTTCGAGCTGGTCCTCGGCGAGCTGCACGTCGCTATCAACACCCTGGGCGCCTCGCTCTACCTCAACCAGCACCCGAACCCCGCCGAGCTGGTCGAACTGACCGATCGGGACCATCCGACGCCAAGGCTCCTGCCGCTGATCTCCAAGGAGAACCGGTCCCGCCTGTCCACCCGGATCCGCTACAGCCTCGCCCGGCCGGAGGACTACTACGTCGCGTTGGTGGACTTCACCGCGGACCCGCACCGGCCGCGTACGGTCAACAGCGCCGACGTCACCGTGCGGGCGCGCGGGGAACGGCTGGTGGCCGTGCTGCCCGACGGGGCGGAGTACGACGTGGTCGACGTCTTCTCGCACGTGCTGACCTCGCTGGTGTTGGATCGCTGGCGGATTCTGCCCGAGCACGACCACACCCCGCGGGTGACGGTGGACAAGCTGGTCCTCGCCCGGGAGACCTGGCGCTTCGCCGCCGGCGAGCTGGCCTTCGCCGAGGAGCGGACCGAGGCCCGCAGGTTCGTCCGGGCCCGGCGGTGGGCCACCGCCCACCAGCTGCCGAGGTTCGTGTTCGTGACCTCGCCGACCGAGCCGCGGCCGCTGTTCGTCGACTTCGACAGCCCCGTGTACGTGAATCTGCTGGCCAAGGCGGCACGCCGGCTGATCCGCAAGGACCCGGACGGGCGGCTGACCGTCACGGAGATGCTGCCCACCCCCGAGCAGACCTGGCTCACCGACGATCGGGGCAACCGCTACACCTCGGAGCTTCGCTTCGTCGCGTTCGACACCGCCGGCCTCGACGAACCGGAGTCCTGAGGCCGGCACCGAAGCGGTCCGCCGGCGGATGCCGGCGGACCGCTCTGTCGTCCTTAGTGGTCCGCGCCGTAAGTCCTTCGGGGGTTGACTGGCCGGGGTTTGGGTG
>NZ_JBEZFI010000028.1:0-83775 GCF_040649295.1 Micromonospora sp. NPDC048999 | reverse complement strand
CGTCACGACCAGATCCGTGCCCAACCCGCCAACCACGAGGAACGCGACCACCATCAGCCGCACGATCAGCCACGCCCGACCACGACCCGCGGCACCCACCCCACGCATCATCCGCCTAGTCCGTACGCAGCTTGCTGGCCAGGATGAGCCTGCCGCCCCGGACCTGGGCGACGACATAGTTGTCGTACGTCAGCGAGTGGTCGGCGGCGAAGCGGAGCGTCCCGGTGAAGGTGGTGAAGTCTTCGAGCCGCGGGAGGTTGTCGACGACCTTCGAGGGAGCGCTGTCCCCCGCCTGGCGCACCGCCTGGGCCAGCGCGCGGAGCGCGTCGTAGGCCTGCATCGCGTCACGGCCCGGGTCCCGCCGGTAGCGGTCCTTGAAGCGCACCGACCATTCTGCCGCTGCCGGAAGCAGGCGTGGGCCCGCGGCCATGGTGAGGTACGCGTCCTCGGCCGCTTTGCCCGCGGTCTGTAGAAACTCCAGGCTGTCCGACTCAGAGGAGGCCATGAAATAGCCGGTGTAGCCGGCCTCACGAAGGGTGCTCAGCAGCCGTCCACCCGGTTCCGCCTGCCCCGTCCAGTAGACGAAGTCCGCCTCGAAACCGGTGACGGTGCTGGTGAGCCCCGCGAGATCGGGACCCGTTGTCCCGGCGCTCCGCATGCTCACCTTCAGGCCGTCGGCCTTGATCCGATCGGTCACCAGTCCGGACAGCTGCCGCGAGGCCGGTGACCCGTCTCCGAGCACAGCCACCCGCTGCGGGCTCCGGTAGCCCATCCAGTGCACGGCGGCCATCGCCTCCTGGTAGACCGTGCCGTCCATCGGGAACGCCAACGGCAACCCGGCCTCGAGCAGCAAGTCCGCGCGTGCGGAGGAGACCAGGAACGGCGTGCCGTTCGCGGCCTTCGCCGCCGCCACCGCCGCGTCCTCGCACAGCCCGCCGATCACTCCCACGACGCTCTTGGTGGCCAGCCGCGTCGCCCCCTGCTCTCCGGTCGCCGGCGCGCAGCCGCCATCCTCGACGGCCAGCCTCACCTGCCGCCCCAGCACCCCGCCCTGGTCGTTGATCTCAGCGGCAGCCATCTGCGCCCCGTCGACGAGGTCCTGCCCGCGCTCGGCCATGTCGCCGGAAAGCGGGGCCAGCACCCCGAACGTGATCTCGCCCCGCAGCTTCGGGGCGTCCCCGCCCTCGTCAGAGGCAGAGCACGCGGCGAGCAGACCGCTCACCACCAGCGCGGTTCCGCCCAGCGCGATCGCGCGTACGGCACCTCTGCGTCGCACCGTCCACCTCCCTGTCCGTCACACTGAAAGCCGGCCCGGGCGCGGCGGTCGCCGCGCTCGGGCCGGTGATCTTACTCAGCTGGTTACTTGTCGCACGAGTTCCAGCAGATCTTCTTGTCCGGGTTGCCGGCCAGCTTGCCGTCGAACCGCAGGACGTCGACACCCCGGTTGTAGTCCGCGACGTAGACCAGGCCGTTGTGCCAGTAGACGGCCGACGCCGAGCCACCGGTCACGCCCTGCCCCGCCGGCACGCGGAAGTAACCGACCTGGGTCGGGTTCCGCGGGTCCGACACGTCGAGGAAGCGGGTGCCCTGCCCGTACCACCCCTGCGCCACGATGTTGCCGTTCACTGTGAACCAGTGCGCGGAGCAGCTACCGCTGGTGGCCGACCCCTCCTTGCCCCACGGCGACCAGTGGCTGATCAGTTCCAGCCGGAACGGCTTCTCCGGCGTGGAACGCCAGCCCTCACCGTCGTAGCTGCCCTTCAACGAGGCGATCTTGAACTCGCCCGCCTGGGAGCAGGTCGTGACGTTCTCGTTGGCGATGTAGAGCAGCTCGCCCTTGTCGAAGGAGCCGACCTTCTCGGTGGGGTGGTACGCGTTGTGGTCGAAGAAGTCGTAGAAGGCGGTGCCGGCCGGGTTGATGGGATCGACGGTCCCGCCCGCGTACGGCACCGGGTCGTACGCCGTCGCAACGCGCTTGCGCTTCTGCACCGGGTCGTAGTGGTTGCCCTCGGTCCAGTAGCCGCGTACGCCGCCCTCACCCGAGACCCAGGCGATGCCGTCCTTGTCGACGTCGACGCTGTGCACGTAGTCGGTGACCCCGTCGAGCCGGTCGAGGTCGACCGCCCGGTCGAAGGTGTACGGGTGCTTGACGTCGTGGATGTCGGTCACCCGCACCGGCACGCCGTTCCAGGACGGGTCGTGGCCCGGGGTCCCGGTGTTGGCCGGACCGACCGACCACAGGTACTTGCAGTCGTTGATGCACGTCGACGTGTGTCCGGCCGGAATCGGGTGGAAGACGATGATCTCCGGCTTCCACGGATTCTTGACATCGACGATGTAGACCCCGGACTGGCCGGTCTTGACGGTGCCACCGAAGCCGCGCGGGTCCCGGATGAGGAAGACCAGCTTGCGCTTCGGGTCGACGGTCATGTTCTCGCCTTCCCAGAACCGGTCCTGGGTGTCCCCCGGCAGGCGCAGCTCGGCCGCCGTAATCTTGGAGACCAGGGCCGGGTGCTCGGGATCCTTCAGCGACCAGATGGCGAGGCCACCGGTGCCGTTGGCGAACATGAAGTCATGGCCGTACTTGTCGTAGTTGATGAAGTTCAGCGCCGCGTAGCCGCTGACTCCCCTGACATTGTCGATGAACGTGACGTTGCCCGCGACGGCGGTCGTCGGGACGTTGTGAACGTCGTCGAGGATCGGACCGCCATGGGCGGAGTTGTCCGACGGGCCCGGGCCCGACGGGTCGTAGGCGGCTGCGGTGCCGACTCCATACAGCTGCACTGCCACAGCTGTCGCCAGAGCGACCGCACCCGCCACGAGGGATCTCGTTTTCAACACATGCTCCCTTGGCATTCTCCCTTGGGCGACCCTCAGTGCAGGTTGAGAACCGCACGACCGAGAGGTACGTGATCACGACACTAGGGACGACACGAGCGGCCCGTCATGGTGCAAATGTCGAGAAGGCTGCCGTATGACTCCGTCATCCGTCGTGATCATGCAGGGCGACGGCCTTGGCCAGCATGTTTGCCGCCGGAGCCGCCAGGTCAGCGCCAGGGCCCGGAGGGCTGGTTCCGGGCGGCATCGCGCATCGTCGGAACTTCACGATCCGTAACGTGTCCCGAGGCAGCAAGACTGGAGGCGAGGCCGTTGGCGTCCGGGGACGCACGCCCCGAAGCAACCGGACCCTGGCCGATGGAGGACATTGTGGACACACAGGACAATCCGACCGCGAAGGTGCTGCGGGCGGCGGAGAAAATGGCACCCCGCTACGACCGCGACATCCGCTTCCTCGAGAAGGTCCAGTTCGCCGGCGGCCGCGAATGGATCGGCGCGCGCGTCGAAGGCCGCGTCCTGGAGGTGGCGGTCGGCACCGGTCGCAGCTTCGACTTCTATCCGCCCGCCGTGAGAATCACCGGCATAGAGTTGAGCCCGGCCATGCTCGCCATCGCCAAGCAGCACGCGGCCGACCTCGGGTTGGACGTCGAACTGCGCCAAGCAGACGCCCAGGCACTGCCGTTCGACGACGACAGCTTCGACACCGTGGTGTGCGCCCTGTCGCTGTGCAGCATCCCCGACCCGGCTGCCGCAATCGCCGAGATGAAACGCGTGCTGCGCCCCGGCGGCCGCCTGCTGCTACTCGACCACATCCGCAGCACCTGGCCGCCGGTCTACGCCTGCCAATGGCTCCTGGAGCGAATCACGATCCGCGCCGCCGGAGAACACTTCACCCGCCGCCCGCTACCCCTCGTCAAAGCCGCCGGGTTCGAGATCGCCGAAACCCAGCGGCTCAAGGCCGGCACCGTGGAACGCGTCGCGGCCCGCAAACCGGTCATCGCGTGCCCCGCAGCCACGCCCGAGTGATCAGCAGTTCGCGCCGGAAGAGGGACCGACCCCCCGCCACTTCCAACGTATAACACACGGGGGGTCTTGCGGCAAGACCCGGGTCGTGCCGCAGACTCTGCGGCCGAAGCCAGAACCTGGGGGGCACATGCTTGACGTGATCGTTGCCGGCGGTGGACCGACCGGCTTGATGCTGGCCAGTGAGTTACGGCTGCACGGCGTGCAGGTGCTCGTGCTGGAGAAGGAGGCGGAGCCGACCGCGTACGTCCGCGCGCTCGGTCTGCACGTGCGCAGCATCGAGGTGATGGACCAGCGCGGCGTGTTGGAGCGGTTCCTCGCGTACGGCCGGCAGTACCCGGTCGGCGGTTTCTTCGTTGGCATCGACAAGCCCTCGCCCGACGGGCTGGACACCGCTCATGCCTACGTCCTCGGCATTCCGCAGACCACCACCGATCGCCTGCTGGCCGAGCGCGCCACTGAGCTCGGCGCCGAGATCCGGCGCGGCTGCGAACTGGTCGGGCTGAGCCAGGACGACCACGGGGTGACCGTCGAGCTGGCCGACGGCACTCGGCTGCGCGCGCGCTACCTTGTCGGCTGCGACGGCGGCCGCAGCACCGTGCGCAAGCTGCTCGGTGTCGGCTTCCCCGGCGAGCCCACCAGGGTCGAGACGCTGCTGGGCGAGATGAAGGTAGCCGTGCCACCGGAGACGGTGGCCGCCGTGGTGGCCGAGGTCCGCAAGACCCAGAAGCGGTTCGGCCTCGGGCCCATCGGGGACGGGGCGTACCGGGTCGTCGTACCCGCCGAGGGGGTGGCCGAGGACCGGACGATCGCGCCGACCCTCGATGACTTCAAACAACAACTGCGGACATTCGCCGGCACCGACTTCGGCGTGCACTCACCGCGCTGGCTGTCCCGCTTCGGCGACGCCACCCGGCAGGCCGAGCGCTACCGGGTCGGCCGGATGCTGCTGGCCGGCGACGCGGCGCACATCCACCCACCGACCGGCGGCCAGGGCCTCAACCTCGGCATCCAGGACGCGTTCAACCTCGGCTGGAAACTGGCCGCCGAGGTCAACGGCTGGGCACCGCAGGGGCTGCTGGACAGCTACCACACCGAACGGCACCCGGTGGCCGCCGACGTGCTGAACAACACCCGCGCGCAGATGCACCTGATGTCCACCGAGCCGGGGCCCCAATCGGTGCGCCGCCTGGTGTCGGAACTGATGGACTTCGAGGACGTGAACCGGTACCTGATCGAGAAGCTCACCGCGATCGGAGTCCGCTATGACTTCGGCGAAGGCCACGAGCTGCTCGGCCGGCGAATGCGGGACGTGCGGCTGAAGCGGGGGCGCCTCTACGCGCTGACGCACGGCGGTCGCGGGCTGCTGCTCGACCAGACCGGCCGACTCTCGGTGGCGGGCTGGGCAGATCGGGTCGACCACGTCGTCGACGTCAGCGAGGAGCTGGATGTGCCCTCCGTGCTGCTGCGGCCGGACGGCCACGTGGCGTGGGCCGGCGACGATCAGCAGGATCTGCTCCACCACCTGCCACGGTGGTTCGGCACCGCCGTCGGCTGAGTTCGCCGGTGTGGCTGCAGGGTGTGAGGGACGCGCCGGCCCCTCCCCCAACCACCGGCGACCCGCGAAAGCTGTTCACATTCCCAACTTTTCAACCTAATCTAAGTCGATTGTGGTCGCGCTTAAGCCGGGCGCCTGAGCCGACCTTGCGAGCCCACCGTTCGAACCACTGATCGACAAGGCCATGCACATCGGGAAGTATCCATTTCCATGACCACCGGTCCCACCGAGGCGCGACCGATCGCCGACACCGACCACAGCCCTGCCCCCACCGGCCCACCCCATGGCAGGTGGCATCGCTGGCGGTGGCTCCGCCACGAATGGACGTTGGCGGTGCTGGGTGGCCTGGCGCTGGCGGTGGCGCTGACCTGGCCGACGCTGCGCCATCCGGCCAGCACGATCCCCGGCGATCTCGGCGATCCGACGCTCCAGGCGTGGCAGGTGGCCTGGGCGGGCCACGCGGTGCTCACCGACCCGTCCGGCCTCTGGGACTCGAACACCTTCTACCCCGAGAAGTACACGTTCGCGTACAGCGACACCCTGCTCGGGTACGCCCCGACGGGCATGCTCGGCTCGGGCTTCGAAGCCGCCCTGATCCGGTACAACGTGCTGTACGTGCTGCTGCACGCGTTGGCGTTCGTCGGGGCGTACGCCCTGGTCCGGCAGCTCGGCGCGGGCCGGTGGGGCGGTGCGGTCGCCGGCGTGGCATGGGCGTTCGCGCCGTGGCGGCTGGCCCACTCCGGTCACCTGAACATCCTGTCCAGCGGCGGGATCGCGTTGTGCCTGGCGATGCTGGCCCGCGGTCACGGCTGGTCGTTGCGGCGCGGGTACCGGCCGGAGCGGCGCCGGCCGGGCTGGGCACTGGCCGGCTGGCTGGTCGCCGCCTGGCAGGTCAGCCTGGGTTTCGGCATCGGGCTGCCGCTGGTGTACGTCCTGCTCGCCGTGGTGCTGGTGGCCGCCGGCGGTTACGGCTGGTCCTGGTGGCGACGGCGGGAGCGGCCCCCGTTCGGTCGACGGTTGCTGATCGCGGATCTGGCCGGCGGGCTGGTCTTCGGCGCGGTGACGCTGCTGCTGGGGCTGGTCTACCTGCGGGTCGTCGACCTCAACCCGCAGGCCGAGCGGACCCTGGACTGGACGGTGATGTTCTCGCCGCCGCTGATGGGCTTCGTCACCGCGCCGGCGGACTCGTGGCTGTGGGGCGAGGCGCACGCGGCGGCCCGGGAACAGCTCTCCTGGCCGCCGGAGATGGCGTTGCTGCCCGGGATGATGCTGATCGGGTTGGCCGGGGCGGGGCTCTTCGTCTCGGTCTACCCGGCCCGGCATCGGGTCGCGCTGGGGCTCGGCGTCCTCGGCACGGTGCTGCTGGGCCTGGGCGCCACCCTCGGCGGCGACGGCGATCCCGGCTACCTGACGCTGTCCAAGCACCTGCCGGGGTGGGACGCGTTGCGTACGCCGGGCCGGATGATGCACTGGACCAGCCTGCTGCTGGCGGTGCTGGCGGCCGGACTGGTGACCGCGCTCGCCGAGGCGCTACGCCGCGTGCCGGCCCGGAACTGGACGCGGATACTCACGCCGGCGATCCTGCTGGTGCCGCTGGCCCTGGTCACCCTCGAAGGGATGAACCGAACGCCGCACCCGGTGGTGCCGCGGCCCCCGGCCGCGATGCGTACGGCTGAGGAGCCGATCCTGGTGCTACCCGCCGGCGGCGTGGGAGACCTGGTCTACATGTTGTGGACGACCGACGGGTTCCCCCGGGTGACCAACGGGTTGGGCGGTTTCGAGCCCGTCACCCAGGCGCAGACCCGGACCGCGGTGGCGTCTTTCCCCGACCCGGGCAGCGTGGCGTACCTGCGGGGCATCGGGGTGCGTTCGGTGGTGGCCCTGCCCGGCCAAACCGACGGTACGCCGTGGGAAGGCATCGCGGCCCGACCGATCGATGGTCTGGGCATCACCCGGGAGGAACTCGATGGTGTGCTGGTCTACCACCTCTGACCAGGCGGGCGCGGCGCGGCGCGGCCTGGGTGACGGGTCGACGAACACGGACCGGACGGGGTGACGACGGTGCGGCTGTCAGTAGTGGTGCCCTGCTTCAACGAGGAAGCCTCGGTGGAGCGGTTGTACACAGCGGTGACCGAGGCGCTCGCGGACGTGCCCGACGTCGAAGTCGAGATGGTGTACGTCGACGACGGCAGCGAGGATGGCACTCTCGATGCGCTGCGCCGGCTCGCCACCAGGGACCCGTCAGTGCGCTACACATCGCTGAGCCGGAACTTCGGCAAGGAGGCGGCGATGCTGGCCGGCCTCGACCGCGCCACCGGGGACGCGGTGGTCATCATGGACGCCGACCTGCAGCACCCGCCCCGGCTGCTGCCCGACATGGTGACGCTGTACCGGCAGGGGTTCGACCAGGTGATCGCCCGCCGGGACCGGCACGGCGACCGGTTCCTGCGGATGCTGGCCTCTCGGTCCTTCTACCGCATCGTCAACTGGTGGATCGACGTACGGCTGGAGGACGGGGCGGGCGACTTCCGGCTGCTGTCCCGGCTCGCGGTGGACGCGGTGCTGGCGATGCCGGAGTACAACCGCTTCTCCAAGGGGCTGTTCTCCTGGATCGGGTTCCGGACCGTCGTAATCTCGTACCGCAACGAGCTCCGCCAGGCTGGGCGGAGCAGGTGGAGCTTCGGCAAGCTCTTCAACTACGCGTTCGACGGGCTCCTGTCGTTCAACAACCGGCCGCTGCGACTGGCCATCTACGGGGGCCTGTTCCTCACCCTGATTGCGGTGGGCTACATGGCCTGGGTGGTCGCCGACGCGGTCGAGAAGGGCATCGACGTTCCCGGCTACACCACCACCATCGTCAGCGTGATCGGTCTCGGCGGAATCCAGATGACGATTCTCGGCGTGATCGGGGAGTACATCGGCCGGATCTACTACGAATCCAAACGCCGGCCGCACTACCTGGTCCAGGAGACGGAGGACCTGGCCACGGAGAGCGGGCCGGCACCTACCCGGCCGACCCGGCCGGGTGGGTGGGTGCCGGCACGCAAGGAGGTCCCACGGCAACGCGATCCCCGCCGCGCCCCCGACGATTCCGTACGGGAAGATCCGAACTGACCCTCTCCGCCCCGCCTCCGGCGAACCCGGAGCACTCAGTCTCCGGTGGAACCAGCAGCATCGACGATCGAGACGGGAGTGCCAAGTTCGACGGTACGAGAGACGGTGCAGAGGCGGTCGTGCGACTGCTGCAGCGACCGGGGCAGCGCCTCCCGCGCGCTGTCACCGTCCGCGCCCGCCGGGAACGTCACGGTGAACTCGACCCTGAGGTTCTGCATCCGATTTCCCCCGGCCTCGTCCCGGATCTTGTCGCCAGTGACCTCGACGGAGAACCGGGTCGGCTCGGCACGGCGGCTGGTGATGTGGTCCACATCGATCGCCGTGCAGCCACCGATGGCGGCCAGCAGCAGCTCCACGGGCGTGAAGCTGCCATCCTGACCCGAGCCCATCGGCAACGATCCGCCGCGGACGTTCCGCACGATGTACTGCCCGACGCTGGTGCGCTCGATCTCCACCGAGCGGAGGGTGTCATCAGTCATAACAGGAAACTACCCAGACCTCCTGGCCCCCGAGCCACCGCCCTCGCCGGCCGAGGCGCAGCATGGCAGCCCCGACCCGGCGGCAGCCCACCAATCGGTTGGCACCACGCCGCCTGGCCGCATTACCGTCCGTGCCCCTCCATGCGAACTCTCGCCGCCCAGCACGATTGTCTGTCAGCGTTGCTGTCGAAGGCAGCAACGCCGCCGCAATCGCACCTTGCAACACCTCGCCGATCCCCACGCCGCGATCAAGGAACTCATCAGGGTTGTCCGGCCGGGTGGCCGCATCGTCCTCGCAGACCCCGACTAGGACACCCAGGTACTCGACATCGCCGACCAAAACTTGGCTCGACGCGTGCTGAGGTTCCGGGCTGATGTCCTCCTCCGCAACGGCACCCTGGCGCATCAACATGCCGGCCTTCTCGCCGCACACGGCCTGGTCGACGTCGCCATCGAACCTCGAACGCTGCTGGTCCGGAATCCGACCGCGGTCGACAACGTTCTCGGCCTCCGCAGCTGGGCTGCCACAGCTGCTCAACGCGGCGCACTCGACCCGGCCGAAGCTCGTCCGTTCGAAGAGCAGTTCGACGACGCCGTCGTTGCGCACCGGTTCACATACGCAGTCACGTTCTTCCTCACCGCCGCCACGGTCACCTGAGACCCAAGCACCCGCTAGGAGATCGTCAGACGTTGAAGCGGAACCACCGCATGGGCCTCGCCCCGCCAGTCCGATGTGCGCGATTCCATCAGCAACTGGTTCGTCGGCCTACCCGGCTGGCTGTTCGAGCACCGCCTTCTCGCCGGCCCGGACGGCGAACGGCAGCACGTTCCCCGGGGGCGGCAGCGGGCAGACGAAGGCGTCGGAGAACGCACACGGTGGCAGGGTGACCCGGTTGAAGTCCAGCGTCACCGGGCCCGCCGCGGCCGGCAGGGGCAGGAACAGGAACCGGGCCGCGCCGTAGCTCTCCCGTCCGCTGGTGGCGTCCCGGAAGGAGATGTGCGCTTTACCCTCGTGGCCGGTGTACAGCGCGACCAACTCGGCGTGCTGGCCGTCGACGGTGAAGGTGAACGTGCCGACGACCGGGTAGTCCAGCAGCCGGTCGGAGTGGCTGTGCTCGGTGCGCAGCGTCTGGTCGGCCTCGGCCGGGGTGTACTCGGCGGTCACCACCCAGGCGGGGTCGGGGGCGTACGCGTCGATGCCGGCGAACCGGCGTACCGCCGGCGCGTGCGGGTCGTACGTCCGTATCGCCAGGTCGCCGCCGCGCTGGATGATCTTCAGCTCGACGTCGCCCACCATGAGCCGCTGGTCGGGGCGAAGCAGGCCCTCGACGGTCGGTACGCCGTCGACGAGCAGGCCGTCGGCGTCGGACACCCGTACGTCGGTTCCGTCGGTCCACCAGGTGCCGGGTATCCCGTCGATCCGGGTGGGCCCCGTCAGCCAGTGCGTGCCGGTCAGGGTGAGGTCCCCGCCCGGCGCCGAGACGGCCGCCTCGCGCGCGGCGTGCCAGGTCCGCCATTGATCAACAAAGGTCACAGTTGCTCCATCAGGTCGAGCGGCAGTTGCGGGATCGCCGCCAGCAGGGCACGGGTGTACGCGTCGGCGGGGCTGGTCAGCACGTCCGCGGTCGGGCCGCGTTCGACGACGCGGCCGTGGCGCATGACGAGCACCTCCGGGCACAGCTGGCTGACGATCGCCAGGTCGTGCGAGACCAGCACCAGCGTGAGCCCGAGCCGGTCGACGAGATCTTTCAGCAGGTCGATGATCTGCAGCCGGACCGAGACGTCGAGGGCGCTTACGGGCTCGTCGGCGAGCAGGATCCGCGGGGCCGGCGCGAGCGCCCGCGCGATGGCGATGCGCTGGCGCTGGCCGCCGGAGAACTCGTGCGGGTAGCGCCGCCCATCTTCCGGGCGCAGCCCCACCGCGGTGAGCACCTCGGCGACGCGCTCGGCGCGGGCCGCCCGGTCCGCGCCGATGTGCAGGGAGCGCAGTGGCTCGGCGACGATCGACGCGACGGGCATGCGGGGGTTCAGCGACGACCGGGGGTCCTGGAAGACGACCTGGACCTGCCGGCGGAACTCGCGCTGTCGGAGCCGGTCGAGGGGCTGACCGGCGAAGCGGATCTCGCCGGAGGTGGGGCGGTCCACGCCGAGCAGCAGCCGCAGCAGGGTCGACTTCCCGGCGCCTGACTCGCCGACGATGCCGAGGCTGGTCCCCGGCCGTACGGTGACGTCCACCCCGTCGAGCGCCGGGTGGGCGCGGCCCGGGAACCGTCGGGTGAGCTGGTGCCCGCTGAGAATCGGATCGCTCATCGGTCCTCCCCCCGCCTGCCGGGGCGGGCCAGCCGGGTCACTGTTGCGGCGCTTGCGACGAGTTGCCGGGCGTAGCCGGAGCGGGGCCGGCGCAGCACGTCCTCGACCGGACCGGATTCGACCAACCGGCCGTCGCGCATGACCAGGAGCTGGCGGGCCACTCCGGCGACGACCGGAAGGTCGTGGCTGATGAACAGCAGCCCCACGCCGGTCTCCTCGATCAGCTCGTCGAGCAGGGTGAGGATCTGCGCCTGTACGGTCACGTCCAGCGCGGTCGTCGGCTCGTCGGCGATGAGGATCCGAGGCCGGCACGCGAGAGCCATCGCCAGGGCCACCCGCTGTCGTTGGCCGCCGGAGAGCTCGTGCGGCAGCGCCCGTACGAGTCGGGCCGGGTCCGGCAGGTGCACCCGGTCGCACCACTCGATCGCGCGGCGCTCGGCGTCGCTGCGGTTGAGGCCCTGGTGCAGTCGCAGCGGGCCGGCGATCTGGCGACCGACCGGCATCAGCGGGTCCAGGGCGGTCAGGGGCTCCTGGAACACGATGCTGACGGTGCGGCCGCGTACCCGCCGCCACTGCCGGTCCGGCGCGCCGAGGTGGTCCTCGCCGTCGATGAGGATGCGGCCGCTCGTACGCATGCTCGGCGGTAGCAGTCCCAGCAGCGCCAGTGCGGTGAGGGATTTGCCGGAGCCGGATTCGCCGATGAGGCCGATCCGGTCGCGGGCGGCGAGGCCGAACGAGACGTCGTGAACGAGCGGTTGCCCGCCGAGCGTGATGGTCAGTCCGCTGGTCTCCAGGATGGTCATCGGTCAGCTGCCCGCCTTTCCTGGCGTAGCTGCGGGTCGAGGACTTCCCGCAGGCCGTCACCGAGCAGGTTGACCCCGACGACCGTGACGGCGACGGCGATGCCGGGCAGCAGGACGTTCCACGGGGCCACGCTCATCGTCGACTGCGCCTCCTGGAGCATGCGGCCCCAGGACGGCGCGGGCGGCGGTGTGCCGAGCCCCAGGTACGACAGCGACGCCTCGGCGATGACGGCGACACCGAAGGCGAGGGTGGCCTGCACGAGCAGGGTGGGCCAGATGTTGGGCAGGACGTGCCGGACCAGGATCATCAGTGGTCCGGTGCCGCAGGTACGCGCCGCGAGCACGTAGTCCTGGGTGAACACCCGACTTGCCGAGATCCGGGTCAGTCGGGCGACTTCGGCGGAGACGCCGATCCCGATCGCGCTGATCGCCACCGCGGTCGACGGGCCGTACACGGTGACCAGCAGCATCGCCAGCAACAGGGTCGGGAAGGCGATCACGATGTCGATCACCGCGATGACGGCGTTCTCGACGAACCGGCCGGCTGCCGCCGCGAGCAGGCCCAGCGGGACGCCGATGACGAACGCCACCGCGACCGACGCCAGCCCGATCCACACCGCGGTGCGCGCACCGAGCATCAGCTGGGTGAACTGGTCACGGCCCAGGCGGTCGGTGCCCGCCCAGTGCCGTGCGGACGGGCCCGTCAGGCGGGCTGCCGGGTCGGTGTGGTCCAGCGCGTACGGGGACCAGAGCAGCGACACCAGTGCCAGGGCGAGGACCGTCAGCAGCAGCGCCGCGCCGACCACGAGCGAGGGCGAGCGCCAGCCTGGGCGTCGCCGGGTGCCGGATGCCTTGACCGTGCCGGCCGCCTCGACCGTTTCGGCCGTCTCGACCATCGGTGTGCTCATGCCCGCGCTCGCAGTCTGGGGTCGACCAGCCGCTGTACGACGTCCACGACGAGCCCCATGACCAGCACGGTCGCCGTCATGAGGAAGACCGTGCCCTGCACGATCGGCAGATCGCGGGCCTTCACGCTGGTCAACAGCAGCGAGCCCAGGCCGGGCAGGGCGAAGACGCTCTCGATGACCACGGTGCCCAGCAGTGAGCTGGCCAGCAGGATGCCCAGAATCTGGACCACGGCCGCCGCGCCGTTGCGTGGTCCGTGCCGCCACAGCGCCCGCGGCAGGCTGTACCCGAGGGAGCGGGCGGTGCGCACGTACTCCTGGCTCAGCACGTCGAGCGTCGCCGAGCGTACGTAGCGCACCAGCACCGACGCCTGCGCGATCGTCAGCGTGACCACCGGCAGGACCAGCGACTGGACCGCGGCCCCCGGCTCCTGCCAGCCGGCGCGGGGAAACCCGCCCGGCGGCAGCGCCCGCCACTGGACCGCGACCAGCCAGACCACCACGATCCCGATCCAGAAGATGGGCAGCGCGATCCCCAGCTGCGTCAGCGCCGACACCGCCAGCCCGAGCAGACCCCGCCGCCGTACCGCCGCGAACACCCCGATCGGTACGGCCACGACGATGGACAGCACGAACGCGCTCAGCGCCAGCGGTACGGTGACCGGGAGCCGGCCGGCGATCTGATCGAGCACCGGCGTCTGGGTGAACAGGCTGTTCCCGAGGTTCCCGGTCACCAGGTCGCCCAGCCAGTGGCCGTACTGCGTCAGTACCGGCCGGTCGGTGCCGAGCTGGTGTCGGATCGCGCCGATCTGGTCCGGGGAGGACCCGACCGCCAACAGCGTGACGGCCGGGTCACCCGGTAGGACGCGGAGCAGGAAGAACACCCCCGAGCCCGCGACGAACAGCGAACCGATCAGCCAGCCGCCCCGCCGAACGAGGTAGCCGAGCATCGGGTATCGCCTAGCGTTTGGTGATCGGCGCGACATAGAAGCTGTCCGTGGTGTTGTTCTTCTGGTACCCGCTGACCGAGGTGCTGGCGACCTTGATGGCGGGGTCGAGGAACAACCAGGCGCTCGCCGCGTCCTCGGAGATCTGCCGGGCCACCTTCTTCAGCAGGGCGGTCTGCTCCTCGGGCGTCGCGGCGGTCTCAGAGTCCTTGACCCACTGCTGCACCTGCGGGTTGTCGTACTGCCAGTAGAAGTTCGGGTCGCCGTACCAGACCAGGTCGCGCTGGTTGACGTGGTCCATGATCGTGGCCTGGAAGTTGTGGTTCTTGTAGACCTTGTCGGTCCAGGTCGCGTCGTCGACCGGGTTGAGCGTGATGGTGATACCGGCCTGGGCGAGCTGGCTCTTCAGCCCCTGCGCGATGATGTTCATCGCGTCCGACGGCACGTAGTCGACGGTGAAGGACAGCCCGTTCGCGTACCCGGCCTGAGCCAGCAGCTGCTTGGCGCCGGCGACGTTGTGGTCGTCGATGCTGGTCAGGTCCTCGTACCAGGGGTCGGTGGGCGGCACCATCGAGCCGATGACCTGGCCCCGGTCGGCCCACACCGCCGTCAGCAGCGCCTTGCGGTCGATGGCCTGCCGAATGGCGTGGCGCACGTCCGGGTTGTCGAACGGGGCGATGGCGTCGTTGAAGTTGAACAACTCCTTGGTCGTCGACGTGCCTTCCACGATGGTGAACTCGGGCCGGTTGTCGAACTGGGTGAGCACGTCCGGCGAGGTCACCTGGGTCACCAGGTCGAGCTGACCGGCGAGCAGCGCGTTGTTCTCGGCGGTGGCGTCCGTGAAGAAGCGGTACACCACCTGCTTGTTGCCGGCCTTCGTGCCCCAGTACTGGTCGTTGCGGGTCAGCGTGATGGAGTCGCCCTGCTTCCAGGAGCTCAGGGTGTACGGGCCGGTGCCGATCACCGTCGTGTCCGGGTTGCCGGCGTCGGGCTTGGTGACGGCCGCGCCGGTGCTGGTGAGGTAGAACAGGAACGACTGCGACGGCGTCGACAGGGTGACCTTGACCGTGTCCTCGTCCGGTGCCTCGATCGTCTGCATGATCGAGAGGTTCTTCTTGCGGGCGCTGGTCGACTCGTCGGACGTCACCCGCTTGAGCGCGGCCACCACGTCGTCGGCCTTCAGCGGGGTGCCGTCGGAGAACGTCACGCCGGACTGCAGGTGGAACGTGTACGCCGTGGCGTCCGGCGACACGTCCCACGACTTGGCCAGCAGCGGCTCGACGCTGCCCTCGTCGGTCAGCACGGTCAGCCCCTCGACGACGTTGCGCAACAGCACCTGGGCGTGGCCGGTGTTGCCGCCCTTGACCGTGTTGAGCGTCGTCGGCTCGTTCAGCGAACCGACCGTGATCGTCGCGTCGGGGTCGACGGCGCCCGTCGACCCGGGGCTCGTCGACGAGCCGCAGGCGGCGAGCAGCACCGCGGCGGTGACGGTGACGGCGAGCGCGCCGAGCGGGCGCAACCGGCGTGCGAAGGGTAGGCCAGCCGAGGGCCGGTGAGCAGTCATGTTCTTACTCCAGGCAGACGGAACCTGCGTCACGCGAGCGCGGAGACGCGGTGAGTGAAAAGCACAAATGAGGGCGGATCAGACGTTGTTGACGGCGGGCGGGCAGCGTGGCGCGGAAGCCACAGGCGCGGGCCGGGGGTCAGATCATCAACAACAGCAGATACGACGCGCGGCGACGACACGGACCGCGAGGGGGGTCCGGTCCAACGACAGCGCAGTGTTCACGCAGGTCACGGTACATGATCAGCTAGCTCGCACGGCAAGCCGGCCGCTCGTGTCCTTGGCCACAGCTCCGAATCCCGCCCGCCATCCCCCCGCCGATCAGGCAGGGCGCCGGCGGCACCGCGCCCCGGGCGGGCCGACCCGACTCACCAGCATCGTCGACAGTGGACGAAAAGCGGGTACGATGCCGGTCGTACCGCAGAGGTGGCCCACGGTCCGACGATCCCTTCGATAGGAGCCTGGCATGGCTGGCCCGAATGTCGAACTCGCCGCGGAGATCCAGTCCGACGTGCCGCACGCGGCGCGGATCTGGAACTACTGGATGGGCGGCAAGGACAACTTCAAGGCCGACAGGTCAGCCGGTGATGCCGTGGCCGAGGTCTACCCGGAGATCGTCGTCATGGCGCAGCAGTCCCGCCGGTTCCTGGTGCGGGCCGTGCGGTTCCTGGCCGCCGAGGCGGGCATCCGGCAGTTCCTGGACATCGGCACCGGCCTGCCCAGCATGCAGAACACTCACGCGGTCGCCCAGGGGGTCGCGCCCGAGTCACGGATCGTCTACGTGGACAACGACCCGATGGTCCTGGTGCACGCCCGGGCGCTGCTGACCAGCACGACCTCCGAGGGCATCACCACGTACGTGCCCGCCGACTACCACGACCCGGAGAGAATTCTGGCCGAGGCGGCGCGGACGCTGGACTTCGACCAGCCGATCGCCGTGATGTTCATGGGGGTGATGGGTTACGAGCCCGACCTGGACCTGGTGCGCTCGATCGTCCAGCGGACGATGAATGCGACCTCGTCCGGCAGCCACCTGGTGTTGTGGGACGGCACCGACACCAGCCCGGCGGTGGTCGCCGGCGCGAAGCGGCTGGCGGAGAACGGTGGCGTCCCGTACATCCTGCGCAGCCCGGAGGAGCTTGCCACCTGTTTCGCGGGGCTCACGATGGTGGAGCCCGGCCTGGTTCCCATTCCGCTGTGGCGCCCGGACACCCCCGACGCGGAGGGGATCGACGCGTACGGCGCCATCGCCCGCAAGCCCTGATCGTCGCGCTTTCGCGCCCGGCTGGCACTTCCCACCCACCTGATCGCCCGCCGAAGCAACCTGCGGTGGTCAACGACGCGGAACCTCGTCGTGCCGGTCCGGTAACTCTGTGTTACAGAGGGCCGGAGTCAGCAATCCGAGCAGGCCGGCGCAGGCCGCCAGCGCCCCGCCGGCCGTGAAGGCCGCCTGGGGGCCGAGCACGTCGACGATCAAGCCGGTGCACTCCTCCCCGATCTGACCCGCCGCCACAGCCGGACTCGACATCACAACAGAGATCAAAGACGCGTCGTGATCCTCTGGACGCCCTAATGTAGCGAGACGAGCAATCAGATCGTCCGGGCGGCATCCGGAGGCACGACCTGTGGAGGCGCGATGCGGAGGTCAAGGGTGGTGGCGGCCTTCGCTGCCGTGGCTCTGGCAGCGGGAGGCTGCACATCGCCCGATCCACCCAGGCGGCCCGCGGCGAGCCCCTTGCAGCCGTCCGAAGGCCCCACGGCGTCCGCGACCAGCCGCCCCGAACGCGGGTACGACCCGGCCCAGTACGCCGCCCAGGTCACCGCCCACGCCCGCCGCGCCGGCATCAGACCGCAGTTGCTCATGGCGATCCTGTACAACGAGTCGTACAAGCCGCACGACCCCGAGCTGGAACGGGCGTGGCAGAGGTTGAAACCAGACGCCGCGTTCGGTATCGCCAACATGCACCGGGCCGCCTTCGACGACACGAAACGCGGCCACGGCTTCGCCGACCGGGACTGGACCGAGCTACCTGACGACCCCGAGTTGGCCATCCAGGCCGCTGCCTGGTATCTGCACGACCTCGCTGCGCGGCTGCCGCGAACCTGGCCGGCGCCCTACACCCGCGACGAATTACTCGCCCTCGGCTACAACGCCGGCCCGGCCACCATGAAGGCCTTCGCCCGCGGCGCGACCCCAGCCCCGTCGACCCGCGCCTACCTGGACGAACTGCACGACAACTGGGACCGCGCCGGTCAAGCCCTGCGGTAATAGGGTGGTCACGTGGAACAGGACGAACGGCTCTTTCACGCCTCGTCGTTCGGCGCGGTGGCGACCGCGTACGCCGAGCACCGCCCGGACTACGCGCAGGCCGCGGTCCGCTGGGCGCTCGAGCCCGCGCCCGGCTTGCGGGTGCTCGACCTCGGTGCCGGAACCGGCAAGCTCACCGCCACACTGGTTGCGGTGGGCGCCGACGTCACGGCGGTCGAGCCTGACCCGGCGATGCTGGCCGAGCTGCGCCGCGTACTGCCGGCTATTCCTGCCCGGTCGGGTAGCGCCGAGGCGATACCGCTGCCGGACGCGTCCGTCGATGCCGTGCTGTCCGGCAATGCCATGCACTGGTTCGACATGGCCGTCGCGGGACCCGAGATCGCCAGGGTCCTGGCACCCGGCGGCGTCCTGGCCGGCCTGTGGAACGTCATGGACGACCGGGTCGACTGGGTTGCCGAGCTGGCGCGGGTCAGCGGGAGCGCGGTCATCGGCCCGCGTGACACGCCCACCAGCTGGCGGGCCGAGACGGCCAACATGCACCTTCCCAAGATTGGCGGGGCTGCCCGGTTCGGCTCGCCGGAGCAGGCCGAGTTCCCGCACGGGCAGCGCCGCACCGCCGGCTCTCTCGTTGCGACACTTGCCACGAGGGCGGGCATGCTGGTCATGCCGGAACAGGAACACGAGGCCACGGTCGGGCGGATCCGCGCTTTCCTTGCGAGCAGGCCGGAGACCGCGGACGGCGAGTTCGACCTCCCGATGCTGACCTGCGTGCTGCGCGTCCGGCGGTTGTGAAGCCGCCTGCGGCGAACTCCTTGACCGGCTGGCTTTAAGGAACTCTAGCCGTGTGGCGTCGAGGTCGCCTCGGACCAAAACACCTTGACTCGGGACGAGTCGTCACGGTCGATGATGCACCGGTATCGGGTTCCGTCTGCTTTCACTTGGGCGGCTTGGAGCGCGTTGAGGGGCTCACTGACGGTCGCCTCGTAGACGATGCCGTCCTCAGGGGTGACCTGGAGCCGAAATCCGAATACCTCGGCGCGGTTGATCGTGCTGTTCATGTCCTTGATCGATAGGACTGTGGCGGTACATGCGCGGCCGTTGCGGACTTCCTCCTCGGTGAGAGGATCCAGGCCAAGGTACCTGTTTATCAGCCAGGGGCCACCGAAGACGACGCCCGCGCAGCACGGCAGGGACAGGGCGACCGTGATGAGGCTGGCGAGGACCTGGTCCTTCCGAGTGGCTTTCCCCATCGGCATCTCCCAAACAGCGTCACGACCGGTACGCGGGTCGATCGTTACGCCCGCGCCCCCATGTGGAAGGCACCGGCAAGACGAGCGGCGGCGTGGCGCATCACGGTGGACAAGATACAAGATCGCGTCGACGACGCGGCGACACCGAGCCAGGAACTGAGCCGCCAGCCTTGACAGAGCTGCAGGAACAGCGACGACCTTTACAAACCGTACGTACGTATTGCTAGCTGCCCGAGTGCTTCCGCCCCCTGGCAACGCCCGGATCCTGATCTTCGCGCACTTCGTGAACACCTTCGGCAACGGCGCCTACCTCACGACCAGCGCCCTGTTCCTCACAAGGTCGGTTGGGCTCAGCCCAGCGCAGGTGGCGCTGGGTTTGGCGGTCGCCGCCGGGGTCGGCATGGCCTTCAGCACCCCGATGGGGTACGTCGCCGACCGCTACGGCGCCAAGCGCGTAATGCTCGGCACGCTGCTGCTACTCGCGGTCGCCTACGCCGGGCTGATCGCCGTCCGCGGTGTCTGGTCGTTCACCGTGCTGGCCAGCGTCATCGCGGTGTGCGAGGCGGGCGCGAAGAGCGCCAATGGCGCGATGGTGGCCACCGCCGTTCCGCCCGAGCAGCGGTTGCGGCTACGGGCATACCTGCGCTCGGCAAACAATGCGGGCATCGGGCTGGGCGCGCTGGCCGGCAGCCTGCCATTGCTGCTGGACACCCGCGCCGCGTACACGGCGATGTTGCTGGGCAACACGGCCACCTTCCTGTTGGCCGCGGCGGTCTTGACCCGAGTCCGCCCGGCGGCGCCGATCCCTACACGACCGGGCGACCAGCCGCGCCTGATCGCCCTGCGCGACCGGCCGTTCCTCAGCTTCGCTTTGGTGGACGGGCTGGTCGCGAGCCTCTACAACGAGATGCTCAGCTTCGCCTTGCCGCTCTGGCTCGCGCTGCGCGCCCACGCGCCGCTGTGGCTGGTTTCGGCGGCCCTGCTGATCAACACGACGGGTTGCGTGCTCTTTCAGGTGTGGGCCACCAGGGGCGCCGACGGGCCCGCGAGCGGGGCCCGGGTCGGCCGGCGCGGAGCACTTGTCGTCGCCGGCTCCTGTGTCCTGTTCGGCCTGACCGCCGACCTGCCGGTCTGGCTCAGCTGCGTGGTGGTGCTGGTTGCGGCGGCCGTGCACGTCCTCGGCGAACTGTTCCTGTCGACCGGCACCTGGGCGGTCATCTTCGGTCTCGCACCGGAATGGGCGCAGGGTCAGTACCAGGGTGCCTATCTCACGGGCCGCCAGATCGGCAACATGGTGACTCCACCGCTGTTGACCGCGCTCGTCATCGGCGGAGGCGGGCCGGGGTGGCTGGCGGTCGGCGCGATCTTCGTGGTCGCCGGGATGGTCTACCCGAGGCTCGTCGGCTGGGGCATCCGCACCCGGGCCGTCGCCGTACCCGCCGGGGTTTGATCCTTGATGGAGGGCGATTTGGAGCGGCTGTGACAGGTCAGTTCCACGCGCGAATGGAGGAATGGCATGAACGACGTCACCGGTTTCAGGAACCTCTCCCCGACCACCCTCGCCGACGTTCTTGGTCGCGAGCAGGTCATGAATATCGACATTCGCCCTCTCTGGCCCTCGATCCAGCGGGTTGCTGGCCCGGCGTTCACCGTGCGGTGCCCTCCGGGTGACAACCTCATGCTGCACGCGGCGATCCATCGCGCGGAACCTGGCTCGATCATCGTCGTCGAAGCGGGTGACGTGGACTACGCGGTCGCCGGCGGAAACGTATGTGCCGTCGCTCAACGTCGAGGGATCGCCGCATTCGTGGTGGACGGGGTGATTCGTGACCTCGCCGAGGTGCGCGAGATGGGCTTTCCCGTCTTCGCCAGGGGGGTCATGCCCATCCCTGGGGCCAAGGCAGCCGTTGAGCCGCTCAATTGCCAGGTGCGGTGCGGCGGTGTGAACGTGAGTCCCGGCGACATCGTGGTGGCCGACGAAGAGGGCATTGTGGTCACTCCGAGCGCTCGTCAGGCGCAGGTGCTCGTCGCCGCTCAGGCGAAGGTGGCCAAGGAGGCCGACGAATCCCTCGATGCCTGGGAGAAGGCGCATCGCGCCCGGATCAACACGATCCTGCGCGAGAAGGGCTTCGAAGACTGATTCGCCTGGTCGTGCCGCGACCCCGACCGGCCGGACGTGAACGTGAGTCGGTCGAGGGCGGCACGTCACGGGGCAACTCGTGTTGCGGGTCGTGCTGGCGAGCGCGAAGCCGCCCAAGCCAGCACGACCGCCGGCCGTCAGCGGATGCCCACGAAGAAGCGGGTCTGGTCGCTGCGGTGTAGCGCGTAGTAGGCCTCGAACCGGGTGCCATCCGGCAGCCAGGCCACGGACTCGATGCCGAGCAGGGGCGTCGAGGTGGTGACCTCGAGCAGCGAGGCGTCCTCGGGTTCGGGGAAGACGGCTTCGATCCAGCGGTCGGCGCCGACCGGTTCCAGCCCGTACCGGCGGCGCAGCACGTCGTACAGGGACTGGTTCTCGAGCACGGCGCGTTCCAGGCCGGGCACCAGCCGGGCCGGCAGCGCGGTGTCGACGAGCAGCCAGGGCTGGCCGTCGACGCTGCGGAGCCGGCGCATCCGTACGACCGGCTCACCCGCCGGGATCTGTAGCAGGTCGGCCTCGCGTTGGTCCGCGTCGCCGAGGGTCTGACTGATGGTGTGGGTGGTGACCCGACGCCCGGACTCCCGCAGGTCGTCGGCGGAGCCGGACACCGAGCCGACGAAGCGCAGCTCGGTCTTGCGGGGAGCGACGAAGGCGCCCCGCCCCTTGACCTTGTAGATCATCCGTTGCTGGACGAGTTCGCGCAGTGCCTCCCGAACAACGGTGCGGGAGACGCCGTAGAGGTCGGTCAGCTCCGCCTCGGACGGCAACGGCCGGTCCGGGGCGATCTCGCCGGCCTCGATCTGGCCGCGCAGCTCGCGCATCAGCTGCATCCACAGCGGCTCGTTCCCGTCCCGGGTGAGCCGCCGGTACGTCATCGTCATGGACTTCCTTCCCCATCGACCGGATACAGCATGCCACGACCGGGCAGTCCTGTCATGACAGGATCCGCAACGCGCTACCGGCATAACGATCGAATCAATACAGGGCCGTAACCACAATCACTGTGATCTAGGACACGTTTGTCGCCGAGCCCTGGCCAACCTGTCACTACAGGTCTGTAATGACTGAACCTCACCGGCAGCCCCCAGGCGCGGTCAGCCGACTGAGCACGTCCACTCCCGCCCCCGCGGGTTTTCGCTCCCTCTGGAGGCCCCCACCATGCGTACCCATCCCTCATCCCGGCGGCGGCGCACCGCCGTGGTGGCCGCGCTCGTCACGGCCGTCGCGGTGACCGCGACCGGCTGCGGCTCCGGCGCGAGCGGCGGCAACGCCAAGGACGGCGACAAGCCGTTCATCGCGCTGAGCAACGGCTTCATCGGCAACGGCTGGCGGCAGACGATGATCGCCAAGTTCGAGGCCGCCGCCAATAAGGCGCAGAGCGACGGGCTGATCGGCAAGTTCAAGGTCGTCAACGCCCCGGGCGAGAACTCGGCCACCGAGCAGGTCGCCCAGATCAAGAGCCTGCTGCTGCAGAAGCCGGACGCCCTGCTGATCGACCCGGCCTCGCCGACCGCGCTCAAGCCGGTGATCCAGCAGGCCTGCGACGCCGGCATCAAGGTCGTGGTCTTCGACTCGGCGATCGACGCCCCCTGCGCCCACGTGCTGCTCAACAGCTTCAAGGACTGGGCGACGGCCGCGGCCGAGCCGCTGGTGCAGGGCATCGGCGGCAAGGGCTCGGTCATCGTCAGCCGGGGCGTGGTCGGCTCCCAGCCCGAGGAGGAGATGTACCGGACCACGCAGGAGATCCTGGCCAGGAACCCGGAGGTCAAGGTCGCCGCGACCGTCAACGGCATGTGCGACGGTGCCAAGGCCCAGAAGGCCGTGCTCGGCGTGCTGCCCAGCCTGCCGAAGGTCGACGGGGTCATCGGCTGCGGTGACGGCTACGGCGTCGCCCAGGCCTTCACCACGGCCGGCAAGCCGATCCCGGCGGTCACCTTCGAAACCAACGGCCGCGCGCTGAAGTACTGGCAGGACAGCAAGCTCGACAACGGCTCGGTCGCGGTCATGTCCGACCCGGGCCAGTCCGTCGCCGCGCTCTGGGAGGCGATCGACCTGCTCGACGGCAAGGACATCCCGAAGGAGATCACCTTCCCGATCGTGCTGGTGGAGCAGAAGGACGTCGCCGCGTGGGCCGGCGTGCTCAAGCCCGACGAGTACGCCGCCTGGCCGTGGACCCAGGAGCTCTTCCGCCAGCAGGTCGAGGCCGTGAAGAGCGGCGGCGCCCCGGTGCAGCCGCCCATCCCGACGGCCGCCGGCTGACCGAACCGCCACCAAGGAGCGCATCATGCACGTCGACAACCTGCCGGTGGGGTCGCACGCGGCCCCGCCGCAGGGCGGCCGGAAGCCCACCGCGGCGCCGCCGGTCGTCACCGCGCGGCGGGTGACCAGGACGTACGGGCGCACCCGGGCCCTCACCGGCGTGGACCTCGACGTCCGCGCCGGTGAGGTGCTCGGCCTCGTCGGCCACAACGGCGCCGGCAAGAGCACGCTGATGCGCGTTCTCGCCGGCCTGGAAGCGTGCGACGAGGGCACCGTCACCGTGGGCGGGCAGGAGGCGCCGCGTGACGTCACGCCGGGTGCCGACCCGTTCCGCGGCGTCCGGATGGCCTACCAGGAAACGTCGCTCTGCCCGGACCTCACCGTCGCGGAGAACGTCTGGCTCTCGTCCCGGCACTGCCTGCCCCGCCTGGGCTGGCGGCGGGCGGCCAGCACGGCCGCGGCCCGCAGGCTGGACGAGGTGTTCCCGGGACACGGGGTGGCGCCGCGGGACCGGGTCGAGGACCTGTCGCTGGCCCAGCGGCAGCTGGTGGAGATCGTCCGGGCGAGTCTCGTCGACCGGCTCGAACTGCTGATCCTGGACGAGCCGACCGAGTCCCTCGGCCCGGACGCCGCCCGGTCGCTCTACGCGTACGTCCGCCGGCTCACCGCCCAGGGCACGGCCGTCCTGCTCATCTCGCACCGGATCCGTGAGGTGCTCTCGGTGGCCGACCGGGTCGCGGTGATGCGCGACGGCGCGGTCGTCGCCGAGCGTCCCGCGGCCGGCCTCAGCGAAGGGGACGTGCTCGCCCTGATGGGCGCGGAGGTGGTGGAGCCAGCCGCCGCACCCGGACCCGCCCGGGCCGCCGGCGAGCGGCCCGTCGTCGCCGAACTGCGCGGCGCCACCGGCCACGGCCTGCACGACGTGTCGATCACGGTGGGTCGGGGCGAGGTCGTCGGGCTGGCCGGGCTCGCCGGGCAGGGCCAGCAGCAGGTGCTCGAACGGCTGTGGCGGCCCGTGCGGCGGGACACCACGGTCACGGGCACCCGCGCCTACGTGCCCGGTGACCGGCAGCGTTCCGGCGTACTCCCGCTGTGGTCCGTGGCGGAGAACCTCATCGTCACCGCCATGCGCGGCCTGGCCCGGTACGGCGTACGCCGCGCCGGTGCGGAGGACGCCGCGGTCCACGACTGGGTGGACCGGCTGGCCATCCGCGGTGGCGCCGACGCGGCCATGACCGAACTCAGCGGTGGCAACCAGCAGAAGGTCATCGTGGCCCGGGCGTTCGCCTCCACGGCCGACCTGGTCCTGCTCGACGACCCGTTCCGCGGGGTCGACGTGCACACCAAGACCGATCTCTACGCGCTCATCCGGCAGGAGGCGGCCGGCGGCCGCAGCGTGGTCTGGTACTCGAGTGAGAACGCCGAGATGGCGCACTGCGACCGGGTCTACGTGCTGCGCGCCGGCCGGGTCGTCGCCGAGCTGACCGGCGCGGAGATCTCCGAGGAACGGATCATCGCCGTCTCCTTCGCCGAATCCGAGTCCACAGGAGCACAGCGATGACGAATCTCGTCACGACGGCGCTGCCGTCACGGGCCGTGCTGCGCCGCAACGGACCCGCCATGGTCAGCGCGATCGCCCTGGTGGCCATGATCGTGGTCTGCTCGTCGCTGCAGTCCGACGTGCTGACCGTCCCCGGTCTCGCGCTGGTCCTCTCGACCGCGGTGCCCCTGGTCATCGCGGCGCAGGCCCAGATGGTGCTGATGGCCGTGGGCGACATCGACCTCGGCATCGGCAACTTCGTCGGCCTGGTCACCGTCGTCACCGCCACGAAGCTGGTCTCCTCCCCCGCCACCGGCACGCTGCTGCTGGTCGGCCTCGTCGCCGCATACGCGGTGCTCGGCGCGCTGATCCACCTGCGCCGGGTGCCGTCGCTGATCGCCACCCTCGGCGCCTCGTTCGTCTGGCTCGGGCTGGGGCTGTTCGTCCTGCCCACCCCGGGCGGCAGCACCCCGCAGTGGCTGGCGAGCTTCGGCTCCTGGCAGCCGGCCGGCTTCCCCGCCCCGCTGCTGCCGATCCTCGTCGTCGCGGCACTGGTCTGGCTGCTGTCCGCCCGCAGCTCCATCGGGGTGCGGATCCGCGCGCTGGGCAGCAACCCGGTCGCGCTGCAGCGGGCCGGCCTGCGACCGCTGGCCGCGCGGGTCACCGCGTACGCCGTGGCCGGGGCGCTCGGCGTGCTCTCCGGCCTGATGCTCGCGTCGCAGACCGGCGGCGGCGACGTGTCGTCCGCCGGCAGCTACACCCTGATCACGGTCGCCGCGGTGATCCTCGGCGGCGGGTCCTTCGCCGGCGGCACCGCCGTGCCGTGGGGCGTCGCCATCGGCGGCATCACCCTCGGCCTGGTCAGTGTCGTCCTCAGCCTGCTCGACGTGCCGTCGAACATGCAGTCGGCCGTGCAGGGCGTGATCGTGCTGGCCGTGCTCGCCGGCCGCGTCGTGGTCGGAAAGGTGCTCCGTTGACACTCCGTACGCTCGCCCGCCCCTGGATCTGGGGCTTCGCCGCCGCCGCGCTGGTCTGGGTCCTCATCCTGGCGATCTCCAGCCAGGGCGGCGGGCAGACCGTGTCGCTCGCGCTGTCCCTGGCCCCCTACCTGGTCATCGTCGGCCTGGGCCAGATGCTCGTGATCACCGCCGGGCCGGGCAACATCGACGTGTCGGTCGCGTCGATCATCTCGCTCGCCGGGTTCGTCGCGGTCCAGGTGACCGCGTCAACCGGATCGGTGCCGGTCGGCATCCTGGCCGGCATCGGGACCGGGCTGGCCATCGCGGTCATCAGCGTGGTGGCGATCCTCGGGCTGTCCGTCCCGCCGATCATCGCCACCCTGGCCGCCGGGCTGATCGCCTCGTCGCTGACGTTGTCGCTGGCCGACGGTTTCACCGCAATGCCCGACGACGGGCTGCGCCGGCTGCTCAACCTGCGCCCGGCGGGCGTACCCGTGCTCGCCGTCGCGGTAGCCGCGCTGACCGCGCTGGTCGTGGTCCTGCTGCGCCGCACCACGTACGGTCGCTCGCTGCTCGCGGTCGGCCAGAGCCGGCCGGCCGCGGAACGCGCCGGAATTCCCGTCGCCCGGATCATCGCCGTCACCTACCTGGCCAGCGGCGCCCTCGCCGGACTGGCCGGCGCTCTGCTCGCCGCCTACATCGCGCCGTCACCCGACCTGGGTACCCGTTACCTGCTCGACTCGGTCGCCGTCGTCGTCATCGGCGGCACGCTGATCTCGGGCGGCCGGGCCGTACCGGTCGGCATCTGGGGCAGCGCACTCTTCTTCATCCTGCTCGACGGCCTCGTCAACCTCGTGGGCTGGAGCACCGCCGCGCAGAACCTGCTCAAGGGCGGCCTGGTGCTGTTCGTCCTCTTCCTCGCCGGGGGCGGAACGCTCCGCAACCCCGGCGGGACCACCCGACCCCGTCGACGGCCGCGACCCGCGGCCGCGACCACCGCTGGAACTAGCACAGGAGAGAACACACATGGCTGACACCGATGGTCTGCTCGACGCCCGCGACTTCGGCGGGGCCACCCCCACGGCCGCCGGCTTCCATGTCAAGGGAGCCCACGCCCAGGACTGGGGCCTGCAGAACCGGCTGTCCCGGATCTTCCGCCCCGACAACGGCCGTACGGTGATGCTGGCCTTCGACCACGGCTACTTCCTCGGGCCGATGGCCGGCCTGGAGCGGATCGACACCAACATCGCCCCGCTCGTGCCGGACGCCGACGCGATCATGATGACCCGCGGCGCGCTGCGCACCAGCATCCCGTCGCACAGCAGCGCCGGCATCGTGCTGCGGGCCAGCGGCGGCCCGAGCGTGCTGCGGGACCTCTCCGACGAGCACATCGCCCTGGACATCGAGGACGCGGTCCGGCTCAACGCGGCGGCCCTGGCGATCCAGGTGTTCATCGGCGGCGAGCACGAGTCCCGGTCGGTGGCGAACCTCGCCGCCCTGGTGGACGCCGGTCAGCGGCACGGGGTCGCCGTGCTGGGCGTCACCGCCGTGGGCAAGGACATGGTCCGGGACGCCCGTTACTTCCGCCTCGCCACTCGGATCAGCGCGGAGATGGGCGCCCACATCGTCAAGACGTACTACGTCAACGAGGGCTTCGAGACGGTGACCGCGAGCTGCCCGGTGCCGATCATCGTGGCCGGTGGCAAGAAGCTGCCCGAGCTCGACGCGCTGACCATGGCGTACCGGGCGATGCAGGAGGGTGCTGCCGGCGTCGACATGGGCCGCAACATCTTCCAGAGCGAGCACCCGGCCGCCATGCTGGCCGCGATCCGCGCCGTGGTGCACGGCAACGCCAAGCCCGAGGACGCCTACGAGCTCTTCCGGGAGCGGTCGGTCGGTTCCGCGTCCTGATCATCGCCAGGGGTGCGGGTCTGGAACGCGGCCCGCACCCCGCACCTCCGGGAGCTCCTCATGTCTCACCCACAGACCGATGCCGACAACCTCGTCGACCTCGTGATCATCGGCGCCGGCGTCAACGGCCTCGCCATCGCCAGAGATGCCGCCAGTCGGGGCCTGAGCGTCGTCGTGGTCGACCGCGGGGACGTCGGCGCCGGCACCACGGCCACCTCCAGCCGGCTCATCCACGGCGGCTTGAAATACCTCGAACGCTACGACTTCACCCTGGTGCACGAGTCCATCCGCGAACGTCACCTGCTGTTCGGCACCGCGCCGCACCTGGTGCGCGACTACCCCATGCTCATCCCGTTCTACACCGGGGACAGCCGTCCGGGACCCCTGATCCGCCTCGGCCTGGCCGCGTTCGACGTCCTGGCCGCCGGCCGCGGGCGGGGACGCAGCCGGGGCCTGTCCGTCCGGGCGATCACCCGGCGCTGGCCCCGCCTCGCCCCCACCGGGCTGCGCGGCGGGGTGCTCTTCAACGACGCTCAGGTGCCGTGGGCCGAGCGGCTCTGCGTCGAACTGCTGCTGGACGCCGAGCGGCTGGGTGCGCGAGTGCTGACGTACACCACGGTGACCGGCCTGCTGGTGGCGGACCGGCGGGTGCACGGGGTCCGCACCCGTGACAACCGGTCGGGGCACGAGGGGGAAATCCGGGGCCGCCTCACGATCAACGCCGCCGGGCCGTGGATCGACCGGATCCTCGACGGCCAGGTCGAGAGCCGACGCCTCAACGGCGGCACCAAGGGCAGTCACATCATCATCGACCCGTTCCCGGGTGCCCCGGACACCTGCATCTTCTTCGAGGCCGCCGCGGACCAGCGCCCGATCTTCATCTTCCCGTGGGAGGGCCGGTACGTCCTCGGCAGCACCGACCTCACGTACGACGGGGATCTGGACGAGGTGGTCGCCAGCGACGCCGAGATCAACTATCTGCTCACCGAGGCCAACCGGCTGTTCCCCCAGGCCGGCCTCACCCCGGACGACGTGCTCTACAGCGTCGCCGGAATCCGCCCGTTGCCCTACACCGCCGACGTGTCGGACAACGCCAAAATCAGTCGTGGGCACACGGTGCTCGACCACGCGCCCACGTACCAGGGGCTGCTCACGATCATCGGCGGCAAGCTGACCACCCACCGCGCTCTCGCCGAAGACGCCACCGACGAGGCGCTGAGGCTGCTCGGCCGGCCGCGGCAACGGTGCACCACCCGTACCCGGCCGCTGCCCGGCGCCGACACCCCGGACTGGTACGCGTTCCGGGCGGACTTCGCGCGCTCGGCCGCCCCGTTCACGCCGGCGCAGGCGGCCCGGCTGTTGGACATCTACGGGGTCCGGGCCCGCCGGGTCCTCGAACTCGCGGTAGCCGACCCCACCCTGGCTGAAGTCGTCGACGAACGGACCGGGGCGGTCGCCGCCGAGGTGGTCATGGCCTTCCGCGAGGAGCGGGCGGTGACCTTGGCCGACGTGCTGCTGCGCCGTACGCTGGTCGGCCTCGGCCCGGACATGGCCATGTCGGCGGCTCTGACCTGCGCGGACGTCGGCGTACGGCATCTTGGTTGGGACCGTGGGCGGGCCGACGCCGAGGTGGCCGCCTACCGGACGGAGCTGCGGCGCTTCCGCCCGCGCGGACTGGACCCGGCACCGGCCGGAACGAGCGACAGGAGGGCGTCGTGACGACTCCGCACACCTGCTATTTGGGGGTCGACGTCGGCCTCACCGCCACCAAGGTGGCCGCCTTCGACGTCGTCGGGAACGAGCTTGCCGTTGTGCACGCCCGGACGCCGCGCACCAGCGTCACCGCCCACCGCCACGACGTCGACATGACCGCACTGGCCGACACGGTGCTGTCGCTGCTCGCCGAGGTGAGCGGCAAGCTCGCCGCCGAGGGGTACGCCCCGGCCGGCGTCGGCGTGGCGGCGCACGGCAACGGCATCTACCCGGTCGACGAGGCCCTGCGCCCGATCGGGCCAGCCATCGCCTCGTCGGACAGCCGGGCGCAGCACATCGTCCAGGCGATCCCGCCCGAGGGGTCCCGCCGGCTGGCCCGGGAGACCGGCTCGATCCCCTGGGCCGCCCAGCCCGCCGTCCTGCTGCGCTGGCTGCGGGACGCCGAGCCGGCAACCTACGCGGCCACCCGCTGGGTGCTGTCCTGCAAGGACTGGGTCACCGCGCAACTCACCGGGGTGGCCAGCGCGGACTACAGCGACGCCAGCGCGTTCGGCATGGTCGCGCTCGACACCCGCGGCTACACCCCGACGGCCCTGGAACTGGTCGGCCTGCCCGCCTCTGACCTTGACCGGTTCCCGCCGCTGCGCCGGTCCGACGAGGTGGTCGCGGGACTGAGCGCGGCAACGGCGGCCCGCACCGGGCTGCCCGAGGGCCTGCCGGTCATCGCCGGATGCATGGACTGCGTGGCCGCCACCCTCGGCGCCGGCGGACGAGAGCTCGGGGACGGGACGATCATCGTCGGCACCTGGGCGATCAACGGGGTGGTCGTGCCCGCGGGCACACCCGCCCCGGACGTCACGCTCAGCGCGTTCATGCCCGACCCGGCCACCATGCTGGCCATGGAGGTGGCACCGACGTCGGCGGCGAACCTCGAATGGCTCGCCTGCGCCGGGGTCCCCCACCAGCAGGCCGGCGGCATCGCCGCGGCGGAGTTGCTGCAGGAGGCCGCCACGGTGCCACCGGGTGCCGACGGCCTGCTGTTCCTGCCCTTCGTCAACGGCTCGCCCGAGCACCCTTCGGCGTCCGGCACCTTCCTCGGCATCTCCAGCAACCATCGTCGCGGCCACCTCACCCGGGCGGTCATCGAAGGGGTCGCGCAGTACCACCGGGTGCAGCTCGACCGGGTGCTGGCCAGCGGCGCGGACGTCAGTGACCGGCCGTGGCGGCTGGCCGGGGGCGGCGCGCGCTCCACGGTGTGGGCGCAGATCTTCGCCGATGTGCTCGGCCGCCCGGTCCGCCGGCAGCTCACCAGCGAACTCGGCGCCCGTGGCGTCGCCTCGCTGCTGCCCGGCGCCCTGGGCCACGACGTACCGCCGTGGACCGTCAACGACGAGGACGACCTGTGCGTCCATCCGGGGCCGGATCGCGCCGCGTACCTGGAGCACGCGCGGGTGTTCGACCGGTGTCTCGCCGGCATGTCATCGGTGTGGTCCGAGGTGGAGCGCTACCGTACGGCCGACCGCGACTCCTGACGCGCCGACGGTTCGTCCCCGCCTCGGCCTGGTCCGTTGCGGGGACGAACCGGCGCGACCACCATCGGCCAGTCGTCCTCGAAGGCCAGTAGCTCGTCCAGCGGAACATCCGGGCCTGCGGTGAGAACGACGGTCGCCTCGGCCAGGCCTGCGGACAGCGCCGGGTCGACCGCCGTCTCCTCGTGCAGGACCACCACGGCTTGCGGGTCGACGGCCGACCGCCCTGGGAAGCCTGCCGGGTCCACGCCGACCTGCTGCAACACGGCCGGGTAGACGGCGATGTCGACCACCAGCTGGCCGCCGGCGAGTGCGCGCTCGGCCCAGCCGTCGGTCTGCACCAGGTAAACCACCCCGTCGCCCTCGTAACAGCACCCGCCGAGCCGGGCCACGGCACGCTCCCCAGGCGTGCCGTCGGGATCGACGACGAGGACGGCCACGGGCACGTGGGGGTCGTCGGGGTTGACGCCGGGGCGGACATACAGCCGAGCCATGGGCGACATCGTAGGGGTGGCCCCGACGCCGACAGCAACCCGCTGGCAGGACCCAACGACCCTCGCTCACGCCAGCCAGCGCTGATTTGCGCGAACCGCCGAAGGCGCAGGCCAGTCGGGGAGGGCACCCCCGGACTGGCCACGCCTGCCGACGGCTCGGTGTCGCACCGGTCGCCGGCGGTCTTCGGGAGCCCGCTGTCAGGCGAGGCCGGCGTCGTGGGCGAGGAGCGCTATCTGCGTACGGTTGTCGAGATCGAGCTTGGTCAGGATGTGCGACACGTGGGTCTTCACGGTGGCCAGGGTCATGCCGAGCGCGGCGGCTGTCTCGGCGTTGTTGCGGCCCTGGCCGATCGCCACCACGACGTCGTGCTCGCGTGGGCTGAGCGCCGCGAGGGTGGCCTTGGCCCGGGCGTACGCGCCGGCCTGGACGGCGACCCGGTCCATCAGCCGGCGGGTGATCCGCGGGGACAGGATCGGCTCGCCGGCCGCGACCTGCCGTACCGCCTCGGCGATCCGGGCCGGCGGGGTGTCCTTGAGCAGGAAGCCGCTGGCCCCGGCACGCAGCGCGTGCAAGACGTTCTCGTCGGTGTCGAACGTGGTCAGCACGATGATCTCGGGCGGCCGCGGACGCGCCCGTAGGCGGCGGGTGGCGGTGATGCCGTCGACCCGGGGCATACGCAGGTCCATGAGCACGACATCAGGGGCGTGCGCGTCGGCCGCGGCCGGCACCTGGTCGCCGTCGGCGGCCTCGCCGACAACTACGATGCCCTGGGCGCCGTCAAGCATCATGGTCAGCCCGGCACGGACAAGCGCGTCGTCGTCGACGACGAGTACGCGCACCGGCGGGGTCACGCCGGCCATGGTATCGAGGCGTGCAGCCGGAACTCCCCGCCGACCGCCTGGTGGTCGAGCCGCCCGCCGGCCAGGTGCACCCGCTCGGTGAGCCCGACCAGCCCGGCACCCCCGGACCATCCGGGCGGCGCCCCGCCCTCCGGCGTCAGCGCGTTGCGGACGTCGATCTCCAGGCCCGCGCCGGGTCCGCCGCGCAGGGCGACCTGGACCGGCTGGCCGGCGGCGTGTTTACGGGCATTGGTCAGGCCCTCCTGGATCACCCGGTACGCCGTGCGGGCCACCGACGGGGGCGCCTCGGCCGGCTCGTCCACCGCCTCGCGCAACAGCACCTCGGTGCCGGCGTCGCGGGATTCCTCGACCAGGCGCGGGACGTCGGCCAGCACCGGCTGCGGGCGGTTGCCGTCGCTGTGCGACGGGCCGTCGTCGCGCAAAAGCGAGATCACCTCACGCAGTTCGTCGAGCGCCTGGTGCACACCGTCCCGGACAACCCCCGCCGCCCGGGACAACTGCTCGGGCGCGGAGTCCGGACGGTATTCCAGCGCGCCGGCGAACGTGGCCAGCAGCGACAGGCGATGGGCGAGGACGTCATGCATCTCCCGGGCGATCTTGCGGCGTTCCAGCATGCGCGCCTCGGCCACCCGGCGGCCCTGCTCCGCCTCGGCGCGGCGGGCCCGCTCGTGCAGCGAGCGGATCAACGCCTCGCGGGCCTGCGCCCACGCACCCCAGGCGAGCAGCGCGCCGTAGCCTACGGTGACCAGCGCCAGCCACCAGCCGTACGAAATGCCGCCGTTGGACCGCCAGGCACCCTGGACCGCGTGCGCGGCGAGCCCGGCCGCCGCCACCGCGATCGCCATCGGGGAGCGCCGGCGCCGCGCCACCTGCAGCATGCCGATCGTGGCCGGTGGGGTGGCCGCCGGCGACACCGCGGCCAGCACGGTGAGCACGGCGGTGGTGGCGGCCGGCCGCCACAGCGCCAACGGCGTCAGCAGCCAGCTCAGCGCACCGGCCGTGAGGTCGAGCACGAGCAGCGGCCCGGGCGGATGGTCGCTCCACCAGCCCAGGATCGTCGCCGCGATCAGCACGCCGGACGCGCCCAGCATCGCGGCGAGCGCCGCGCTGCTGGGACGGCGGTCGCAGTCTTCCGACCCGAGGGAGAAGCTGTTCACCCGGCGAGGCTAACCGGCGGCCGGTGGGGGCCGACACCTTCCAAAGTTGGTGGTCGAGCTCTCCTAAGAGAGGACTGGCGCCGCCCGTGGTCCGATGTGTCCACCCGGCCCGAACCGCGACGCTCATCGGCATGACGAACGACATGCAGCAGACCAACACGACCAGGACCACCGCACGGCGTACCGGCCGGGCGATCACCATCGCCGGCGCAGCGGCCGGCGCTCTCCTCCAGTGGGTCGTCGCCGACCCCTGGGCCGGCATCGACCTCGCCGTCCGCCAGGGCGACACCACCCAGCACATCGGCCCGGCCGCCGTCGTGGTGGCCGCGCTGATCGCCGGCCTGGCCGCCTGGGGCCTGCTCGCGCTGCTGGAACGTACCGTTCGCCGCCCCGCCCGGACGTTCCGGATCATCGCGCTGATCGTGCTGGTGCTCTCGCTGGTCGGCCCGCTGGCCAGCGGCGTTGGCATCAGCAGCCGGCTGGTGCTGCTCGGCATGCACCTGACCGTCGGCGCGGCGCTGATCATCGGGTTGCCCGGCCGACGGAACTGCCGATAAGGATGGACATCCTGCCGATCGGATACGTCATCTCCGTGGCGCTCCTGGCGTTCTGCATCGCCGCCGCCGTGATCGGGCCACGGCCCGCCCACACGACCCTGAGCTACTGGGGATTCTGGGTGACCTATTTGATCAACGAGCTGCCGTTCCTCGCCCTTTACGCGCTGGCCGCGGACAGCGTCCTCGCGTTCGTGCAGGGCGACCTCACCTCACCCGGTGGCCTGGTCGCGTTCCCGTCGCGGTGCTCACCGCGGCCCGCCTCGCCGTCCTGATCCGGCGGGCGCTCGCGACCGGCGCGGTGCTGCGGCGGGCCCTCGCCGACGACGCCGGCATCGAACTGCCGCCGGCGCGTCGGCCGTGGGCGCACCTCCTGCTGGCCCCGTTCGCCGTCAGGCGTCGTGACGTCGTCCGGGTCGGGAATATCGCGTACGGCGACGCCGGCAGGCGCAACCTGCTCGACGTCTACCACCGGCGGGACCGTCCCACCGGCGGGCCGGTCCTGGTGTACTTCCACGGGGGCGGCTTCAGGACCGGGCACAAGCGCTGGGAGGGCCGTGGCCTGCTGCACCACCTCGCCGCCCAGGGCTGGGTGTGTGTGAGCGCCAACTATCAGCTCGCCGGCCGGCTGCCTGATCGAAACGCTGACCTTGCCGACGTGGCCTGTCAGGGGTGGTTCACGGGAGGAAGTCCACGCCTGCGGCGCTGATCTCCATGGTGTTCTGCTGGTCGGTTGTCCCGTTGAACCGTACGCCGAGGGTCACCCCGACGCCCCAGAGCACCTTCGGTCGGTTCTGCACTCCGAACCGATACATTCCCCATGCGGACGGTGCGAGTGACAGTCCGTCGTGCGTGGCGATCCTCCCCTCGCCGTCGTACACGTGCACGTTGGTCACCGCGGCCTGGTTCGACTCGCAGCGCAGGCGTACCAGCGCCGAATCGATCGTCAGCCGGTTGTCGTTGACGATCACCGGTGTCGGAATTCCGAAGTGCAGCCAGTTCGTCGTGCCCGGCTTGCCGATCAGCCGGATGAAGAATCCGGCTCGCCATTCGCTCCTGATCCGGTCGGGAGACTCGACCGTCAGGCTGTGCCCGTGCGTCCACATCGCCTGTGCCAAGGCCATGGCCGTACCCTCTCGTCGCGTTTCGGTCGTTGCTCAGCTGTCGCGCAGCTTGGAGCGGGAAAGATCGCGGATGGTCGCCGAGTCGCTGCTGTCGGCCAGCCGCGCCAGGGACTGCTGGAGCCTCGGGGTCAGCGAGGGCCCGAGGGACCGGATGACCAGCTTCTCCACACCGACGTCACCGGCGTCGATGAGCCGCTCGGCCACCCGGTTGCGGGCGTCCTCCCGCAGGTTGACCAGGGCCGACGCGGAGGCGATCCGCAGCAGCGGCTGATCGCTCGCGGCGGCCTCGCGGACGACCTGCTCCCCGGCGGTGGGGTCGACCAGGCTGGCCGCGTAGACGGCCTTGCTGGCCAGCATCACGTTGTCGTCGCGCGCGAGGACCCGCAGGTGTTCGGCCGCCTCCGGTCCGGCCGCCGCGGCGATGGCCCGGTAGTCGGGCTCATCGCTGCTCAGCAGGCGTCGCAGTTCTTCCAGTGAAATCGGCATGTCTTGTCCCGCCTCACGGATTGATCGTCAGTGGGCTGTTCCGCATGGTCGTGATCTCGGAGTTGATGAGGTCCGGGGGTATTTTCGTGATGTTGTCGGTGCCGTTGCCGGTCATCAGCCGCTTGTTGTCGTCGACGTGGATGAGGCCGAGGACGTGCCCCACCTCGTGTCCGAGCGTCCACCGGCTCGCGCCGCTGGCCACGACCGCGCCCGGGCGCCCGTCGGGATGTGCCGCGCAGCCGTTCAACGGCGGGTTGGTTGCCTGGACGAAGTAGACGACGACGTCGTTCGTGCCGACATTGTTGCGGTTGCCGAACAGTGTGCGCTGCTCCTCCGTTGTGACGCCCATGCGGCACTCGCCGACGTCGAGGACGTTGAGCGCGGGCAGGTTGAGGTTCTCGTCGCTGGCGCGGACGACCCGGAAGCCGGCCGGCTCGTACACTTCGCGCATTCCGGTGATCATCTGGTCGATGGTGAACCGCGTCGGCGCGGTGAGCACCTTGACGTGTAGTCGGACGGTCTCCAGCAGTTTGAAGTCGCATCCGGCGGCGGCGAACTCCAGCGTGTTCTGCGCGTCGGTGCTACCGGAGAAGCGGACGCCGATCGAGATGCCGATCCCCCACAGCACGTCGGGCTTGCCCGGCACGTCGAAGCGGGCCAGCCCGAACGTCGAGGGTGACTGGTTGAGCCCGTCGTGGGTGGCGATGCGGCGCTCACCGTCGTACACGTGGACGTTCGTCACCGCGGCGGCGCCGGAGTTGGCGCGGAAACGCAGCATGACCGAATCCGTCATCTGGCGCTTGTCTTTCACGATGACCGACGTCGGTATCGCGAAATGAAGCCAGTTGGTGGTGTTGGGCTTACCGACCACGCGGCTGAAGAATCCCGCACGCCAGGTGCTGGCCAATGCGGCGGGATTTTCCACCCGCATGGTGTGTCCGTGGGTCCACATCGCCTGAGTGATCACAACAGCACCACACCCTTTGTCCGAGGTTGACAAAGCCTGAGATGAAGCGACGCGCCGGGGAATCGAATCGACCTATTCGGCTTCCCACATGCTTACCCAGCGTCGTCGTCGCCGCTATCGGGTGGGCGACAGACGAGGTCCGGCCGCCCCGGACCGGGCTGGGGTCAGCATCCCGCCCCGACGGCGCCCCCACCAAGTCGCGAAATTGTGCCTTGAATACGGAGGGTCGCGCTTGCCTTCGAAGACGGGCAGACACCGGTATCCCCCTGAGGCATGAAGTGCCCCAGAGGCATACCGGCCTCGGGGAAGGTGCCCCCCTCGCCTTGGTGAGATCACTTCACCCGGACAGAACACCAGCGACAATTCCTCATCGATGGAGGGGGCGTTTCGAAGGTCTACGCCTGGTACGCCGGCACGCCGAGCAGTTCGTCCACCGTCACGAACCGGTAGCCTCGGGCCAGCAGCCCGTCGATCGTCTCCCGCACCGCGACGACCGTCTCGGCGCGGTTGCCGCCCCGGCCGTCGAACCCGTCGTGGAAGATGAGGATCGAGCCAGGGCGCGTCTTGGCGATGGCGCGGCGGGCCATCCGTACGCCGGACAGCTGAAACACCTCCAGCGCATGGCCGAACTCACCGGCGACCGGGTGCAGGCCGCTTCGGCGCAGCATCCGCAGCAGGGCCGGCTGGCGCCACAGCCAGGGTGTGCGGGCCAGCGCTGGAGTTCGGCCGGTGACTCGCGCCAGGATGCGTTGGGTCCGCTCGACCTCCCGCTCGTACGCTCTCGGCCGCAGGTATGTGCCGAACCGGTGGCTCAGCGAATGGTTGCCCATGACGTGGCCGGCGTCGACCACGCGTAGGGCGACCTCGGGGTGGCGCTCGACGCATTGTCCGACGTGGAAGAAAGTTGCTCGGATATCGCGTGCCGCCAGGATATCGAGGATCTGTGAGGTGTACGGCTCGTTCGGGCCGTCGTCGAACGTCAGCGCCACGACCCGTTCGTCGGGCGGGCCGTGGTAGGGGTAGTCGCGGGAGGACGGGGCGAACGGCGACATCAGCAGCCAGTACGCCGCGCCGATCATGGCCAGCAGCAACAGCCCGGTCAGGATGATCATCTGGCTGCCTCACGGCCGGCTGCCACGGTTGCCCCGAACGACCCGGCGTGGGCGCGGAACGTCGGCGCCGATCCGAGTACGCGCCGCCGCGCGATCCGGTTCACGGCGTAGGTAAGCAGGTAGTGCACAGGCAGGGTCACGAACAGGTTGTACGTCAGCCCGCGGGTGAGCCTGCGACCCGACGTGTAGGTCGGGTTGCGATGGTCGTAGACGACTCGGCCCTCTTTCCGCAGCCGGCGCAGCTGGTCGAGCTCGTCGCCACCCTGCGTCAGGTTGGTGTCGTAACCCGTCCAGGCCTCGCGGCGGAACGCGATGTTCGTCGCGCTCGCGTACACGGCACGGCCGGTCAGTCGGTAGACGCCGTTGACCGCTCCGAACAGTATCCGGCTGTAGAGCCGGCCCCACCGAGGGCCATCTTCGTACCGGCAGGGGCCGACGACCGCGACGATGCGTTCATCGCCGCGAAATCGCGCGTCGATACGGCTGAGCCAATCACGGCCGTAGACCGTGTCGGCGTCGGCCGAGACGACGATCTCACCGCGTGCCGCCTCCGTGCCACGCTGGCGGGCGTCGCACACCCCGGGTACCGGCTCGACCACGACCCGCGCGCCGAGGTCGCGGGCGATGCCCGCGGTGTCGTCCGTGCAATTGTTGTCGACCACGATGATCTCGCACGCCCCGTCGAAGTCCTGCTTCTGCAGGGACAGGAGGGTGTCGGTGAGATAGCCGGCCTCATTGAAGCACGGGATGACGACGCTGAACCTGGGCCTCTCTACCATGTGCATCAGTGTTGGGCAGCGGGTCCGCCGAGACGATCCGGAAGTCCCCCGACTTCAACCGGGGGCTATCCCCCCGAGGCGCGTTGGGTTTCCCCTAAGTGGTCCGCGTCGGAAGTCCTCCGGGTTGACGGGGCGGTGCTGGTGTGGGTGTTCTGGCGCTCCCCCATCCGGCCGCCGACGCGGCCGCCACGGGTCAAGCCGGCTCCCTATCCGCAAACTGGCGGTGACCGGGTTTTGGTTCCACCAGCGTATCGATGATGCTGGTGGAACTATGGAAGGCGTGGGAACTGCGAAAACACCTACTCCTGCCGTCTCGCCCCTTGCCGGCGAGCCGATGAAACGTGCCGACGCCGAGCGGCTCGCGGGAACGCTGAAGGCATTCGCCGACCCGGCCCGGCTGCGACTGCTCAGTCTGATTCAGTCCGCACCGGAGGGCGAGGCGTCCGTCAGTGACCTCACCGCGCCGCTTGGCCTCTCCCAGCCGACCGTGAGTCATCACCTTCGGATCCTCACCGAGGCTGGCCTGCTCGAGCGCGAGAAGCGGGGCGTCTGGGCGTACTACCGCCTTGTGCCGTCCGCGATCGCGGCGATCGCCGACCTGTTGACTCCGCCCCGCAAGCGGGCGGTGCGGAAGACACGCTGAGCGCTCCCCTCGAAAGCCGGTCCACGACCGGGCACCGCCGGAGCCGGTCATCGCTGAAGACCCGGCTGCGCCCCTGCCTGGCTCGTGTCCGCCGGCGCGGCTTTGCGTCGGGAGCGGAGCAGTTGGACGCCGATCGGCAGCAGGGAGGCCGCCACGATGCCGACGAGGATGAACTCGATGTTGGCCTTGACGAAGGCGATCTGGCCGAGGAAGTAGCCGAGGACGGTGATGCCGGCGCCCCAAAAGACCCCGCCGAGAATGTTGAAGATCAGAAACGTGCGGTAGGGCATGCGGGAAATGCCGGCGATGATCGGGGTGAAGGTTCGGACGACGGGTACGAAGCGGGCCAGTACGATCGATCGGGCACCGTAACGGGTGAAGAAGGCGTCGGCCCGTTCCACGTACTCCCTCCTGAACAGCCGTGAGTCCGGTCGGCGGAACAGGCTCGGGCCGACGCGCCGGCCGAACAGGTACCCGACCTGATCGCCGGCGATGGCGGCCACGGCCACCAGCAGGCACAACAACCACAGCGGCTGGTGCACGTAGCGGCCGTCGGCGACGAGCAGCCCGGCGGTGAACAGCAGCGAGTCACCCGGCAGGAAGAAGCCGATCAGCAGTCCGGACTCCGCGAAGACGACGGCGAGGATGCCGATCAGCCCGAACGTGGAGATCAGCCACTGCGGATCGAGGAAACCGGGCCCGGCGGCGAGGAGCGCCTGCGGCGTTGACACGAGGAAACCTCCAGAAGAGCGAAGCAGGCGTGGGTCAGTGGCCGGTGGCGGCGCTCGGCCGGTGGCGCCGCGCCCATCGGTCGTACGCCCGCCCGCCGGCCTGCACGACAATGACGGCGGCGGCGGCGAGGAGCGCGCCGACGAGCACGTCCGCCGGGTAGTGCACGCCCGTCCAGATGCGGGCAAATCCGATGACGAGGGCCAGCACCGACAGCGCTGCCCCCCAACGCCAGGACAGGAACGCCCCGACCGCGAAAGCCACCGCGAACGCCGCCGTGGCGTGATCGCTGGGCAGTGACGGCCCAGGGTCGTGCGGGATCAGCTGATGCACCGAATGGGTCTGGAACGGTCGCACCTCGCTGCTGACGGCCGCCACCACCTGCCCGGCCACGAAGGCCACCCCGAGCACTGCCGCCACCCGCACCAGCGCCGCCCGCGCTTGCCGCAGGCCGCCCAACAGGGGCACCGCCGCGGCGACGCCGAGCACGTAGATCAACCAGACCGCCGCCCATTCGAAGACGTCGTCGATCTGGTCGTTCCGTCCGGCTGCGGCGTTGATGAGCTGGAACAGGTGGTAGTTCATCGCGTTCTCGGCTTCCCGGCTGACCCGGCTCCACCACGCGGCCGGCTACCTCCAGCGTGCGGCGGGAAGGCTGAGAGGAGCCTGAAACGCCCGGTGGGCTGGGCCGGTCAGCCGGGCGGGGCGCCGTCGAGCGGCAGGAGGATCCGGACGGTCGTTCCCGGTCCGGGCAGCACCTGCACGGTTCCGCCGTGCGCGGCGACGATCTCCTTGGTGATCGGCAGGCCCAGGCCGCTGCCACCGTCGGCGCGGGACCTGCTGTCGTCAAGTCGAACAAAACGGTCGAAGATTCGCTCGCGCTGCTCCTCGGGAACGCCCGGCCCGTCGTCGGTGACGTCGACGCAGCCCCACCCGTCACGGACGGCCACCCGCAGGATCACCTCGGAGCGCGCGTGCCGGGCGGCGTTGTCGGCCAGGTTGCGCAGGGCCCGGCCGAGGTCGTGCGCGTCGCCGCGGACCCGTACGGGGGCGAGTTGGGCGCGGACGGTCAGGTCCGGTCGGCGGGTGGTGATCCGGTCCCGCTCCGTATAGGCGAGGTCGTCCAGGTCGACGTCGTCGTGGCGCCGGGTGGGACCGCGCTCGTCGATGCGCGCCAGCAGGAGGAGGTCGGCCACGAGGCGGCCGAGGCGTTGCGACTCCCGGCGCAGCAGTCCGACCAGTTCGGCGTTGTCGCCGGGCAGTGGTGCGATCGCCAGCCGGTCCAGGCCGGCCTGCAAGGTGGCCAGCGGGCTGCGCAGTTCGTGGCTGGCGTCGGCGACGAACCGTCGTTGGCCCGCTGCTGATGTCTCCAGGCGGTCGAGCATGCCGTTCATCGTCTCGGCCAGCGCCGCCACCTCATCGTGCGCTTCGGGCACCGGCACCCGGGCGTGCAGGTCTCGGGCGGTGATGCCGGCGACCCGGCCGCGGATCGCCTCGACCGCGTGCAGCGACCGACCGACGAATACGAAGACCGCCGCGCCGATCACCAGCAGCATCGGCGGCAGCCCGACGGCCAGGATCGCGGCGACGGCCTCCGTGCTTTCGTTGACCGGCCGCAGGGACTGCGCCACCAGCACCGTGCGGGTGCCGGTGCCGGTGGTCACCCCCTCGGCGACCACCCGATACGGGTCTTCGTCGGCGAACGGCAGCAACCGTTGCTCCCGCAGCACCTCGCCCGGTTGGGGTCGCAGGGGGGACAGCGGCGCGGCGCCGGCGAGCGCCGCCGAGGCGGCCTCCACCTTTCCGGACGGGGCAAGGACCTGCACCAGGGTCTGTTCCCCGGGACTGGGCTTCAACGTCTGGTCGATTGCACCCTGACCGCCGCCGGCCACTGCCGAGGCCACCTCGGCGGCCCGTTGTCTCGCTGTCGCGTCCACGTTGGCGACCAGGTCCGCGCGGGCCAGGTAGACGAACGCCGCCGCCCCGACGGCGAAGGCGAAGGCCACCGCCAGCGCGGCGGCCAGCGCCGACCGTAGCCGTACTCCCAGCCGCCGGCGCACCCATCGGGCCAGGCTGCCGTCAGCCACCGTCGGCCGCCAGCCGATATCCCATGCCGCGCTCCGTCTGGATCGCCGTCCGGCCGAACGGCTGGTCGATCTTGCGGCGCAGGTAGCCGATGTACACCTCGACGATGTTGGGGTCGCCGTCGAAGTGGGCGTCCCAGACGTTCTCGATGATCTGGGTCTTGGACACCACGTCGCCACGGTGCCGGACGAGGAACTCCAGCAGCGCGAACTCCCGCGCGGTCACCCGGACCGGCTGCCCACCCCGGGTGACCAGCCGCCGCGCGGGATCCACCGCCAGGTCGCCCGCGGTCATCACCACCGGGCGGGCGGGGGCGCCCCGCCGGACCAACGCCCGCAGCCGGGCCACCAACACCACGAAAGAGAAGGGCTTGGTCAGGTAGTCGTCGGCGCCGAGATCCAGGGCGTCGGCCTGGTCGTACTCGCCCTCCTTGGCGGTGAGCATCAGCACCGGCGTCCAGATTCCCCGCGACCGCAGCTGTCGGCACACCTCGTAGCCGCTGAGGCCGGGCAGCATGATGTCGAGCACGACGACGTCGTAGGCATGCTCGCTGGCCGCCCACAGCCCGTCCGGGCCGGTGTGTTGGACGTCGACGGCGAAGCCCTCATCAGTGAGGCCGGCGCGGAGCACCTCGGCGAGCGCCGTTTCGTCCTCGACCACGAGCAGTCGCACCAGATCCGCCTTTCTGTCCCGGCCCCGCCATCCGCGGCGGGTCGACGCTTCCGATAGTCCCTCGGGGGATGGCCCGGCGACCCGTCGTGGCTACCTCGTCGTGGCGCGTTCACCGCTGTGGCGCCGCAGCCCTGCGGTCCACCGTCACAGGGGCGTCCCGCTTTGACACGCCCAGGTAGATCATCAGGACCGCGATCGTCGCGAGGAAGGATCCGCTGGTGAGCACCGTTCCGAGACCGAGACCACCGTCGCCGCGATCCTGGGAGAGATAGTCGCCCAGCGACGCGCCGAGCGGGCGGGTCAGCACGTAGGCGATCCAGAACGCCAGGATCGGATTCATCCACGACCCGGCGTACGCGGACGCCACCACGGCGATCAACGCGGCGAAGATCAGCCCCGAGCGCCAGTACCCGAGGTCGAGGCCCTCTGCCAGGAGGTCGCCGGCGGCGGTTCCGAGCGCGAAGGTGAACAGGATCGCCGCCCAGTAGAAGCTCTCCCGCCGCGTGGTGACGATCGAGTGGATCGACAGTGTCCCTTCGCTGCGGTGCCAGGCGACGAAGGTGGCCACGAGAAGCACGGCGAACACCGCGGTGGTCACCGTCAGCGGCACGCCGAGGTTGTCAGTCAGGTTGTCCGTGATCAGCGTGCCGACGATGCTGATCAACACGACCGCCAGCCAGTAGATCCCCGCCGTGTACCGGGCCGTGCGGAACTGCCAGACGAGCACGGCCGCCAGCGCGACGGCCATGATCAGCGTCGTGCCGGTCAGGCCGAGGTGAAGGTTGACGTTGAGAAAGTCCGCCGCGGTCTCGCCCACCGTGGTCGACAGCACCTTGATGATCCAGAAGTAGACGGTGACTTCCGGAACCTTGTTCATCATCTGCCGGACTCGCTGCGGGCTGCTTTGCGTGTTTAGCGTCATACACGGCAAACTTCCACTCTCATCCTGAGAGCAGGCTGAAGCGCCGTGCTGGCCCGGTCAGCGCCCGGCCGTACAGCCGGAAAGCTGCCGGTCGACGATGTGGCCGTCGGTCACCTGACTGTCGGCGTAGTTTTGCGTTGACCTAAGGGTTGGGTGGGCCGAGGTACGGGAATTGCCACGTGAGGTCGTTGTGCGGCTTGAGACCGGTCGGGGAGATCTTGCCGTAGGTCAGCCACCCAAAGCGATAGCTGAAGACGTCATCGATGAGTTTACGGCCGTTGGGGTAGGAGACCGGTTTGGTGCGGTCATAGCGCAGGATGTCGGGCAGGACCTGCAGGGCGGTCTCCTTGGCCTCCTCCGGTGAGTAGCCACCCTTCTCCAGCATCTGGGACCACGGGCCCAGGTAGTTGGCCACATCGTCGGCGGGCTGCCGAGAGTTGTAGAGGTTCTTCTCACCGTCGGGGTTGATGAACGGGTTGATGGTCGGGTTCCCACCGCGGTCCATCTGCTCCAGCGCGCCGTCGCTGCGCCGGCTGATCGAGGCCCACACTCCGATCACCGGACCGGGGCCGAGCAGGTCGGTGGGCACCTCCAGCGCGATGCAGTCGACGTTGTTGCCGGCGAAGTCGTCGTGCCCGGTCCACTTCATTCCGTGCAGGGCACCCTCGACATCGGCGAAGAACGGGTCGCTGCGCAGCCCGACGAACAGCCGGATCTGCCCTGGCTCGGCGACCATGACCGGCTGGGCCGTGCCGTCGAAGCTGACCGGAATGGACTCGGCGAGCACCAGACCGGCCGGCTCGGGCTGGCGAGCGTCGGGGCCGGTGGCGTACCAGGCGGTCCCGGTCTGGCTGCCGTTCTCGTACTCCGAGAAGACGAACGTAAACGCGACGTCGGCCTGCGCATCGCCATCAGTGTCGATGTTGACCCGATAGACCGCGCCGGGATAGAACTCCGGGCCGGTGGTGGGGGCCGGTATCGGAGGCGGCGCACTGGTCGGATTCGAGTCGATGATCAGCGTCGTCTTGCTGGGGTCCTCAGGGGAGGTGAAGACGTACAAGTCCGTAAGGTCGAGGCGACGGTCGTCGCCGGGAAACTTGAGATTATCGGCGCTGAAGTGGTTGGACACGGTGACTCCTTCGCAGGGCTCGGCCTCTGCGAGACCTAGCCGGGGCCTCCCGAGATGGGCATGCCGGTGAACAATGAGGTCGACGTGCAGGGCTAGGCGGGCAAGCGCCGGAGTAGCCACATCCGCAACGTCCTCCTCCCGGCTGACGCTGCCACAAGATCGGTGGACGGCGGTGGAGTGCGGCGGCGATCACCTGACTGGGCGATGGTCGTCGATTCCGTCATCCGACCGAACCGATGGACCTACCGCTCATCAGCTCTGGGACGGCGGGCCGCCAGGTGCACCCGCCGCGACGACCGAAGATCGTCTTCGACCGAGAATTATGGGTACGACCCTCAGCAAGGTGGGCTACGCGGTAGCCTCGGCCTAGATCGGCTCCCCGTTTCCGGGGATGGAGAGGCGCCCACAGGACCGGAACCGACACGAGCAAAGTGGCCCTCTGTTCGCTTCGCCCACGTCTTGTGCGGAGCCCCGTGGCGATTCCGGACGTCCGACTGGAACCTCGGCGAGAACCAGCTTGTCAACGGGCAGGATGCGGGGTGGATGATGGTACGGAAGATGACGGAGAAGCTCCGGGCTGGACAGGACGCCGCAGTGCCGGCCATGCAGGATGGCGGGCACCTCTACATGCAGACCAATGAGACCCGCAATGCCATCATCCACTTCCGTCGCTCTGCGGACGGCACGATCGTCGAGGTAGAACGCGAACCTACGGGCGGGCCTGGCTCCGGGACCTTCAAGCCCATCAGCCGACAGGACAGCGCGCCAAACGCGTTTGAGGGGGCCGGCAGCATCACCCTCACGCCGGATCGACGGTTTCTGTTCACCACCAACGGCGGCGACAACTCCGTCTCCAGCTTCAGCGTGGGCGCGGACGGCGCGCTCAGTCTGCTGGACTGCAAACCGACCGGCAACGCCGTGAGCGGCCGGAGCGGCACCGCCAAATCGCTGGCTTATGCCCCTTCGAGCAACACCCTCTATGTGCTGCACTCGTTCGGTCCCGATCACATCCGGCTGATGTCTGTCGACGGAGCGGGAAAGCTGACGGTGCGCCCGGAGCGGTACTCGGCGAACACCCATGACAAGCCGGACCGGGTGGCGACCATGGTCACGGTTTCGCCGGATGAGCGGTTCCTTTTCATCGGCACCACGTTCGACCAGCCGCCCACCGCGAATCCGGACGGCTCGCCGATTCTCTGGGTTCGGGGAGCGGACGGCAATCCCAAGTCGATCGCCTCGAACGAGCCAGATCCGGACGGCCTCGTCGTCTATCCCATCGGCCCGGATGGCACGCTCGGCGTTCCCTCGTTCCACGACGCGCACGGCGGCTCCCCCTTCTACATCGCCTTCCTGCACAACCGCCCGGACACCTTCGTCGTCGGATACGCGGTCGGCGACGGGATCGCCATGGGCACCATCGACGCGGACGGCCGGGTCAGCATCGGCCCGCTCACACAGATCGATACCAGCAAGGGCCTGCCTTCCGAACTCTGCTGGCTATCGGTCTCGCCGGACGACCGATGGGTCTTCGCGACACCCTTCGGCTACAGCAGCGTCAGCAGCTTCCGCCTCGACGGTACGACGATCGCGGTGGCACAGGACCCCGCGTGCCCCAGGGTTCCGGGGGACGGTGCCTTCCGGGCGCTCAACGGCACCGTCAGCAGCGGCCCGAGCGACAACTGGTTGAGCCCCGACGGCGCTTACCTCTACCAGATCTACGGAAACGCGTCGAAGCTGGTGGGCTACGCCGTCCAGGCGGACGGTTCGCTCGACGAGATCGCCAGCGTGTCGATCCCGTACAACAGCCCGCAGGGCTTGGCGGGCATCTGACACCCGTCACCCGCGAGCTGGTAACCGGACCTGCGCCGAATTGCCGGATTTGTTCTATTCATCGGGAACGGGCTCTCCTGGGGGCTTATGGTGGCTTCGTAGCGCCATAGGACCGCCAGAGGATGGGTTGATGCACCTTACGCCGAGGGAGCTGGAGAAGCTGATCATCCTCTCCATGGCTCAGATTGCCGCCGCCCGCAAGGACAGAGGGATCAAGCTCAATCATCCGGAGGCAGTGGCGATGGTCGCGGCGGCTGCGCTGGAAGGGGCTCGCGCGGGAAAGACCGTCGAGGAGGTGATGCACGACGCGAGTCAGGTGCTCACCAGGAACGACGTCATGGAAGGGGTGGTCGACCTGGTGCCGATGGTCCAGGTCGAGGCGGTGTTCACCGACGGCAGCCGCCTGGTCACCGTGCACGCGCCCATCCAGTAGGCGGGCCCGGGCCAAGAGGAATGTGAGGAAGACGGTGACACGCTCCATGCGGCACCCCGGACCCGCCATGAAACACATGTGGCCCATTGGCGGTTACGTCCTCTCTGAAGAGCCACTGGAACTGAATGCGGGCCGACCCACCATGCGAATCGAGGTCCGCAACACCGGCGACCGGCCGATCCAGGTCGGCTCGCATTTCCATTTCTTCGAGACGAACCGGAACCTTCAGTTCGACCGGGCGGCGACCTTCGGTTGGCGGCTTGACATCCCCGCCGGTACGGCGATCCGGTTCGAGCCGGGCGACCGGAAGACCATCCAGCTCGTGCCATACGCGGGTCGGCAGCGGGTGTACGGGTTCAACGGTCTCGTGAACGGTTGGACCGGCGTCGGCCCGGTCCCGGGTTATCAGCCAGACCACCCGGAGGCGATCCGGCGGGCCCTGAGCCGCGGCTTCAAGTTCACCACCCAGGACGGTGGGGAGAAGCAGCCAGGGCCAGACGGTGGGTCGACGCCGAGACCAACGCGATGAGTCAGATATCCCGGCAGGAGTACGCCGGACTGTACGGCCCGACCACCGGTGACAAGATCCGGCTGGGCAACACGGCACTCTACATCGAAATCGAACGGGACCTGCGTACCCTCGGCGACGAGGCCGTGTTCGGCGGCGGCAAGACCATGCGAGACGGTATGGGCTCGAACGGCGAACTGACCAGTGCCAACGGTGTCGTGGACCTGGTCATCACCAACGTGACCGTCCTCGACCCGCTGCTGGGCGTGGTGAAGGCGGACGTGGGCATCAAGAACGGACGGATCGCCGGCATCGGCAAGGCCGGCAACCCAGATGTCATGGCCGGGGTCACCCCGGAACTGGTCACCGGTCCGGCCACTGACGCCATCTCCGGGGAGCACCTGATCCTGACCGCCGGCGGCATCGACACGCACGTACACCTGGTCGCACCGCAACAGGCATACGCCGCGCTGAGCAACGGCATCACCACCATCTGGGCCGGCGGCACCGGCCCGAGCGAGGCCTCCACCGCCGTGAACAGCACGCCGGGACCATGGAACCTGCACGCGATGATGCGCGCCTTCGAGGGCATCCCGATCAACGTCGGGCTGATCGCCCGGGGAAACAGCTCAGGTCTGGGGCCGCTGGAGGAACAGGCGCTCGCCGGGGCTGCCGGCTTCAAGCTCCACGAGGACTGCGGCGCGACGCCGCAAGCGATCCGGTCGGTGCTGACCGCGGCGGACCGGTTCGACATCCAGGTGGCCATCCACACCGACACGCTCAATGAAAGCGGCTACGTGGAGGACAGCATCGCCGCCTTCGAGGGCCGGACCATCCACACGTACCACACCGAGGGCTCCGGTGGCGGCCACGCACCGGACATCATCAAGGTGGCCGGCGAGATCAACTGCCTGCCGAGCTCCACCACGCCCACCAACCCGTACGGCATCAACAGCCAGGCCGAACTCTTCGACATGATCATGATCACCCACAACCTCAACCCGAACGCCCCCTTGGACGTGGCGTTCGTGGAGAGCCGGGTCCGCGCGGAGACAATCGCCGCCGAGGACGTGCTGCACGACCTGGGCATCATTTCGATGATGGCCAGCGATTCGCAGGCGATGGGCCGGATCGGCGAGAGCTGGCTGCGAACCATCCAACTGGCCCACGCCATGAAGGCGGCCCGGGGCAGGCTGCCGGAGGACGCGCCGGACAACGACAACTTCCGCGTACTGCGATACGTTGCGAAGATAACCATCAATCCCGCGATCACCCAGGGCATCGCCCACGTACTCGGATCGGTCGAGCCCGGCAAGATCGCAGATCTGGTGCTGTGGGAGCCGGCGTTCTTTGGCGCGAAGCCCAAGATGGTCATCAAGAATGGCATGATCCTGTGGTCGATCATGGGAGATCCGAACGGCTCGGTGCCAACCCCGCAACCGATCCTGTACCGGCCGATGTTCGGCGCGAGCGGCACGGCCCTGAGCGAGAACTGCGTCACCTTCATGTCGCAGGCCGGCTACGAGGCGGGGGTCGGCGAGAAGCTCGGCCTGCGACGGCAGGTCCTTCCGGTGTGCGGCACCCGAAGCCTGACCAAACGGCACATGGTACGCAACGACGTCCTACCGCGGATCGACGTGGACCCCGAGACCTTCGCCGTGAAGGTCGACGGCGTCCACGCCACCGTGCCACCAGCCCGGAACCTCCCCCTCACCCAGCTCTACTTCTTCAGCTAGGTCGCGCCGACTCCGCGCACCCGGCCAACCCGATCAGCGAAGGACCCCGACATGCTTGTCGAATCGGTACTGGGCAACACCGACGAGCCCGACTGGCAGACCCGCCTGCGCGCGGCACGGGTGGACCAGTTGATGCTCGATCAATGGGAGGCGCAGAAGAACCGGCTACGCAAGCGCACCACCGACGGCGTCGAGCTGGCCCTGTCCCTCGGCCGAGGTAACCGGCTGCGCGACGGTGACGTCCTGCACTGGGACGAGTCCGCGTCGTCCGCGATCGTGGCACGTATCCAGCTCGGTGAGGTGATGGTCGTCGACCTGGGCCGGCTGGCGAAGGAACCCTCGGACGTGGGCCTACGCTCGGCCGTCGAACTCGGGCACGCCATCGGCAACCAGCACTGGCCGGCGGTGGTGAAGGGAACCCGAATGTACGTCCCGCTCACCGTCGACCGTAAGGTGATGGACTCAGTGATGAAGACCCATGATCTGGCCGGGATCTCCCACAGTTTCCTGCCCGGCACCGAGGTCATCGCGTACCTCGCACCGCACGAGGCCCGCCGGCTGTTCGGCGGCGCCGACTCGACGCCACACTCGCACCTACCCGAACCCGTCGACTGATGGCGCCGACCACATCGGCGATCCCGGCGACCCTGAGGATCCTGCAGTTCGGCGACTCGATGTTCCCGGTGGGTGCGTTCGCCTTCTCCGGCGGGCTGGAAATGGCGGTGCAGAGGGGCGTGGTCCGCGACCGGGCCGATCTGGCGGCCTACGTCCGCACCGTGACCCACCTGGCGGCCACCGGCGACGGCGTGGCGCTGCTGCACGCGCACCGGGGCGCCACCGCGGGCGACCTGGACCTGGTCCGCCGGGCCGACGAGGCCGTCCACCTGCGCAAGCTCTCCGAGGAGAGCCGGACAATGACCGTACGGATGGGACGCAAGCTGGCCGAGGCAGCGGCGCGCATAGTCGGGGACTCGATACTCGACAAGCGATCCCTCGACGCCGACCAGGACCGGGTCCCGGTCACCTATCCGGTCGCGCTCGGCGCGCTCTTCGCCCACCTCCGGCTCGCCGAGGAGGACGCTTTCGCCGTCCATCAGTACGGCGTCGCGACGATGGTGCTCAGCGCCGCCCTGCGGTTGATGCGGGTCGATCACCTCGACACCCAGACCATCCTGTACGCGGTCAACGCAACCGCCGCCGAGGAGTACCAGCGGGCACGGAACTCGAGCCTCGACGACATGACCGCCTTCGGGCCGGTCATCGATGTTCTCGCGGCGGCCCACCTACACGCGCACGTCCGGATGTTCATGAATTGACGGCACCGCTTCGGGAGTGGTTATGAAGACAGTCAGTCGTATCGGTGTCGGGGGCCCGGTCGGCAGCGGCAAGACGGCGATCATCGAGGCGATCGTTCCCAAGCTGGTGGCGAGCGGGTTACGGGTACTCGTGGTCACCAACGACGTGGTCACCACCGAGGACGCCCAGCACGTGCGGCGGGCGCTGACCGGAGTGCTGGTGGCGGAGCGGATCGTCGGCGTGGAGACCGGCGCCTGCCCGCACACCGCAGTCCGGGAGGACCCGAGCATGAACCTCGCCGCCGTGGAGGACATGGAGGCCCGCTTCCCCGACAGCGACCTGGTGCTTATCGAGAGCGGTGGGGACAATCTCACCCTCACCTTCAGCCCCGCGCTGGTCGACTACTTCGTGTACGTGATCGACGTGGCCGCCGGGGACAAGATTCCCCGCAAGAACGGTCCCGGCATCTCCCAGTCCGACGTACTGGTGATCAACAAGACCGATCTCGCCCCACACGTCGAGGCCGACCTGGACGTCATGGCAGCGGACGCGACGACGATGCGCGGCGGGAAACCGTTCGTCTTCACCAACTGCAAGACCGGGGTCGGGATCGACGAACTGATCTCGCTCATCCGATACCACGCGCTCTTCGACCTGCCCCAGCCGGCCGACCTCGACCAGCCGCCCGCCAGCCCACAGCCGGATGCCCCGGTGCCCGCATGATTTCACTGGACGACGCGCCGGAGCTGGCGCCGTACCGCGACGAGCCGGCCCAACTACCCAGCGCCGCACCGGGAAAGGTCGGACTTCTGCGGCTCGCATTCGAACAGCGCGGCGACCGTACACTGCTGACCGAGTTGTTCCGGCAGGCGCCGCTCCTGGCTCAGCGGGCACTCCACTGGGACCCGGCGATGCCCGGGATGGCCTGCGTGTTCATCATCTCCACCTCGGGTGGGATGCTCCAGGGCGACCGGTACCGACTCGACGTGTCGCTCGGCGAAAGCGCCCAGGTCCACCTCACCACGCAGGCGGCCAACAAGATCCAGGAGATGGACGCGAACTACGCCACCCAGCTTCAGCAGATCACCCTTGCCGAGGACGCCTACCTGGAATACCTCCCCGAGCCGGCCATCCCCTACCGGCACAGCCGATTCGTCACCGACACCCGCATCACACTGCCGGAATCCGCAACCGTCCTGTACGCGGAGATCCTGCAGCCCGGCAGGAAGCATCACCGGAACGGGGAGATTTTCGAGTACGACCTCTACTCCTCCGTCGTGCGGGCCGCCCGGCCGGGCGGGCCCGACCTGTTCGTCGAGAAGTACGTCATCGAGCCGGCGCGGTTCGACGTCGATCGGCGCGGCGTGCTCGACGACTTCCACGTCTTCGGCAACGTCCTTCTGTTGACGTCGCCCGAACGGGCCCGTCGGGTCGCCGAACAGCTACGCCCCACCTGGGACGACGACCTTCCGCTGGTCGCAGGCCTCAATCGGCTCCCGAACGACGCGGGCCTGAGCTACAAGGTGCTGGGGTTGGAAACCGAGCCGGTCCGCGCCCACCTGCGGCAGTTCTGGGGACTCGCCCGCGCCGCAACCGTCGGCCGGGCCGCCCCTCCGGCCTTTTCCTGGCGTTGACGGCCTGATTGCCGCCGGCGGGCACACGCTGGAGCGCCTGATCGAGACCCTGCGTCCGGGCCTGAGGCTCGCCTATCCCACGGGGTCCTGCCAGAGCCGACCGCGCCGCCCGGCGTGACGTGCACGCCTGCGACGGGACCACGGGAGCTGACCGGCTCCAACGGCTCAACGAACTGATCGAGGCCGGCTCGTTCGAGGTCCACGCCTACGAGGCGTTTCCCCTGACGCGGAGGCCGAGGCACATCGCCGCCTGCAGGCTCCGTACCTAGGCAAGCTGCTGCTGCGAGTGCAGTAGACGACGTGTGGCCCGGCCCGGAGGCAGTCGACACGGGCGGTGTCCCCCTGTCCGGCGGGCGTGGGCAGTGGCTGCTGGCAGCGACGGTGCTGGGGTCGGCGCTGGCGCAGTAGGCGGCCACGGTGGTCAACGGGCATGTGGACGAGACTTACATGAAGGTCAATGGGGTCCGGAGGTATGCGCACCGGGCCATCGACCAGTACGGCCACCGAACTCGCCCAAGCGATCTGAACGGCGCTCCCGGTACGGCCCACTGCGTCTGCCGATTCGTCAAGGCAACGGTGCCCCATGCCGGCCGGCTTGAGCTGGCGAGCTCGGGGCGATTGCCGCAGGCCGTCCGTAGGCCTTTAGGCCGGCCCGGTCGACGGCCAGGTCGGCCAGGAGCCAGCCGCCGCCGAGCGTCACGGCGACCCAGACCACGGGCAGGAACACAAACCCGTCCCCGCCCGCCGGTGCCGCCCCGATCGGGCAGGGATGGTGGCGAAAGGGACCCCGCGATCGCGTGATGTGCGGCTGGCCGGTCCCGCCGGACGATCAGCGGCATGACCACGATCCAGACGCAGCGGCCGATCACACGGGGTGCAGTCGCCGCCCGGCCCCGGGTTGCGCCCCTGCTCGGGCCGGGCTTCGTCGCCGCCATCGCCTACATCGACCCGGGCAACGTGGCGACGAACCTGACCGCCGGGGCCACCTCCGGGTACCTGCTGGTCTGGGTGGTGGTGGCAGCGAGCCTGGTGGCGGTGCTGGTGCAGTTTCAGGCGGCCAAGCTCGGCGCGGCGACCGGAAAGAGCCTGCCGCAGCTCAGCCGGGAACGGTTCCCGCGCTGGGCGAGCCAGGCCCTGTGGGTGCAGGCCGAGGTGGTCGTCCTCGCCACCGACGTGGCCGAGTTCGTCGGGGCGGCCATCGGCATGCGGCTGCTGTTCGGCATGCCGGTCGGCCTCGCGGCGGTGGTGACCGGCGTCCTCTCCCTGCTGATGCTGGAGCTGCGGCGGCGTGGCCGTACCCGCCGCCTGGAGCTGGTCAGCGCCGCGGCGCTACTGACGGTTGGTGCCGGCTTCCTGTACAACCTGTACGCGGTGGGTCATCAGTCGGCCACCGCCGCGCTGCACGGCCTGACCCCCCGCCTGGACGGTACGGAGTCGGTGGTGCTGGCGATGGGCATCGTCGGCGCGACGGTGATGCCGCACGCCGTCTACCTGCACTCCGCGATCGTCCGTACCGGCGGCCGACCCACCGAGGAGGCGCGGCGCTCGCCGGCCCTCATCCGGCGCGCCCTACGAATCGACTGCGGCGCAGCGCTCGGGCTGGCCACCGTCGTGAACGTCTCGATGATCGCCCTCGGCGTCGGCCTGGGCGAGACGAGCGGCGGCGTCTGGACCGGTGACATCGTCGCCGCCCACAGCGAGCTGCTGACCCGGGTGGGAGGGGCTGCCGCACTGCTGTTCAGCATCGCCCTGCTCGCCTCGGGTCTCTCGTCCAGCGGGGTCGGCACCCTTGCCGGTGACGTGGTGATGGACGGCTTCCTGGCCCGCCGCATCCCGGTACGGGTGCGCCGCCTGGTCACCATCACGCCCGCCATGTTGGCCCTGCTGCTCGGGGCGCCGCTGACCGGACTGCTGATCGCCAGCCAGGTGGTGCTCTCCCTCGGCGTACCGGTCGCGCTCTTCCTTCTCGTCTGGTTCTGCCGCGACCGGGCCCTCATGGGGTCGCTGGTCAACGCCCCGCTGACCACCCGCGTGGCCGCCACCGCCGGGGCCGCGGTGGCCGCCGTCGGCTGCGCGCTCCCGCTGCTGCTCCTCATCTGACCACTGCACCTGACCACTGCCCGGAGGATCGATGACCACCCGGAACCCGCTTGCCGCCCGTGCCCTGCTCTGGCTGCCGGCGCCCCGACACGTCCCGCACGAATCAACCGATCGAAGGAGTTGACCACCATGGCACAGGACACCGCACCGCAGCCGGTACGCGGGGATGGCGGCGGACCGGACAAAGGCCCGCGCAATATGATGCTCGACCGGCAGAACCCCGAGCTGCTCGTCCCGCCGCCAACCGACCACGGCACCGTACCGAACCTTCGCTTCTCATTCTCCAACGCGCACACCCGCATTGAGCGGGGCGGCTGGACCCGCGAGGTCACCCAGCGGGAGCTGCCGATCGCCACCGAGATGGCCGGCGTCGACATGGCGCTCGAACCCGGGGCGTACCGGGAGCTGCACTGGCACAAGCAGGCCGAGTGGGGGTACGTGATCAACGGCAGCTGCCGGGTCGGCGCGGTCGACCACGAGGGCCGCAACTTCCTGGAGGATATCCAGCAGGGTGACCTGTGGTTCTTCCCGAAAGGGGTGCCGCACCACATCCAGGCCCTCGCCAACGGGGTGGAGTTCCTCCTGGTCTTCGACGACGGGATGTTCTCGGAAAACGACACCTTCCTGATGAGCGACTTCTTCGCACACGTGCCGAAGAGCGTGGTGGCCAAGAACTTCGGCTGGTCGGTCGACCAGTTGGACGCCCTGCCGGAGCGGGAGAAGTACATCTTCCAGGGCGAGGTGCCCCCACCGCTGACCGAGGACCGGGTGGTGAGCCCGGCCGGCGACGTGCCGCGCACCTTCAAGCACCGGCTGCACGCCCAGGCACCACACCGTTTTCCCGGCGGCTCTGTCCGGGTCGCGGACACCACCAACTTCGCGGCGTCGACCATCTCTGCGGCCCTCGTGGAGATCGATCCGGGTGGCCTCCGCGAGCTGCACTGGCACCCCACGGACGACGAGTGGCAGTACTGGATCTCCGGGCACGGTCGGATGGGCGTGTTCGCCAGTTCGGGGGTGGCTCGAACGTTCGACTTCCGGGCCGGCGACGTGGGGTATGTGCCGTTCGCTTACGGTCACTACATCGAGAACCTCGGCGACGAGCCACTGATTTTCCTGGAGATGTTCCGCAACCCCCGTTTCGAGGACATCTCCCTCGCTCAGTGGATGGCGAACACGCCCGCCGAGGTCATCTCGGACACCATCAACCTGCCCCGCGGGATGATCGAGGCGCTGCCGAAGGAGAAGCGTCCGGTGGTCCGCTGAGCCGCGCCGGGACGGCCGGGACCCGGTCCGCCCCCGCGGCGGGCCGCTCCCGGCCGTCCCACAGCCGGGCCAGTTGCAGCCGGCTGCGGATGCCAAGCTTGGCGTAGATTGCGCGCAGGTGGGTGTCGACGGTGTGGAACGACAGATACAACCGGCCGGCCACCTGCTGCTTGGTGGCCCCGGCCGCTAGCAGTTCGGCGATCCCAGCCTCCCGGGCGGTCAGCGCGGCCAGGCCGTGCCCCGCAGGACCGGGGGCGGGGCGGCGGCGGGTCCGCTCGAGCCGGAGCAGCCACCGCTCGGCGCGCGCCTGGTCACCCACCGCCCCCGTGCGGCCATACAGCGCCGCCGCCTCCTGGCCAACGGCGCGGGCCTCCGCCAGCCGGACCCGGGGCGAGCAGGCGAGGTCAAGGAGGGCGTCCGCCAGCGCGGGCCGGGCGCCGGTGGTACGTAACGCCCGCACCGCAGCCCGCAGCGCCTCGGGGTCGCGGCGGACCAGGGCGTCCGCGTGACCGGCAAGCCCGCGCCAGAGCGGCACCGGGGTCCGATCGGCCACCTGCGTGAGACGGCTGACGGCAGCCCGCGCCCGCCGAAGGTCGCCGAGCAGCAGCAGGGCCCGGACCAGACGGGGACCGTGCTGGGCGGCCAGCAGCACCGGCCGGACCGACCGGGCCAGGTCTTCGGCGGCGGAGCGGATCAGCGCGGGGTGACGCAGCGGATCGGGGTCGGCGGCGGCCGCGCAGCGCAGCGGCGCGTACGGCACGTTGTCGGGCCAGGGCCGGTCAGGGTGCGCACCGTCGATCAGCGTCCGGGCGGCCTCCGGGCGGCCGAAGCGGTATGCGACCTCGGCGCGGACCGCGAGCAGCGTGGCCCGTGCTTCGTCGGTGAGCGGGCCGGCCGTTCGGTCCAGCGTGAGCCGGGCCTGCGCGTCGGCCTCTAGGAGTTCCCCGACGCCGAGTAACCGTAGGCAGGACAGCGCCGCCAGGGTCGGCTGGGCCGCCGCGGGGAGGTCGTCGAACGCCGCGTCCAGCGCGGTCGCCGCATCCTCGTACGCGCCGAGCGCGAGCTGGACGGTGATCCGCTCGGTGCGTACCGCCGCGGCTTCCCCGCGTACCGCCAGCCGGCTCGGATCGACGGTGGCGAGGAGGTCCCGGGCGGTGTGGACGGCACCGAGGCAGACCGCTCGGGCGGCTCGGGCGAGGACGAGCCGTACGCCCGCCGGAGGCGACGGACAGGCGGCCTGTGCCCGGCCCGCCTCGCGGAGCAGAGCGTCGGCGTCCGGATGGCCGACCCGGCAGGCGATCGACGCCTCGGTGGCGAGCAACCAGCCGCGGTGTTCCGCCGCCACCGGGTGCCCGCTGCGGGCCCGGCGGAGCTGGTCGAGGGCGACGGAGGGGCGGTGCGCCGCGTGTCCGGCCCCGAGCCGGCCGAGCAGCAGGGCCCGTTCCGTGCCGCCGGCGCGGTCGGCGGCGAGTTCGGCGGAGAGCAGGTCGAGCGCCTCGGCGGATCGTCCGGCGAGGACGAGCTGGTCAGACGCCGCGAGCAGCCACCTGGCCCGGGTCCGGGCGTCGACCCGGGTCAGTGCGTCGGCCCGGGTCAGTGCGGCGAGCAACAGGTCCGCCCCGGTCGACGGGTCGACCGGGGCGGCGGTGGCGAGCTGGTCGACGAGTTCGGGGTCGGCTTCACCGGTCGCCCGCACGGCCGACAGCAGGTGCTCGGCGGCGCGGGACGGGTCGCTGTCGGCGAGCAGCCGCGCGGCGCGCAGGTGCAGGTCGCCGAGGAGGGATCGGGGCAGCGCGCCTAGCAGGCGGTCGCGTAACGCCGCCTCGACGGTCAGCCCTGCCCCGTCGTCGGTGAGCACGCCACGGGCGGTGAGAGCCACCACCGCGTCGCCGGTCTCCGGGGCGGGCAGCCCGGTCATCCGGTGGACGTACCCCAGCCGGCATGGGCCCAACGCGACCGCGACCGCCCTGGCCACCGACCGTTCGGCTGCGGTCGACGGTGGATCGTCGCGGTGCGGGTCGGCCGCACCTGGGGGTTCAGGCACGGCACCGAATCAACCACGGCCGCCGCGCCGGGACAGGCGTTCTAGATGAAAGCCGCTCGGAACGGTGACGTCGGAGAACCATCGGACCCGCCCGTCAGGGGTGCAGAACTACCTTGATCAGCTCCTGCCGTTGGTCGAACCCTCGATAAAAGTTGGGGGCGTCGTCCAGGCTGCCGTGGTCGGTGATGATCGTGCCGGGTCGGGCCCGGCCGGAGGTCACCATGTCGCGCAGCAGCCGGGTGTAGCGGCGGTCATGGGTACGCCCGAACCGCACCGCGACACCCCTGGCGAAGAACGTGCCCCACGGGGCGTTGAGATGTCCATCGGTGGTGCCGCCCGCCTGGGGTGTGAGGTCCTTCTCCGGGTAGACGCCGGCGACGGCGATCGCGCCGCCCGGGTTGACCAGGCGGGCGGCGTCGGCGAGCACCTGGTCGGCGCGCTCGCGGTCGGGGTGGGCGCGGTTGTGGGCCTGGAAGCCGACCGCGTCGACGATCTTGTCCACACCCAGCAGTTTCTCCTCGCCCAGTGGCAGGCCGTGGCGAGCCCGGTCCTCGCGTATCTGCTCGACCGGATCTCCCCGGCGGAAGTCGACGGGCACCGCCCCCAGTTCTCCGGCCTTGTCCAGCCGGGCGTCGACGTGGTCGACGCAGTAAACGGCGCGGGCGCCGAGCAGGTTGGCGGAGTACGCGGCGAGCAATCCGATCGCGCCGGCGCCGAACACGGCGACGGTGTCCCCGGCACGGACGTCGGCGAGGGCCACGGCCGCGTGCCAGCCGGTGACAAACGCGTCGGCAAGCAACACGAAGTCGTCCTCGTACGCGTCGCCCGGCTCTCCCGGCACGGGCAGGCAGTTCGCGTCGGCCCACGGCACGCGCAGCAGTTCGGCCTGCGCACCCGGGTAGAGGCCCATGCCCGCGTAGCCGTACGCGGCGCCCGGCCCTTCGGTCCGTGCTCGCAGGCACAGGGCGGACAGGCCGCGGGCGCACATGGCGCAGACGCCGCAGAACAGGTGGGTGGGAACCACCACCCGGGTGCCAGGGCGGATCGTCTGCACCGCAGACCCCACCCGCTCGACCACACCCAACGGCTCGTGACCGAGGACAAGGCCGGGCTGCGCGCCCGTTCGCCCGTCGTACATGTGCAGATCGGTGCCGCACAGGGCCGTGGAGGTGACCCGCACGACCGCGTCGGTGTCCTCCCGCACGGTCGGCTCGGGAACATCGCACACATCAACGCTGCGCACGTCGCGATAGACGACAGCTCTCATCAGAATTGCGGCGTGGAAACCCGGCCGCTTACCGCCGGGAGGAAACGCCGCCGCCTCCCCTCAAGGTATGTCTTACGTGGACGATTGTTAGAATGTGGGGCGTGGGTGAGGTGGTGAAGCGGGCGTACAAGTACCGCTTTTACCCGTCGCCTGAACAAGCTGAGCTGCTGGGCCGCACCTTCGGGTGTGTGCGGAAGGTGTACAACCTTGCGCTGGAAGCCCGTACCCGGGCGTGGACGGTGAACCGCCAGCGCACCACGTACGTGCAGTCCTCCGGGTGGCTGACCGAGTGGAAACGCACCGATGAGTTGGCGTTTCTGAACGAGGTGTCGTCGGTGCCGTTGCAGCAGACGCTGCGGCACTTGCAGGCCGGGTTCGTGGCGTTCTGGGACAAGCGGTCCCGGTATCCGAGGTTCAAGTCCAAGCGCAAGTCGCGGGCGTCGGCCGAATACACGCGCTCGGCGTTCCGCTGGCGTGACGGCCAACTCACCCTGGCCAAGATGAACACCCCGCTGAACATCGTATGGTCCCGGCCCCTGCCAGAAGGCGCCGAGCCGTCCACGGTCACGGTGTCCCGGGACGCCGCCGGCCGCTGGTTCGTGTCCATCCTGGTCGAGGACCCGACCGTGAGGCCGCTGCCGGCGGTCACGCCGGCGGTCGGGGTGGATGCGGGCATCACCAGCCTGCTCACCCTGTCCCACCCGATCCCCGGACTGAGCGATGAGGAAGGGAAGGTGGCCAACCCGCGTTTCGGACAGGCCGACCGGCGCAAGCTGGCCAAAGCCCAGCGGAACCTGGCCCGCAAACAGAAGGACTCCGCGAACCGGGCGAAGGCCCGGCTCAGGGTGGCCCGGATTCATGCCCGGATCGCCGACCGGCGGCGGGACCACCTGCACAAGCTGACCACCCGACTCGTCCGCGAGACCCAAACGGTCGTGATCGAAGACCTCAGCGTGCGTAACATGCTGCGCAACCGGCGCCTGGCCCGCGTCATCTCCGACGCGAGCTGGGGTCAGTTCCGCAGCATGCTGGAATACAAGGCCATCTGGTACGGGCGTGAGGTGATCCCCGTCGACCGGTGGTACCCGTCGTCCAAGACCTGCTCGACATGCGGACAGGTCAACACCACCCTCGCCCTCAACGACCGCACCTGGACCTGCCCCGGCTGCGCAACCGAACACGACCGGGACATCAACGCTGCCAGGAACATCCTCGCCGCCGGGCTGGCGGAGAGGTAAAACGCCTGCGGAGCCGGTGTAAGACCTCAAGGGAAGAAGTCCTCCCGGACGGGCAGTCGGCGATGAAACAGGAAACCCCACGGGCGACCGTGAGAATCCCGGCCCCTTCAGGGCCGGGAGGATGTCAACCTCACGCCCTTTTCATCTCTCTCTCTCGTCTCGTCGGCGAACCGCGCCGTCCGCCGTCACGCCGCTGCCGTCCACACCTGCGGCTGGAACCTCTGGCCCTGATGCAGGGCCCGCCTCGCACCACATCCGTCACCCGTCAAAAGACGAGTGGGTAGCGGACCGTCCGGCGCCGCAGGCGGTCCGGCCGCGCGGCGGCCGGGCAGAACCGGTCAGGCCGTGATCCGCTCGCGGTGAGGCTCGCTGATCATCGTCATCAGGTGCGCGGTCCACGGGACGGCGAGGCGTTTGTCGATCTCGCCCCGCACGACACGGTAGAAGTTGGAGGTGTGCATGTGTTTGTCGAGGGCCGCCTGGTCAGTCCAGTTCTCGTAGAGGAACATGACCGACGGGTCCTCGACGGACTGGTAGAGGTCGTAGCCTAGGCACCCGGGCTCGGCGCGGGTGATCGCGACCATCTCCAGGTGACAGTTGCCGACTGCCGCCTCCTCGCCAGCCTTGATCGTGAAGAACGGTAGGAGGGTCACCTGAGCCGGCGAGTTCCCGACCGGCCGTGGTCGGTCGGACCGGGCGTCGGGTTCCGACAGTAGCCGTGCGCGCCACTGCGCGTATGGGGCGACGATCTCGCCCGCGATGGTCTCCGCGAGGCACTGTTGCACGTGTGCGCTCGCCAGATGCGCGTCCAGCGCCTGCTCGTCTGCCCAGTTGCCGAGGACGTAGAACGCGGCCGGGTTGTTCTTGAGCTGATGCAGGTCGTAACTGAGGTTGCCAGGTTCCTCCCGGGTCGCTTGCGCGAGTTGCAGAAGGGCGTCTCGGACCGCGTCCACGCGCCCGGGACCGGCGATGAACTGAGCCAGCGCTGCCGGTCGGGGCGATGCAGACGGCAGCACACGCTCGCTTCGTCTGTGCTCATTTCCCACGCCCTCGCCCCCTTCTCCGACCGGAGCAAGCCCTCAGTGACGGTGATCCTGTCGCACCGTACGGTCCGTTGTTGCCGACATTCGGGAGCCTCGGGAAGGCTCAGCCCCGGGGCGAAAACTCTTTCGTCCAATTCGAGCCGCCCCAATGTGGACACCCTTTCTGTGGATCAACGTCCAATCTCGGGGTGTCCACATCTCAGGGGGCCCACCGCCACGTGTTAGGGCGCTGACCTGGTGAGTGACGGACGAGTCGACCTGCACCCCGGGTCCTGCAGCCCTGGGCGCCGCGCTGCGACCCTGTGCGACCAACAGCGGGCTTCAGCGCTGCTTGTGCCTCTTGTCATCTGCCTGCTCGGCCTGCCGGCATCGGGGTCCGGGCTTCGGCTGCCGTCTTGATGAGCTGCGCCGCTTCGTCGGGGTGAGAAACCATCGCGAGGTGGCTGGCGGGGACCTCGGTGGTGGTCGCGCCCATGCGGCTGGCGAACATGCGCTGCGCGTCCGGCGGGATCGCCTGGTCCTGCGAGGCGACCAGGTACCAGGACGGTAGCGATTTCCAGGCCGGCATGCCCATCGCTTCGGAGAACGTGGAGCTGGCGGTCGGCTGCTGCACGGCGTGCAACACCTTGGCCTGGACCGGGTCGACGTCGGCCGCGAAGTGCTGGACGAACTGGTCCTGCGGCTGCCACATGAAGCCCTGCTTGTCGGTGAACAAGTGCTCCAGCGCCGGCGGTGTGGGGCCCTGCGACAGCAGAGCGCCGAGCGATTCCCCTTGGTCGAGCCCGAAGGCCGCGATGTACACCAGCCCGACCGCGTTCGGCGCGTCGGTGCCGAGGGCGGTCATGATCTGACCGCCGTAGGAGTGTCCGGCCACAATTGTCGGGCCGTCCTGCAAGGCCAGGACCTGGCGTAGTCGGGCGACGTCGTCAGCCGTCGAGGTCAGGGGAAACTGCGGAGCCGTCACCTGGTAGCCGGCGGCCTGCAGGCGCTCGATAACGCCGCTCCAACAGGAGCCGTCGGCCCACGCGCCGTGGACGAGGACAATGTTCGGTCGGCCGTTCATGTAGCTTCCTCCCCTACTGGGTGGGGTGTTCTTTTCTGCCCATGCTGGCCGCTGGCGACGTCGGATATCCGCACGTTGTCTGTGCGCGCCGCCCAGACCAGGGGCAGTCAAGCTGCGAGTACCAAATCGACCCAGACGTAAACGTGCTCGGCCCGGTCTCTGGTCCGACCTCCCCCTGCTGTTAGACTGGTAAGGCGTTGATCGTGTGTTGAGGAGCCCAGACATGGTGGTGGACGACGACATCTCCGGGTGATACCCGGACCTGACAGGCCACGGGGCCGGTGCGTGGAAGAGCGCCGGCGTGGCCTAGCTGTCGTCCCCTCTTTCTCCTTGTCTGCTACCCGGGGCAGAAGTGTCTTTCCTGCCCCCTCCTCACGAGGTGACCTCCATGTCCGACGTCTGCGTCGTCTGCTCGAACCTGTCCTTCACCTGGCCCGACGGCACCCCCGTCTTCCAGGATTTGTCCTTCACCATCGGCTCCGGCCGCACCGGCCTCGTCGCGCCCAACGGCACCGGCAAGAGCACGCTACTCAAGCTCATCGCCGGTGAACTCCGGCCCGGCAGCGGGTCGGTCTCCGTGCCCGGCACCCTTGGCTACCTACCCCAGGATCTCCCGCTGGCCGGGGACCTCACAGTCGCCGAGGTGCTGGGCGTCGCCGCGATCATCCAGGCCATCGACGCCGTGGAGTCCGGAGACGTCGACGAGAAGCACTTCACCACCATTGGCGACGACTGGGACATCGAGGAACGCACCCGCGCGCAGCTCGACCGCCTCGGTCTGGCCGACCTCACCCTGGAGCGCACCCTGAGCACCCTCAGCGGCGGCCAGGTCATCTCCCTCGGTCTCGCCGCCCAGTTGCTGAAGCGGCCCGACGTGCTGCTGCTCGACGAGCCGACCAACAACCTCGACCTTGACGCCCGGCACAAGCTCTACGACGCGCTGGAGGACTTCACCGGCTGCCTGCTCCTGGTCAGCCACGACCGTGCCCTGCTCGACCGCATGGAACGCATCGCCGAACTCGACGCTGGCGAACTGCGCTTCTACGGCGGCAACTTCACCGAGTACGAGGAGGCCGTGCAGGCCGAGCAGGAAGTCGCCGAGAGGAACGTCCGCAACGCCGAGCAGGAGCTGAAGCGGGAGAAGCGGGAGATGCAGCAGGCCCGCGAGCGCTCCGAGCGCCGGCAGAGCAACGCCGCCCGCAACCTGAAGAACGCCGGTCTGGCCCGCATCTTCGCCGGCAACATGAAGCGCGGCGCGCAGGAGTCCGCGGGCCGGGTGGGCCAGATGCACGCCAGCCGGGTCAGCGAGGCGAAGGCCAGGCTGGACGAGGCCGGGCGTGCGCTGCGCGAGGATCAGCGCATCACGCTGGATCTGCCGGACACCAATGTGCCCGCGGGGCGCACCCTGTTCCTCGGCGAGCGGCTGCGCGTCCGCCTCGGCGACAAGGACGTGTTCGCCGGCGCGGGCGTCGATCTGACCGTCCGGGGTCCGGAGCGGATCGCGTTGACCGGTCCCAACGGTGCCGGCAAGAGCACGCTGCTGCGTCTGCTCAGCGGCGATCTGACCCCGCAGAGCGGCGAGATCAAGCGGGCCGATGGTCGCTTCGCCTATCTTTCGCAGCGCCTCGACCTGCTGGACCTGGACCGTACGGTCGCCGAGAATTTCGCCGACTACGCCCCGGAGCGGCCGGAGGCGGAGCGGATGAACCTGCTCGCCCGCTTCCTGTTCCGGGGGCCGCGCGCCCGTCTGCCCGTCGGGGTGCTCTCCGGAGGTGAGCGGCTGCGCGCCACCCTGGCCTGTGTGCTGTGCGCGGAACCAGCTCCGCACCTGCTGCTGCTGGACGAGCCGACGAACAACCTCGACCTGGTCAGCGCGGGTCAGTTGGAGAGCGCCCTGAATTCCTACCAGGGGGCTTTCGTGGTGGTCAGCCACGACGAGCGGTTCCTGCGCGATATCGGCGTGGACCGGTGGCTGCGGCTGGCCGACGGCGAGCTGAAGCAGACGGGGGCCCCTGAGGTGTGAGTCGCCGGCGTGTCGACCTGGCCCGTGTCCGAGGCGTGTCGCCCGGCGGGCCGAGCACCGATCGCGTTGGACGGACCTTATGCCTCAGCCCGCTCTGCTCGCCCACGACCTCGTTCACACCCTCGGCGGCCGACGGGTGCTCGATGGTGTCTCCCTGACCGCCTCGCCCGGGCGCCGTATCGGGCTGATCGGGGAGAACGGCGTCGGCAAGTCGACCCTGCTGCGCCTGCTGGCCGGGATGGACAAGCCGGATGCCGGTAGCGTCACGCGCCCGCCCGACCTGGGTTTTCTTCAGCAGGAGTTGCCGTACGACCCGGACGCGTCGATCGCCGACGTACTCGACGACGCCCTGCGCGAGGCCAGGGAGGACCTCGCTGAGCTGGAACGGCTCACCGAGCAGCTCGCGTGGACCGCGCAGGACGTGCCCGAGTACGCGGGCCTGCTCGACGCGTACGGTGTCCGGCTCGAACTGGCCCAGGAACGGGATGCCTGGGACGCCGACCGGCGTGCCGCGCTGGTGCTCGACGGCCTCGGTCTCGGCGCCTTCGGACACGACCGGACGCTCGGGTCGCTGTCCGGCGGTCAGCGCGGCCGGCTCACGCTGGCCGCGCTGCTGGTCCGGCGGCCCTCCGCGTTGCTGCTGGACGAACCGACCAACCATCTCGACGACGGTGCCGCCGCGTTCGTCGAGGGGCAGGTGGCTGCCCTGCCCGGGGTCGTCGTGGTGGCCAGCCACGACCGGGCCTTTCTGGACGCCGTGTGCACGGACCTGATCGACCTCGACCCCGCGATGGACGGTCCGGTCCGCTACGGCGGCAACTACCGCGCCTACCTCGCCGAGAAACGTGCCGAGCGGGACCGCTGGGAGCGACGCTGGGCCGAGGAGCAGGAGGAACTGGCGGCGCTGCGGGTCTCCGCCGGGGTGACCGCGCACCGCGTGGCACCGGACCGGGAGCGGCGCGACAACGAGAAGATGGGCTACGGCCACCGCGCCGGCCGGGTGCAGAGCCAGATCTCCCGGCGGGTGCGCAACGCCACTCGCCGTCTGGAGGAGCTGGAGCGCTCCCAGGTCGGCGAGCCGCCGAGGCCGCTACGGTTCGAGAGCATGGCGCTCTCCGCACCGGCGGCGCAGGGCGACGGTCCGCTGGTGTCACTGGATGACGTACGGGTGCCGGGCCGGCTCGCACCGGTGAGGGCGCAGGTGTCGGCGACCGACCGTCTGCTGGTCACCGGCGGGAACGGGGTTGGGAAGTCGACCTTGCTGGCCGTGCTCGCCGGGCGGCTCGTACCCGAGGGCGAGGTGCGGCGGCGGCGCGGACTGACCGTGGGACTGCTCACCCAGCACACCGTGTTCGACCGGCCGGACCGGTCCGTCCGCGACACCTACGAGCTGGCGCTAGGTGCCGAGCGGGCAGAGGCGGTGCCGCTGGGCTCGCTGGGGCTGATGCACGAGGCGGACCTGGACAAGCCGGTCGGCTGGCTCTCGGTCGGGCAGCGCCGGCGGCTCGCGCTGGCGCTTCTGGTGGCGCGGCCGCCGCAGTTGCTGCTGCTCGACGAGCCCACCAACCACCTGTCGCCGCGTCTGTGCGATGAGCTGGAGGCGGCGCTGGGCACCGGCCCCGGCGCGATCGTGCTGGCCAGCCACGACCGTTGGCTGCGGGAGCGCTGGCTGGGGCGGGAGATCCGGCTGGGGGCCTGAACCATGTCGCCGAGTTGCTCCGCGCTCATTGGGGCTCGCTGGGGAACCCGCTATCGGCGTTGGATCCCGGCCGGGATGGGTCGATCATTGGCGCGCGGTGGTCGGCCAGGCCGATGACGCCGCGATTTCGATGAAGCATCGTACGAGGGGACCGACCTTCCGCGGCATCCACGCGATGTGCATGGGCGCCGCTGGCGCTCCGGTGAGGGGAACGAAGACGACGCCGGTGTGGGCGTGTGTGCTGGTGGCGGACAAGGGGGTTGCGCCGACGCCGCGGCCTGCGGCGATGAGGGTGATCCACTCGTCGTAGTTGCCGCACTCGATGACCTGCTTGGGCCGGTCCTCGGGGCGCCAGAGTTCGGTGCGGGTGCTGCCGGTGACGGTGTTGAGGATGACGGGGTGGGTGCCGAGTTCGTTCCACCCGATCTGGTCGCGTTCGGCGAGGGGTGAGCGGCTGCTGACGGCGGCGATGCGGGGTTCTTCGAACAGCGTCACGGTCGTCGCGTCGGCGCTGGCGGGTTCGTGGCGGATGAGGGCGACGTCGATCTCACCGCGGGCGAGGGCAGCGTCGATGTCGTCACGGCGCAGCAGGTGCGCGGCGGCGCCGGTGGTCGCCTCGAAAGTGGCAACGGTCTCGGTAGCCCAGGGGTCGGGCAGCGCCCAGGAGAACCCGATGCGCAGGTCGCGTTCGCCCCGGAGTTCCGCGGTGGCGAGGTCGAGATCGCGCAAGATCGCCTGGATGCGGATGAGGAAGCCGCGTCCGGCATCGGTGACCTGGACCATGCGGGAGGTGCGTTCCAGCAGGCGGACGCCGAGGGCGGCTTCGAGTTGCTGGATGGTGCGGGATAGGGCGGGCTGGGTGATGAGCAGCTGCTTGCTGGCCGTCGTGAAGGAACGGTTCTCGGCCACGGCACAGAACGCGCGCAGGTGTCGCAACTCCACATCCATAACTGCCAAGCATAGATCGAGCGTGAGCGGCAATTTTCTTCGGCCGTGCGCGTGCGTAACGTCGAGCGGGAATGACGCGGCGCTCCGGGCGGTGCCGGTGGGATTGCGGAGGGCGTGCCGCTGTGACGGTGACTGGTACGACGACGGGATGGCGGGTCGCGTTGCGCGCAGGAGCGACGCTCGCAGCCGCGGTCGGAGTCGGCCGATTCGTGTTCACCCCGATCCTCCCGTTAATGCAGTCCCAGGCTGGCGTCAGCGCACAGTTGGGGGCGACGTTGGCCACCGGCAACCACGTCGGCTATCTGGCGGGGGCGCTCGCGGCGATGATCGCGCCCCGCCTGGCTCGCACCGCGTTCGCCGTGCGAGTCAGCGCGGTCGCGGTCGTGCTGTCGCTGGCGGCGATGCCCCTGGTGGCTGCGCCAAAGGCGTGGATCGTGCTGCGCGGGATCGCCGGGGCGGGCAGCGCGATCATGTTCGTCGCCGCCGCCAGCGCAGTGCTGATCACCGTCCCGACCGGCTCGCGGCACCTGGTCGGCTGGGCCTACGGCGGGGTCGGCGCGGGCATCGCGGCCTCCGGGGCGGTGGTGCTGCTGGTGGACCTGGTCGGTGACTGGCACACGGCATGGTGGGCGGCTGCCGGCCTGGCCGCACTGCTGGGCGCTTCGGGCTGGCGGCTGGCCGGCACAGACCCGGCCAGCGAGGCCGAGACGGTGGTACGCGAACCGATCAGCCGGCCGCACCGCTGGTTCGTGCCACTGGTGGTGGCGTACTTCCTGGAAGGTGTCGGCTACATCATCGCCGGAACGTTCCTGGTCGCCACGGTCGCGGCCTCGGTTCCCGGCGAGCTGGGCAAGGCGACCTGGATCGTGGTTGGCCTGGCGGCAATCCCCTCCTGCGTGCTGTGGGCGTGGCTGACCTCCCGGCTCGGCCACCCGACGCTTCTGGCGACGGCGTTGGGATTGCAGGCGACAGGAATCGTGCTGGCCGGCCTTGCCGTCGGGGTGGTCGACGCTGTGGTCGCAGCCGTCCTGTTCGGCGGTACGTTCATGGGAGTGACCGCGATCGCACTGGACGCGGGCAACCACCTCCAAATTCCCGCGGCGGTAGCCATCCTGTCGGCCGTGTACGCGGTCGGGCAGGCCGCGGGGCCGGTAGCGGTCGCGCCGCTGCTGTCCGGCGGGTTCCATGGCGCCCTGTTCGTTGCGGCCGGGGTCGTCGCGCTCGCCGCGCTCACCGCCCTCATGCTGCGCATCCGATTCCCTCACGCGCGCCCGACGGTGGCGATTGCGCCGTTGGCCAGCGCCGCTTCCGATCGTTAGAAGGAACATGGCATCCGACACGCTGCTGGATTCCCCGCTGCCGATCGTCGCAGCCCCGATGGCCGGCGGCCCCACAACCATCGCTCTGGCGGCGGCCGTCGCCTCCGTGGGCGGCTTCCCGTTCCTCGCCGGCGGGTACAAGACCCCCGACGCCCTCGCTGCGGAGATCGGCCAGGTTCGCGCCCTCGGCGTCCCGTTCGGGGTGAACCTGTTCGTGCCCGCTCAGGACCAGCCGGACGAGACCGCGTTCAGTGTCTACGCTGCCGAGCTACGTTCCGAGGCAGACGCTTACGGGCTGCAGCTTGACGCGGTTCCCGTGGCTGACGACGACCGGTGGGCAGAAAAGGTTGAGCTGCTGATCGCTGACCCGGTCCCGGTGGTGTCGCTGACCTTCGGGCTGCCCGATCCCACTGCCATCGCGGCACTGCGGCGGGCTGGTTCCCGGGTGTTGGCAACCGTCACCACTCCTGAAGAGGCCGTTGCCGCCCGGAACTGCGGGGTCGACGGGTTGTTCGTGCAAGGCCCGGACGCCGGGGGGCACAGCGCCACGTTCGCCCCGACCCGCACGCCCGAGCCCATCAAGACGGCCGAGCTGGTCCGGCGGGTGCGGGCGGCGGTGGACCTGCCGGTAATCGCCGCCGGCGGCGTCGACGGGCCCGAAGCGGTGCGCCGCCTGCTGGACGCGGATGCGCAGGCCGTCGCGGTCGGGACGCTGCTGCTGCGTACCGACGAGGCCGGGACCTCGCCCACACACAAGGCAGCGCTGGCCGATCCCGCGTTCGGTGAGACCGTCATCACCCGCGCCTTCACCGGCCGCCCCGCCCACGCGCTGCGCAACGGATTCATCGACCGGCATCAGCAGGCCGCGCCGGTTGCGTACCCGGCCGTCCACCACCTCACCCGGGCCCTGCGGCAAGCCGCCGGCAAGGCCGGCGACGCCGACCGGCTGCACCTGTGGGCTGGAACCGGGTACCGCAACGCGCCCACCGGGCCGGCCGCCGACGTGATCCGCCGACTCGCCGAGGAGGCCTGAACCATGCCGCTCATCGTGATCGACGTCGTCCGTGGGCACGACGAGACCTATCTGACCTCGCTGCTCGACGGCATCCACGAAGCGGTCGTGGACGCGTTCGAGGTTCCTGACACCGATCGTTACCAGGTGCTCACCCAGCACGAGCCGTTCGAGCTGCGGGCACTGGACACCGGCCTCGGGCTCACCAGAAGCCGCGACCTGACCTTCATCCGCGTCATCAGCAAGACCCGCCCCGAGTCGGCCAAGCGGCGCCTGTACGAGCTGATCGCGCAGCGCCTGCATTCGCGGTTGGGCCTCAGCGGGGAGGACATCATCGTCACCATCGTCGAGAACACCGGCGCGGACTGGTCCTTCGGGCGAGGCACGGCGCAGTTCCTCACCGGGGAACTCCCCGAGGCCCCCATACCGCCGGGCGACAACCGAAGGTGAGGCGGCGGGTCGGTCTGGTAGCTGGAAGCCCGCCACCACGCTCGCGCCCGGATTAGAGGATCGCAGCCGCACAGGTCTCGGCTCGGCTCGCCGAACCCATGCGACAGCCAGGTGTAGACGTCGATCCAGGTGGTATTCGGATGCCCTCGGCGAGGGACGGAGGGCCGTGTGGCTGTCAAGACCAAAGAGCGGGTAGGCATCGCAGGTGTCCGGCCGTTCACGATCGAGGTCCCCGAGGCGGAACTCGAGGCGCTGCGCACGCGCATCAGGGCCACACGCTGGCCCGAGAGGCAGACCGTCGATGATCAGTCGCAGGGCGTACCGCTCGAAACAAGCCAGGCGCTCGCGCGCTATTGGGAGAAGGAGTACGACTGGCGCAAGGTCGAGGCGACGCTGAATGCGCTACCGAACTTCATCACCGAGATCGACGGGCTCGACATCCACTTCATCCACGTCCGATCGAAACACGAAGACGCCCTGCCGCTCATCGTCACACACGGCTGGCCCGGCTCGATCATCGAACAGCTGAAGATCATCGGCCCGCTCACCGATCCCACGGCACACGGCGCGAGCGCGTCGGATGCCTTCCATCTGGTGATCCCGTCCCTGCCGGGCTACGGATTCTCCGGCAAGCCGACCACGCCAGGCTGGGGCCCGGAGCACATCGCACGCGCCTGGATCGACCTGATGAAGCGCCTCGGCTACACCCGATTCGTCGCCCAAGGCGGCGACTGGGGCGCGCTCATCACCGACCTCATCGGTCTGCAGGCGCCCCCGGAACTGCTCGGCATTCACACCAACATGCCTGGCACGGTTCCCCCCGACATCGATGCACTGATCCAGTCCGACATCACCGGGATCAACAAGGCGCTCATCAAGCTGCCCTCCAACCTCTCCGACGAGGAGAAGCGCGCCTGCGGGCAGCTCGACTTCTTCTGGAAGCATGGAGCGTATGCCCTCATGATGGGGACTCGCCCCGAGACGTTGACTGGACTGGTCGACTCTCCCATCGCTCTGGCGAGCTTCATGCTGGACCATGACGCAGCCAGCCTGGAGCTGATCTGCCGGGCCTTCGCTGGCCAGCCCGGCGGCCTCACGCGAGACGACATCCTCGACAACATCACGCTCTACTGGCTGACGAACACGGGGGTTTCTTCGGCTCGTCTCTACGCGGAGAACAAGCTGTCGTTCTTGTCCGCGAAGGGCGTCTCCGTGCCGACCGCCGTGAGCGTCTTCCCGGACGAGCTCTATCAGGCGCCGCGGAGCTGGGCGGAGCGGGCGTACCCCAATCTCATCCATTACAACCGGCTCGACCGGGGCGGGCACTTCGCGGCCTGGGAACAACCGCACCTCCTCTCCGAGGAGCTTCGTGCCGGTTTCCGGTCGCTCCGTTAGTAGTGCTTTGTTAAGTTGGTACCAGTTGGCGGCAGAGAGGGCAGAATCCGAGCCTGGTCGCGAGTTGGTATTGCAGTTCGCGGAGGACGGCGTAGGGGCTCAGGTCTGCCCTGTTGCTTTTGGGTCTGGGAGCCGTAACTGGGTGAGGAACAGTTGGGCGGCTGCGGTGAGCGTGACGTGGCGGTTCCAGCCGATCCATGAGCGGCCTTCGAAGTGGTCGAGTCCGTGGGCGGTCTTGAGTTCGCGGTAGTCGTGCTCGATGCGCCAGCGGCTCTTGGCCAGGCGGACCAGTTCGGCAAGTGGTGTGTCGGCGGGTAGGTCGGACAGCCAGTAGTCGGTGGGTTCGTCCTGGCCGGGTGGCCATTGCACGATCAGCCAGCATTCGGGGAGGACCCCGTCGTCACCACAGTCTGGTCCGCGTTGGATGGCGCGGCCTGCGGGCCGGACCCGGAGGGCGAGGAAGTGCCCGGCTAGTTCCCGGGTGGGCTGGCCGGGGGCACGATCGGCGGTGGGGAGCCGGTCGCGGCAGCACACCCGTCGTGTCACGTGCGGGCCCTGGGCCAGAGCGATGTGCTTGAGGCTGCGGGCGGGTTGCGGGTATTTCGGGGTGGGGTGCTTGCCGACGCCGGCGTAAGGGGGCTCGACCGGTTGGGCGTCGCCGGGTTGGGCGGTGGTGGACGAGGTGGTCGACACGATGTAGGGGATGCCGCGTTCGGTCAGGCCCTGGCGGAACTCCGCGACCTGCCCGTAGCCGGCGTCGGCGGTCAGCAGCGGCGGACGCAGCCCTCAGGCGGCCAGCTCGTCAAGCATCTCCAGGACCATCATCCACTTCGGCCGGTACCGCTGATCCTCGGGCGGCCTCGATGCCGCCCGTCGCCGGCGGATCTGGTCGATCCGTTCAGCGCGCGGCACCTGTCTGCGTGCGTGTGGCTTCCTCGCCCCGGCCTGGTCGAGGGTGACCGGCTCGCGGCGCAGCCTACGGGCGTGCGGATTGGCGATCTTCCCGTCGGCGCCCGGGACGCAGGTCTCGTCCCAGGACTCAGGCACGAACAGCCGCCAGTCCAGCACCGCCGAGGCCGTGTCGGTCGCGGCGTGAACCGTGACGGCGATCTGGCAGTTGGCGACCTTACCGAGGGTGCCGGAGTACTGCCGGGCGACGCACGCCGGTGCCCGACCGTCCTTGGGGAACCCGGTGTCGTCGACCACCCACACCTGCGGGCCCACCACTTCAACGGCGGCTACCGCCAGCCGCCGCCGCACACCGGCCTCGTCTCAGGTGGACGAGGTCAGGAACTGCTGCAACTGCTGCTGATCCACGCCTAGCCGCTGCGCCATCGGCTGCATCGACTTACGCCGGCCGTCCAGCATCAGCCCACGCAGATACCGAAGCCCGGTCGCACGCTGATCCGACCGCGGCAACCCCGCGAACACTCCAGCCGCGAACTCCTCCAGCCGTACCCGCACTCGGGCGAGCCCTCCCTCATCCATGCCCGGCAGCCAAAACCGCCCTACAAGCGACACACCGGAACAACCTAACAAAGCACTACTAGCTAAGGAACGCGGAAGTTCTGGGGTTTTCGCCGCGTCCGCAGGCAGCAGTCGTCAGGCCGGGGCGGCCCCGACATCCTACGGGTAGCGTTCTATTTGCGAAAGTATTCGATCATAAGCGCATCCCCAGCTTCGCCTTGGAGAAGTGGGAGTAGTTTTCGCAGTGATTCGACCTGCGCCTTTAGGACCCGGTGCGATCGTTCACCCATTGACCTTCCAAAGACGAGGACATATCGATATCCTTGAGTTGATGAGTGCCCAGCCGATGGTCTTTCACCGCGATGTGGGTCCTCATCCGTACGGCCATATCACCCATCCACCCCGTTAGGGAAGGTCCCCTCAGTGACAGAGACTCGCGCGTTCGTCACCCGGCTGCTCCGCGGCCTCTCGGTGACCGCAGTCGCATCCTTGGCGGTAGCCGCCCTCGGCGCCCTGCCCGCCGCAGCCGAGGGCGTCGTCCGAAACGCCGGCAGCCCGGGCGCCATTACCGATAGCTACATCGTTGTCTACCGTGATGCCGCAGTGGCGAAGCCCGGAGCGACCGACAAGCTGACGCGCCGCCTGGCCGCGAAACACAGCGCGCGAATCACCTATCGGTACGACTCCGCGCTGCGCGGCTTCGCGGCCACCATGAGCAAGACCCAGGCGGCCCGACTGGCGGCTGACCCCGCGGTCGACTACGTGTCCCAGAACCAGCAGATCTCCATCACCGGGACCCAGCCGAACCCACCGTCCTGGGGTCTGGACCGCATCGATCAGCGCAACCGTCCGCTCGACAACAGCTACACCTACCAGAACGCCGCCAGCAACGTGCACGTGTACGTGATCGACACCGGCATCCGGACCAGCCACGTCGACTTCGGTGGCCGGGCCACCTGGAACTTCAACTCGGTAGACAGCAACAACGCCGACTGCAACGGCCACGGCACGCACGTCGCCGGCACGATCGGCGGTGCCACCTACGGTGTGGCCAAGGGGGTACGGCTGCACGCGGTCAAGGTGCTCGACTGCGCCGGCAGGGGGACGACGGCGGGCGTCATCGCCGGGGTCAACTGGGTCACCGCCAACAAGATCTCGCCCGCGGTGGCGAACATGAGCCTCGGCGGCGGCGCCGACTCCGCCCTGGACGCCGCCGTGCTCAATTCCATCAACGCTGGGGTGACATACGTGGTCGCCGCCGGCAACGACAACGCCGACGCCTGCAACTACTCGCCAGCCCGGATGTCCCAGGCGATCACCGTGGGCGCGACCACGAGCACCGACACGCGAGCCTCTTTCTCCAACTACGGACGTTGCGTGGACGTCTTCGCTCCGGGCCAGAGCATCACCTCCGCCTGGAACAGCGGCGATACCGCGTCGAACACCATCGACGGCACCTCGATGGCCGCGCCGCACGTGGCCGGCGCCGCCGCGCTCCTGCTGGGGTCCAACCCGACGATGTTCCCCGGATACGTTGACATAGAACTAACTGTAATTAATGCGACGACGGGACGGCTCAGCGGCATCAACAACGGCTCACCGAACAAGCTGCTCCACACCCTCATCACTCCGCCTCGGCCCGGCACCGACGTGGTCCCCGTGAATCATATGCTCACCACTGGCCAGTACATTCGATCCGACGAGGGTAACTACGAGCTGGTGATGCAGGGGGACGGCAACCTTGTCCTCTACCAGGACGGCTTTCCGCTCTGGAACACCCCCAACACGTGGGGCAATTGGAATGCCTACGCGGTTGTCCAGGGGGACGGCAATTTCGTGGTCTACGCCCAAGGCGGGCGGCCCCTCTGGAGCAGCAATACGTGGTCCAAGCCCATCGACCGGCTCGAGCTGCAGTCTGACGGCAACCTCGCGCTGTGGGGCCGGGACGGCAGAATGTACTGGGATATATTGGGTCGTGCATAGTGTCCTGAGTCGTTAATTCGTTGACAGTATGCGGCGATCGTTTCGAGGATGTCGTCAGCCGTCTTGGTCCAGACGAAGGGCTTGGGGGCGGTAGGCCGACCGACGGAGTTTGCGGTTGGTCAGTTCGGCGAGCCAGCGTTCGACCAGGTTGAGCCACGACGAGTAGGTCGGGGTGAAGTGCAGGTGGAACCGGGGGTGCTTGAGCAGCCACTGCTGGATGGCGGGCGTCTTGTGGGTGGCGTAGTTGTCCAGCACCAGATGCAGCTCCAACTCGGGCGGGGTTGCCCGGTCGATGGTGCACAGGAAGCGCAGGAACTCCTGGTGGCGGTGTTTGCGCTGGGTCTGGCCGATGACCTTGCCGGTGGCCACGTCCAGCGCGGCGAACAGGCTGGTGGTCCCGTGGCGGACGTAGTCACGGGTCACCCGGCCGGGCACGCCCGGCATCATCGGCGCGGTCCGATCGAGGGCCTGCATCTGCGACTTCTCGTCCACGGCGAGGACCATGGCGGCCTCGGGCGGGTCCAGGTACAACCCGACGACGTCGCGGACCTTGTCCACGAACAGCGGGTCGGTCGACACGGAAGATGTCAACCAGTTCGGGGCGGTTGGTTCAGGGATTCGTTGAGTGAGTCGTGTTCTCCTGTGGCTTGTTGATCCAGGCGGCTTCGGGTAGGGCGGGTGGTTGCGGGGCGCCGCGTACGAACCGTTCGGGGTTGCGGGTGTAGGCGGCGGTCAGGACCTCGGCGCGGACGTCGCGGACCCGCTGGGCGTGGCCGTGGTGGACGTCGTGCGGGGTGTGCCAGCCGATGCCGGAGTGCCGGTGGATCGTGTTGTACCAGGTGAAGAAGGCTCGGCAGTGGGCTCGGGCGTCCTGGAGGCTGCCGAAGCGGTCGGGGAAGTCCGGCCGGTATTTCAGCGTCTTGAACTGGGCCTCGGAGAACGGGTTGTCGTTGCTGCACCGGGGCCGGGAGTGGGATTTGGTGACGCCGAGGTCGGCCATCATCTGCGCGACGGTCTTGGACGCCATGGAGGTGCCGCGGTCGGCGTGGATGGTCAACTGCTGGCGGCTGATTCGCTGCTTGGTGATCGCGTCGGCGAGGAGCCGTTCGGCCAGGGCGGCGTCCTCACGTTCGGCGATCAGCCAGGCGACGGTGTAGCGGCTGTAGATGTCGATGACCGCGTAGAGGTGGTAGAAGACCCGCTTGGCCGGGCCGCGGAGTTTGGTGATGTCCCACGACCACACGCGGTTGGGTGCGTCTGCGATCAGTTCGGGTTTGATCTTCGGCGGGTGCACGGCTTGGCGGCGGCGTTCCCGGACTTCGCCGTGTTCGCGCAGGATCCGGTACATGCTCGACACCGACGCGACGTATACGCCCTCGTCGAGCAGGGTGTGGTAGACGGCGGCCGGGGCCATGTCGACGAAGTCGGGGCTGTTGAGCAGCGCCCGGACACTGTCACGCTCGAGGGCGGTCAACGCGCGGGGCTGGGGCCTCGGCTGGCGTGGCGGGCGTGGCGGTAGCGGGCTTTGACGGTGGCGGCGGTAGTGGTTGGCCTGCGGCCGGCCGGTGGCCCGGCACGCCGCACGGACCCCGACCAGCGGCGTCAACTCGGCGATCGCCGCCTCGACGGCGGCGTCGATCATCTCGTCTCGCCCTGCTCTGTCGCGCTGTCGGTGGCGAGCTGACCCAGCAGCGCGGAGAGTTTTCCCTGGACCTCGATCACCTTGCGGGCCTTGTCCAGCTCGGCCCGCAGCCGCTCGTTCTCGGCGCGCAGCCGAGCGGCCTCCCGCACGGCAGGGTCGGTCTTCGGCCGACCCGCGGGCTTGGCCAGAGCCTCATGCGCGCCCGCGTCGCGCTGGTGCTTCCACGCCGCGATCAACGACGTGTACAGGCCCTCGCGGCGCAGCAACGCGCCCTTGCCAGCCTTGTCCAGGGTCTCGTACTCGGCCAGGATCCGCGCCTTGTAGGCGGCGGTGTACGTCCTGGTCCGGGGCTTGGCCGGCACCTCAGGATCGGGTACCGGTTGATGCGATGTCACGGGGTGGTGCTCCTTGCTCGCCCTCACGGGTCAACGTTTCAGCAGGTCAACCTGCCTTCCCTAAGGCTGACACAGAGGGACAGCTTCCAACTATCGACCAGGTGCGGCTTGAGCCCACACGCCCGCCAAATCCGCGAGACCGGCGGTGGTGATCGCGCCGAAGCACGTCGGTGACAGACTTCGCTCTGCCCTCAGCCCCCGCCTCGCAAGTGGTGCGTCCGTCCGCTGGTCTAGGGTCCCTGGGGTGGTCATGGGCGCGCAGGACGTCGTGGGCGTAATCGAGTCAGACCCGGGAGCAATGAGAGTCCTTCGGGCTGCGGCCGACCTTGGATTACCGGACTGGTGGATCGGTGCCGGCTTCGTACGCAACCGCGTCTGGGACGCGATCAGCAACCTCCCGGTATCGCCGGAGCGCGACGTGGACGTCGCCTACTTCGACCCGGAGAAGCTGGACCCACGCGAGGACGCACGCGCCGAAGCCCAAGCCATGGTGACCTTGCCTGGGGTGCCGTGGGAGATTCGTAATCAAGCACGGATGCATCTGCGCAATGGCGTTGAGCCCTACACGTCCGCCCTGGACGCGATATCGCGCTGGCCCGAAACGGCAACGTGCGTCGCGGTTACTCTGCGGGGTGACTCTGTTCGCCTGGTGTCCTGCCATGGGCTGGCTGACCTTGTGGCAATGGTTGTCCGCCCCTCTCCAGCCTTCAACAACGCGGCGGGCCGCGCGAAGGTACAGCGCCGCGTGGAGATCAAGGGATGGCTCGACCGATGGGCCAAACTGCGGCTGGAGATCTAGCGCTCACGCCAGCTCGTTCGCGGGTCGGACGGAAACCCGACCATTGTCAGCTGGACTTCCGGCGGCACTGGTCGCCGGCGAGAGTCTTGCGGATACTGCTCCTTATAAGAACAGGAGTCAGGCGACGCCCGTACGGGTTCCGGTGACGCAGGGACGCAGGGACGCACCCACAGGGCAGATGCACCGCTGGTGATCACCGCCGGACGGGTACAACGTCCCTCGCCGTGGCTGCGCGGGCGAGAAGAACGCCGCAGTCGGGTCGCGGGCGACCGGCCGTCGGCGGATCTCCATCGGGCGTACCGGGTTGGTGCGGGCAACGCGGAGGTGGTCATGTACCAGACGGCGTGGGTTCGCACCGCACTGGTGGCCGTGACGGTCGGCCTTGCCCTGGTCGCCTGCGAGTCCCCGCAGGCCCCCGCGCTCCGGCCTTCCGGCTCTGATGAGTCGCGCCCGGCCTGGTCCTCGTCCGGCGGGTCAGGTGGCGGGCCGGTGTCATCTTCGTCCACATCGACCATGCCGCCGCCCGCGACCAGCGCGGGCACGCCAGCCGCGGCGGTACCGTCCACGCCGGCACCGACCAGATCAGCCGGCCTGACCGGGCGGCAACTGGCCGGGCAGCGGATCATCTACTCCTATCCCGGGTTGACACCGCCGGCGAGCCTGCTGAGGATCATCCGCGCCGGCGAGGCGGCCGGGGTGATCTTCTTCGGGGAGAACATCGCCAGCACGGCCCAGATCAGCTCGGTGATCGCCCAGTTGCGACGAGCGCAGGCACAAAGTCCGATCCACCTGCCGCTGCTGATGATGACCGACCAGGAGGGCGGCCTGATCCGGCGGCTGCCCGGCGCTCCGGCGCTGTCGGAGAAGCGGATAGGCCAGTCGGACGATCCGGTGACCGCGGCGACCACGGCGGGCACCACCGCCGGCCGTACCCTCGCCGCCGTGGGCATGAACGTCAACCTCGCCCCGGTACTGGACGCCTACGCCACGCCGAACAACTTCATCGACCAGTACCAGCGCTCCTACAGCAGCGACCCCGGCACCGTCGCGACCCTGGGGCGGGCGTTCATCACCGCCCAGCAGCGCACCGGCGTGGCCGCCACCGCCAAGCACTTCCCTGGCCTGGGATGGGCGACAACGACCCAGGACACCGACACCGGCCCCGTCACCCTGCACGAATCGCTGGCCCGCCTGCGCGGCACCGACGAACTGCCCTACACCGCCGCCGTCGCCGCCGGCGTCGACCTGGTCATGGTGTCCTGGGCCGCCTACCCGGCGCTGGACCCGAACCGTCCAGCCGGCCTGTCCCCGACCGTCGTCGGGCAGGAACTACGCGGCCGCATCGGGTTCACCGGGGTGACCATCACCGACGCCTTGGAAGCCGGTGCGCTGGCCGGCTACGGCGGCACCGGCCAGCGTGCGATCGCCGCCGCAACCGCTGGCATGGACCTCATCCTGTGCTCCGCCCGAGACGTCAGCCAAGGCGAGGCTGCCACCACCGCCCTGATCAACGCCCGCGGCAGTGGCCAACTCGACCCCGCAAACTTCATCGCCGCAGCGGATCGGATCGCCGACCTGCGGGGCCGTCTCCAATGACCATGCACCTCGGTGCCGCGGGTCCAGCGCGATGCGCCAGTCCCAGCCAGATCGGTCAGCCAGGCCGGCGGGTCGGTGGCACAGGTCCACGCCGCCGAGCCCCCCGCGCTTTCCATGCCGGTCAGCACCTCCGGTTCGGCGAGCCGGGCAACAGGGCGTTCATCTTCGCCGCATCGGCGCGTTCGTCCGACATGCCGTTCTGATGGCTGCTTCGGCCGCCGCATGCCTGATCGGCAGTGATCCCGGTCACCTCTACCGTCCGGGCCTTGGCGGTCGCGCACAGCCGGCGGCAGGGTCAGCGTCGTCGCGCCAGCTCAGCCGTCCAGCAGGTCAGGAGCGTTCGTTGCCCGCCCACCGGCGTCCCCGCCCACCCCGTTCGGCCGCGCTGCCCGTCGCGACCGGAGCGCTCGCCGCCCTGCTGGTCGGCGGAGCGGGTCTCGGCTTCGCGCTGATCGGAGACGCCGAGGCTGACTCCGGCGACGCCGTGCGGGCGGCCGGCACGCCGGACCTTCGGCCGGCACCGGCCACCCCTACGCCGGATATCCCGACGACGCCAAGCGCGGACGTCGTATCCGGTCCGTCTCCCGCCGAGGTCGCCCCACCTACCGTTCCGGTGGCCCAGACCGAGCCGCGGCGCCAGCCGACCGCCGGCCCGGCGACCTCGGCCTCGGCCTCGGCAGCCGGCGTGCCGAAGCCGACGGCCACGAACCCGGCCACAAGGCCACCCACCACGAAGCCGACAGCGCATCCGACGCCTGGATCGACCGGCACCCCCTCGTTGCCGCCGACCACCGCCACTCCCAGCCCGTCCGGCAGCCCCACCGCGGTCCCGTCCACACCTAGTCCGACCCCGCCGGACGGCACGCCGGGGCCGAGCAGCCCGGCGCCCAGCGGCTCCGCGTCCCCCGAGCCGGCGTCGCCACCGGCAAGCCCCACAGGCACGAACGACGCCGGTCCGATTTGACGGACCCTGCCAGAGTCCAGACAGCATCAAGGATCTCACCCGGGTACCTTCCCTGTGCTCGGCCGAAAGCCGCGCCGGTGCCGAACCGTGAACCCGCATATCGGCTACGAGCGGGCGGCGCAGCCCGCCGGGCGACGGTGACAGGCGCGGGATGCGTCGGAGGTCGTGCGGTGCGTACAGTTTCGGGTCGGACTTGGGGCGGGCCGGGTAGATCCGGCGCGGGGAACGGGATGAGACAGCGGCGGCATGACGGCGGACAGCATTACCGAAACCGGCCAATACGGCATTGACCCGACTCGGCTGGAGACCTGCCTCAGCGTCTTTGAGGCGTTGGAGGACCTGCCTCCCGATCACCCCGACGTGGTGCGGGTGCAACGGGCCACCGCGAAGCTCTACAAGATGATCAAGCAGCGGCGACGCGAGGAACGGCGGGATGCCATCGCGGAGGCCGACCGCGCGGTGACAGCGGCCACCGCCACCGGCGCCCCGGGCCGGATCGATGACGAGACCCAGGGCATCCCGCTCGCCTCCCCCACCGTGGGCGCCACGGCCGGCTTCCTGCACAATCCGCGCGGCTGCTACGTCTGTAAACAGCGCTACCGCGAGGTGGACGCCTTCTACCATCAGCTCTGCCCGCCCTGCGCCGCGCTCAACCGGGAGCGCCGCAACGCCCGCACCGACCTGACCGGCCGGCGCGCGCTGCTCACCGGCGGCCGGGCGAAGATCGGCATGTACATCGCGCTGCGGCTGCTGCGCGACGGCGCGCACACCACGATCACCACCCGGTTTCCCCACGACGCGGTCCGCCGATTCGCCGCGATGCCCGACAGCGGAGACTGGCTGCACCGCCTGCGGATCGTCGGGATCGACCTACGCGACCCCGCCCAGGTGATCGCCCTCGCTGACTCGGTCAGCGATCAGGGACCACTCGACATCCTGATCAACAACGCGGCGCAGACCGTCCGCCGCACACCCGGGGCGTACGCGCAGCTCGTCGCCGCAGAGGCCGCGGCCCTGCCGGACGGTCCGCTGCCGGAGATGATCACGTTCGCCAAACCTGCCGGCCGGGGCGACCCGGCGGGCAGCCTGACCGCCTCGCCGCAGGCGGCTGCGATCTCCCCGCACGCGCTCACCGCGCTGGCCCTGACCAGCGGCTCCGCCTCGCCGGAACGGATCGCGGCAGCCACCGCCATCGACGCCGGCGGCCTGGTGCCGGACCTCGACCCGGTCAACAGCTGGGTGCAGCGGGTGCAGGAGGTCGACCCGGTCGAGCTGCTCGAAGTGCAGCTGTGCAACGTCACCGCACCGTTCGTGCTGGTCAGCCGGCTGCGACCGGCGATGGCCGCAGCGACCGCCCGCCGCAAGTACGTGGTGAACGTGTCGGCGATGGAAGGCCAGTTCGCCCGCGGCTACAAGGGGCCAGGGCACCCACACACCAACATGGCCAAGGCCGCACTGAACATGCTGACCCGCACCAGCGCCCAGGAGATGCTTACCGATGGCATCCTCATGACCAGCGTCGACACCGGCTGGATCACCGACGAACGGCCCCACCCGACGAAGATGCGGCTCGCGGACGCCGGCTTCCACGCCCCGCTGGACCTGGTCGACGGCGCGGCCCGGGTTTACGACCCGATCGTCCGCGGCGAACAGGGCGAAGATCTGTACGGCTGCTTCCTGAAGGACTACGCGCCCTGCGCGTGGTGATCAGCACACCCACCCCGCCATCGGCCACCCAGACCCAGGCCGACACGGTAACCACCGTCACCCCGTCCATCACAGGTCCAAACCGCGGTGGCTCGATCTGAGTGGCCGCCAGCGCCATACGTCGATGCAGCGAAACCCTGTCGGCCGGCGTCAGCGGTCTTCAACACGACAGCCGGCACCAGCCAGGCGGGGAGCAGCACACCACTTCGGTCTTCTCTGGGAGGTCACGCCGGCCTGCTCGCCCACATCACCGCAAGTCAGCGCGCTGCCCCCGGTCAGGCCACCTTGAGCACTTCGGACGCGGTGACCACTTCGCCAACCTGCAGCCACATGCAATGCCTGGTCATCCAACGGCTCCTTACCGCTGTTGGATGCGGTTCAACACCGTTCAGTGCACCCGACTGCTCCGCGTGACCGCTGCACTGAGCCACCGCGCGCATCCTTGGCGGATGAGTGCGGTGAGCGTGCGGCAGGTCGAGTCCCATCGCACCGGCAGGGGCCACCTAGACTCCTTCGCGCAGGATTCGGCGAGACTGCACCCGCGCCCGACCAACAGGAGAACCCCGTGCCGCCCCGGAGAACCCGCGTCCTTTACGTCACCGACCTGGCATACGAGGCGCGCGGGCGCCGATACTGCGACGAGGACATCTTTCTGGCTACCCAACTGCGGGAGCACTTCGACATCGCCCTGTGCCACCCGACCGATGCAGTTGAGTTGATGGACTCCTTTGATGTGGTCGTGGTTCGCAACAGCGGCCCCGTCCTGTACTACCAGGATCATCACGACGAGTTCCGCGCTCGTGCAGGGCAGGCGGGTGTGCGAGTCTTCACCGAGCTGACCGGCAAGGCCGACATGGCCGGCAAGCAGTACCTGCTGGATCTGTACGCAGCCGGCTACCCCGTCATCCCCACCGTCGACCGGTTGCAGAACATCGAACGCCTGCCACCGGCCGCCGAGTACGTGGCCAAGCCGAAGTTCGGCGCTGATTCCGTTGGTCTGCAGTTCGTTCAGCGCGAGCGACTGTCAGACCTGAACTACGACAACCTGCTGGTCCAGCCACGTGTCGATTTCGCGTACGAGGTCTCGTTCTACTTCGTCGACCACACCTTCGAGTACGCGTTGTACGCGCCTCATGCCGACCAACGGTGGCTGCTCGAGCCCTACGAGCCGACCGATGCCGATTTGGCTTTCGCGCAGCGGTTCATCGACTGGAACGACGTCAGGCACGGTATTCAGCGCGTCGACGCGTGCCGCACACGAACCGGCGAACTCCTCCTCGTCGAACTTGAGGACCTCAACCCCTATCTCTCTCTGGACCGCGTTGCTGCTCCGACCAGAGATGCCTTTATCAGGGACATGACGGCATCCATCGCGGCCATGGCCAAGAAGAGTCCAACAACTCGCTGATCGCCCAACGAACCCCGCCGCAGCACGACGCCAATCCGTCCGCACATCGGCAGTTTCGACCGGGGGCCGACCGGCGTCGAGTCACGCTGCGTAACGCGCGGCTCGCGGCAGATCAGTGCGTTCGAGCTGCCATGCCGAGTTCAATACCAGATCTGGATACGGACGACGGACGGCATCAGATCATGGTCGCCGGTTATCCGGAGCCTGGCGGTCCCGGGCTCGTCGGTGATCACGCGCATGGAGATCCAGTTGTTCGGGTCGTGCAGGACGAACTCGCCGTGCTGGGACGCGATGATGCCATCGTAGAGAGTGACGTCTTCATGCGTTGGCTCGTCGGAGTCGAACACCTCCACCGTGACCGGCCCGTCGACTGAGGGCTGCACGCGTAGGTAGAGGGAGTCAGCTACAGCATGTACGGCGCCGCCGTCCCAGCCTTCGTGGGTGTCCGCCGAGTTGATGTCCCGAAGGACCAGCAGTCCGTGCTGCACGGGTATGCAGAAAGAGCCGAGGAAGTCGTCGGTCGTCACTTGAGCTCACTTTCGATCGGGGAGTTGGCCGCGAAGGGCACGATAGCCGGGGCCTGACGTCCGCTCATCGGCTACTTGTTTCATTGACTCACGACCGTTGCCCGGCCAGGCTTCGGTCGAGGCGCCCGGGCTGTCGCTCTCACATCGGCTGCCCACGC
>NZ_JBEZFI010000027.1:0-84039 GCF_040649295.1 Micromonospora sp. NPDC048999 | reverse complement strand
GCCGACTCCGCCAACCCCAACATGGCCTCCTACAACATCAGCGTGGACAACCTCGCCAACTGGATCGCCACCCGCGGCTACAGCGCCTCCTGACCCACCCACGACAAGGGCCGGCCCCACCAGGGGCCGGCCCTTTCGTCGTCCCGGCACCGACAACTTCGGGGAAGTTGCTGCCTCCCCGCACAGGGAGACAGCAACTTCCCCGAAAGTGTGCGGATCTTGGCCGGCGCGGCGGTCAGCCGCCGGAGTCGTCCAGCTCGGCGCCGTCCGGCGGGGTGTCGTCGTCCCGGCTGGCCAGCCAGCCGTCGGGCAGGAAGACCTTGCCCGGGGAGTTGGTCCGGCCGCGCGGCTGGCCGAGGGCCTCCACCGGGAACGGCACGGCCGGGTCGAGCTTGCCGAGCAGGTCGTCGAGCTGGGCCAGGCTGTCGATCATCGCCAGGGAGCGGCGCAGCTCGCTGCCGATCGGAAAACCCTTGAGGTACCAGGCGACGTGCTTGCGGAAGTCGGTGCAGCCGTCCCGCTCGCCCCGGGCCGGGTTGCGGGCGCCGGCCACGAACTGGTCGACCAGCAGTTCGGCGTGGCGCCGCATGGTCACCGCCACCTCCCCCAGGGTCGGCAGCCGCCGCTCGGGCCGGCCGTTGAAGGCGGCCTCCAGGTCGGCGAAGAGCCACGGCCGGCCCAGACAGCCCCGGCCGATCACCACCCCGTCCACCCCGGTGTGGGCGACCATCCGCAGCGCGTCGTCAGCCTCCCAGATGTCGCCGTTGCCGAGCACCGGCACGTCGAGCGCCTGCTTGAGGGTGGCGATGGCGTCCCAGTCGGCGGTGCCCGAGTAGCGCTGTGCGGCCGTACGCCCGTGCAGGGCGACCGCCGCGACGCCGGCGTCCTGGGCGGCGAGCCCGGCCTCGACGTACGTCAGGTGGTCGTCGTCGATGCCCTTGCGCATCTTGACGGTGACCGGCACCCCGGCGGGTGACGCGGCGTCCACCGCGGCCTTCACCAGCCGGGCGAAGAGCCGGCGCCGCCACGGCAGGGCCGACCCGCCGCCACGCCGGGTGACCTTGGGGACCGGGCAGCCGAAGTTCAGGTCGATGTGGTCGGCGAGATCCCGCTCCACCACGATCCGCACGGCGGCGGCGGTGATCTCCGGGTCGGTGCCGTAGAGCTGGAGGCTGCGGGGCTGCTCCTCGGCGCCGAAGGCGATCATGCGGAGCGTCTTCGGGTTCCGCTCGACCAGCGCCCGGGTGGTGATCATCTCGCACACGTAGATGCCGCCGCCCTGCTCACGGCAGAGCCGGCGGAAGCCGACGTTGGTGATACCGGCCATCGGCGCGAGCACCACCGGCGGCCACACCTGGTGCGGCCCGAGGGTCAACGGGCGCAGCGCGGGCAGGGTCGGGGCGGTCACCGGACAAGTGTACGGGGCCCCGACCGGCGCGGTCGGAGCCCCGTGACCAGCTCAGCAGCCGGGGAGGCGCTCGATCAGGTAGCGCTCGACCTGGTCCAGGGAGATGCGCTCCTGGGCCATGGTGTCGCGGTTGCGCACGGTCACCGCGTTGTCGTCGAGGGTGTCGAAGTCGACCGTGACGCAGAACGGCGTGCCGATCTCGTCCTGCCGGCGGTAGCGGCGGCCGATCGCCTGCGAGTCGTCGAACTCGACCACCCAGCGCTTACGCAGGTCGGCGGCGAGCTGCTTGGCCTTCGGCGAGAGTGCCTCGTTGCGGGACAGCGGCAGCACCGCCACCTTGACCGGGGCCAGCCGCGGGTCGAAACGCATGACGGTGCGCTTGTCCACGCCGCCCTTGGTGTTCGGCGCCTCGTCCTCGTCGTACGCCTCGAGCAGGAAGGCGAGCACCGCGCGGGTCAGGCCGGCGGCCGGCTCGATGACGTACGGGACCCAGCGCTCCTGCTTGGTCTGGTCGAAGTACGACAGGTCGACGCCGGAGTGCTTGCTGTGCGTGGACAGGTCGAAGTCGGTGCGGTTGGCGATGCCCTCCAGCTCGGCGAACTCGGTGCCGCCGAACTGGAACCGGTACTCGATGTCGACCGTGCGCTTCGAGTAGTGGGAGAGCTTCTCCTTCGGGTGCTCGTAGAAGCGCAGGTTGCTCTCCGACAGGCCCAGGTCGAGGTACCAGTTCCAGCGCTCGCTCAGCCAGTACTCGTGCCACTGCTCGTCGGAGCCCGGCTCGACGAAGAACTCCATCTCCATCTGCTCGAACTCGCGCGTACGGAAGATGAAGTTGCCCGGGGTGATCTCGTTGCGGAACGACTTGCCGGTCTGCGCGATGCCGAACGGCGGCTTCTTGCGGGCGACCGTCTCCACGTTCTTGTAGTTGACGAAGATGCCCTGGGCGGTCTCCGGGCGCAGGTAGTGCATGCCCTCGTCGCTCTCCACCGGGCCCAGGAAGGTCTTCATCAGGCCGTTGAACATCTTCGGCTCGGTGAAGGTGCCCTTGTTGCCGCAGTTCGGGCAGTTCAGCTCCGACAGCGAGGCCAGCGGCTTGCCGTGCTTCTCGGCGTACGCCTCCTCCAGGTGGTCGGCGCGGTACCGCTTGTGGCAGGACTGGCACTCGGTCAGCGGGTCGACGAAGGCGTCCAGGTGGCCGGAGGCGGCCCACACGCCGCGGGCCAGGATCACCGCCGAGTCCAGGCCGACGACGTCGTCGCGCTGCTGGACCATGGTCTTCCACCACTGCCGGCGGACGTTCTCCTTCAGCTCCACCCCGAGCGGACCGTAGTCCCACGCCGACCGGGTGCCTCCGTAGATCTCGCTGGACGGGAAGACGAAGCCCCGGCGCTTGGCGAGGCTGACGACGGCGTCGATACGGTCGGCTGGCATGCCAGCACAATACCGGGGCGTGGTCAGCTCACCCCGCAGACCCTGACGGCGCCCGTCTGCTGGTCCGGCGCGAGGGTCACCGTCTGACCCTCCCGCTTGCCGCCCACGAGGGTCACGTCCACCGGCACGGTCAGCGTCTGGACGTCGACCTCGCCCACCCGGTAGCCGGTGATCTGCGGCTCGGTGGCCACCCGCTGCTCGAAATCGGGCCGGGACTCGCGCCGACGGGCGTCGGTGCAGAGTTGGGCGTACGCCTTGGACCAGTCCTTGTCCACCAGCGCCCGGTAGTAGTTGTTGGTGACCGTCCGGCCCTGCTCCTGCGTGGCCTGAGCGCTGCTCACCGCCAGCCCGACGATGGCCAGGCCGCCCCCGCCGCAACAGAGCAGCACGGCGAGCGCGCCGACGCCGAGGCCGAGCCAGAGCCGGGACCGGCCGCCCTCGGTGGGCGGCGCCGCGAAGGGCGGGGCGACCCCGGGACCGGGCGGCGGCGCGGGAACGCCCGGCCCGCCCGGCGGTCCCGGTACCGGCGGCACGCCGGGCGGTACAGGCGGCGGAGGCGGGGCGGCCGGTCCGGGAGCGGTCATACGCGCCAGGGTAGTGCCCCGGGCGTCAGCGGTAGGGACCTGCGGCCCGGTCGCTGGCCAGGACCACCACCTCGCCCTCCGGCCCGGCGCTGGCCAGCGTCTCGTACGCCGACGGCTCGTCGACCGACCGGGCCAGCAGGGGTACGGCGGTGACCTTGACGTCGAAGCCGCCCAGCGCCCGCCGGTACGCCCCGACCGACTCCCACTCGGTGACCAGGCACCAGTGCGTCGGGTCGTCCAGCGCCCGCAGCAACTCCCCGCGCAGGTAGCCGGGGCGGGCCGCGAGCGCGGCGAGGGCGGCGTGCGCCCGTTCGGTGAAATCCGACGCGCCGTCGGCGTCGACCACGAACCGGTTGGTGACCAGCACCGGGTTCCTCCTCGTAGAGTTTATGGGGTGGAGCGTACGCAGAGTCCCGTGCTGGGCCGGCTGGCCCGGCTCAACCCGACGGCGGTGTTCCTGGCCGCGCTGGTCCTGGTCCTGGTGGGCCTCTTCGCGCCGGGCCCGGCGGGCGGGGTGCTGTTGCTCGCGCTGGCCGGGTTGCTGGTGTGGCTGATGACCGTCACCTGGCCGGTGCAGAGGCCGACGACCCGGCTGCTGCGGCTGCTCATGCTGACGCTGTTGATCGCGGTGGCGCTGGTCAAGCTGCTCTGATCCGGCGCGACCGCGCTGACATGCAATCATGCGTTTTTGACAATCAATTTCGTTATCGCGGACAGTTGGTCGTATGAACGTCCGCTCCAGCTCCCGCGCCCTGGCCGCGGCCACCGCGGCCCTGCTCGCCCTCGGCGGCGTCGCCGCCTGCACCAACCAGGGCGGGGGCGGGACCGACCCGGACGGGGTCGACGTGGTGGTGGCCTTCTACCCGCTCCAGTTCCTCGTCGAGCGGGTCGGCGGAGACGCGGTCCGGGCCACCAACCTGGCCCGCCCGGGCGCCGAACCGCACGACCTGGAGCTGAAGCCGCGCCAGGTCGGCCAACTCGTCGACGCGAAGCTGATCGTCTACCTCGCCGGCTTCCAGCCGGCCGTGGACGATGCGGTGGCGCAGAACGGCGGCGACCGGGCATTCGACGTCGCCACCGTGCAGCCGCTGCTGGCCGCGACGGCCGGCGGACACCAGCACGAGGGCGAGGCCGGACACGAGAGCGAGACCGGCGGCAAGGATCCGCACGTCTGGCTCGACCCGACCCGGCTGGCCACCATCGGCGACCGGCTCGCCGAGCAGCTCGGCAGGGTCGCCCCGGACCGGGCTGCCGAGTTCACCGCCCGGGCGGCCGCGCTGCGCGACGAGCTGACGAAGCTGGACGCCGACTACGCGCAGGGCCTGCGGACCTGCCAGCGCCGGGAGATCGTGACCAGCCACACCGCGTTCGGCTATCTGGCCGCCCGCTACCAGCTCGAACAGGTCGGCATCAGCGGCCTCAGCCCCGACGGGGAGCCCTCCCCGCAGCGCCTCGCCGAGGTGTCCCGGGAGGCCCGCGACCACCAGGCCACCACCATCTTCTTCGAGACGCTGGTCAGCCCGAAGGTCGCCGAGACGGTGGCCCGCGAGGTCGGCGCGCAGACCGCCGTGCTCGACCCGATCGAGGGCGCTCCGGCCGACGGCGACTACCTGTCGGCGATGCGTACCAACCTCCAGACCCTGCGGACCGCGTTGGACTGCTCATGAGCGAGCGCAGCGAGCGAATCATCAACACAGTCCCAGCTCATGACGACGCCGACCGCAGGGAGGTGGCGGCATGACCGAACCCGTGATCCAGATCGCGCACGCCGCTGTCGGCTACGACGGGCGGCCGGTGCTGCGGGACGTCTCGCTGACCGTCACCGCCGGCGAGGTGGTCGCCGTGCTCGGCGCCAATGGCTCCGGCAAGTCGACCCTGATCCGCGCAGTGCTCGGCCTGGTGCCGCTCGGCGCCGGGTCGGTCACCCTCTTCGGCACCCCGCGGCGCCGCTTCCGGCAGTGGCACCGCATCGGGTACGTCCCGCAGCGGCTGGGCGCCGGCGGTGGCGTACCGGCCACCGTGCGGGAGGTGGTGGCGTCCGGTCGGCTGGCCCGCCGGGGCGTACTGCGCCCGCCGGGACGGGCCGACCGGGAGGCGGTCGCCGCCGCGCTGCGGGCGGTCGGGCTCGCCGACCGGGCCGGCGACCCGGTCGCCACCCTCTCCGGCGGCCAGCAGCAGCGCACCCTGATCGCCCGGGCCCTGGCCGGTCAGCCGGAGCTGCTGGTGCTCGACGAGCCGACCGCCGGGGTGGACGTGGCCAGCCAGGAGGCGTTCGCCGGGGCGCTGCGCGGCTTCGTCGACGGGGGCGGGACCGTGCTGCTGGTCGCCCACGAACTGGGGCCGCTGCGCCCGCTGATCGGCCGGGCGGTCGTCGTCCACCAGGGCGGCATCGCTCATGACGGCGCGGTGCCGGAACCGGCCGGCCACCACGCCGAGCCCGACCACGACCACGTGCACCCGCACGGTCCCGAGGAGCCCGCCGGGCTGTGGAGCAGGTGAACATGGACCTCTTTCAATACGATTTCATGCTGCGCGCCCTGGTCGGCGCGCTGGTCATCGGGCTGGCCGCCCCGGCGCTCGGCATCTATCTGGTGCAGCGCCGGCTGTCGCTGATCGGCGACGGGATCGGCCACGTGGCGCTCACCGGCGTCGGCGCCGGGCTGCTGCTCAACCGCTCGCCCGTGCTGGTGGCGGTGATCGCGGCGACGCTGGGCGCGATCGTGATCGAGCTGGTCCGCTCGCGCGGGCGTACCTCCGGGGACCTGGCACTGGCGCTGCTCTTCTACGGCGGCATCGCCGGCGGCGTGCTGCTGGTCGGGCTCTCCGACGCCAGCAGCGCCTCGCTCAACTCGTACCTGTTCGGGTCGCTGATCACCACCTCCTCGGCGGACCTGGTGACCATCCTGGTGCTCGGCGTGGTGGTCCTGGTGACCATGCTGGCGCTGCGCCCGGCGCTCTTCGCGGTCTGCCACGACGAGGAGTACGCCCGCGTCTCCGGGCTGCCCGTACGGGCGCTCAACCTGCTCATCGCGGTGGGCACCGCGTGGACGGTGACGATCGCCATGCGGGCGGTCGGGGTGCTGCTGATCAGCGCCCTGATGGTGGTGCCGGTGGCCGCCGCCCAGCAGGTCACCCGGGGCTTCCGGAGCACCATGACGGCGGCGATGGCGCTGGGGCTCTTCGCCGCCGGGACGGGAATCTGGGTGGCCGCCACCGCCGACACCGCCCCGGGCGCCTCGGTGGTGTTGCTGGCCATCGGCTCGTTCCTGGTCATGGCGCTCGTCACCGCGGCCCGGCGGGCGCTGCGTCGCCGGTTCCGCCCGGGCGCCGCACCGGTCGCCGAGCCGCACGAACCGGAGGTGGTACTGCGGTGATCCCGCACCCGCCGATCCTGCTGGCATTGGTTACCGTTACGGGATGACCGCCGCACACGGGTACGACGCCTTCGAGGGCGCGGGTGACCTGCTGCGCGCACTGTCGGCGCCGATCCGGTTGGCGATCGTGAGCGAGCTGGCTCAGGGCGAACGCTGCGTGCACGAGCTGGTGGAGAAGCTCGGTGCCCCGCAGCCCCTGGTCTCCCAGCACCTGCGGGTGCTGCGCGGCGCGGGTGTCGTCCGCGGCTCCCGGCGCGGCCGGGAGATCGCGTACGCCCTGGTGGACGAGCACGTCGCGCACATCGTGGCGGACGCCGTCAGCCACGCCGGGGAGGGGCCATGAGCGAGCGCAGCGAGCGAATCATCAGCGCAGTGACAACTCATGGCGACGCCGACCGCAGGGAGGTGGCGGCATGACCGAAGGAACGCTGCGGAACACAAGGCAGCGTACGGCGGTCAGCGCGCTGCTGGCCGAGGTGGAGGGCTTCCACAGCGCGCAGGAGTTGCACGCGATGCTGCGCCAGCGGGGCGAACGGGTCGGGCTGACCACCGTCTACCGGACGTTGCAAGGGCTCGCCGACGCCGACGAGATCGACGTGATGCGCCCGCCCGGCGGCGAGCACCTCTACCGGCGGTGCAGCGAGGGACACCACCACCACCTGGTCTGCCGGCACTGCGGCCGTACGGTGGAGGTCGCCGGGCCGGCGGTGGAGAGCTGGGCGGATCGGGTCGCCGCCGAGCACGGGTACGCCGAGGTCAGCCACACCCTGGAGATCTTTGGCACCTGCCCGGCCTGTACCGGCTGACAAATCCGCCCCTGCGACAGCTCCAGCTCGGCGCGTCTGTCGCCGCGCCGCGACCTGGAGCCGTCGGTGCCGCGACGCCCGGATCGTGGCACGCTGTCCGACGTGAAGATCTACGCTGATCGTTTTCCGACCGCCCTCCGTCAGCTCCTCACCGATCTGTTCGTGGTCGTCTGGGTGTACGCGGCGATCCGCTTCGCGCTCTGGCTGTACGACGCGATCGAGAGCCTCGCCGTACCCGGGCAGAAGCTGGAGGGCGCCGGCGGCGGCCTCGCCGACAGCCTGGCCGACGCCGGCGGCAAGGTCGGCCGGGTGCCGCTGGTCGGCGACGAGCTGACCGCCCCCTTCGCCCGGGCCGCCGACGCCGCACGCGCGGTCGCCCAGGCCGGCCGCGACCAGCAGGAACTCATCAGCCAGCTCGCCCTCGGGCTGAGCATCGCGGTGCTGATCCTCCCGCTCGGCCTGGTCCTCGTCGGCTGGCTGCCGCTGCGGCTGCGCTGGATCCGCCGCGCCGGCGCGGCGAAGGCCCTCGCGACCGCCCCCGCCGGGCGGGACCTGCTGGCCCTGCGCGCGCTCGCCGGTCAGCCGCTCGGGCGACTGGCCCGGATCGCCCCCGACGTGGCCGAGGCGTGGCGGCGCGGCGACGACGCGACCGTCGACGCGCTCGCCGCCCTGGAACTGGGCAGACTCGGCCTGAAGGCCGGCCGCTAAGGTGTGGCGGTGCTGTATTTCCTGATCGCCGTCGCCATGCTGCTGCTGGTGTACGCGGGCGTCCTGGTGAGCTTCGTGCGCAAGGGCCGCAAGATCCCGCCCGTCGCGTACCTGGTGCTGGCCGCGTTGAACGGGCTCATCCTGGCCGGCGTGCTGGCCTGGGCGATCGCCGCTCGCTGACCCGGCTGTTCTGAGCAGCTTGCCTTGGTGAGCGGTATGCCTGTGAGTCACATTCATGACCCGGAGGCATACCGTTCAACACAGTCACACTCTGTGCCGGACGGCCGAGGTCACCGCTGGGGTGGGATGCGGCGGCGGACGTCCTGCGCCGTGGAGGGGCCGGGCTGCCAGGGGGCCACCCAGGGGTGGTCGGCCGGCGGGGTGACCACCCCGTCCTCCAGCGCGGCGTACCGGCCGGCGAGAATCCGCTTCGCGGCCGTCACATCCAGCGAGTCGGTGTTGGACCAGAGCGCGGTGAACAGCTCGTCGACCCGCAGCCGGGCCTGCCGGCAGAACAGGTCGGCCAGCTCGACGTGCTCCGGGTGCTCCGGCCGCTCGGCGATGGCCCGTACGCAGACCGCGGACATCGCGAACAGCTCCGCGCCGATGTCCACCACCCGGCCGAGGAACGCCTGCTTGCGCTCCATCTTCCCCTGCCAGCGGGACATCGCGTAGAAGGTGGACCGGGCCAGCTTGCGGGAGGCGCGCTCGACGTGCCGCAGGTGCCCGGCGAGCAGGCCGAACTCGGCGTACGCCCCGGGCGCCTGCCCCCGACCGACGGCGAGCGTGGGCAGCCATTTCGCGTAGAAGACGCCGGCCCGGGCACCCGCCCTGGCCTTGCGGCCGAGCCCGGCGTCCGGGTCGATGATGTCGCCGGCCACCGAGAGGTGCGCGTCGACCGCCTCCCGGGCGATCAGCAGGTGCATGATCTCGGTGGAGCCCTCGAAGATCCGGTTGATCCGCAGGTCGCGCAGGAGTTGCTCGACCGCGGCCGGCCGCTCGCCCCGGGCGGCCAGCGACTCGGCCGTCTCGTAGCCGCGACCGCCCCGGATCTGGATCAGCTCGTCAGCGATCTTCCAGGCCATCTCGCTGGCGTAGAGCTTGACCAGCGCCGCCTCGATCCGGATGTCGTTGCGGTCGTCGTCGGCGAGCAGGCAGCACAGGTCGAGCATGCTCTCCATGCCGTACGTGGTGGCGGCGATGAAGGCCAGCTTCTTGGCGACCGCCTCGTGCTCGCCGACCGGCCGGCCCCACTGGACCCGGTCGGCGGCCCACTCCCGGGCCACGTTCAGCGACCACTTGCCGGCGCCGACGCACATGGCCGGCAGCGAGAGCCGCCCGGTGTTCAGCGTGGTCAGAGCGATCTTGAGCCCCTTGCCCTCGCCGCCGATCACGTTCTCCTTCGGCACGAAGACGTCGTGGAACCGGGTGAGGCTGTTCTCCAGGCCGCGCAGGCCGACGAAGGCGTTGCGCCGCTCGACGGTGATGCCCTCGCTGTCGCCCTCCACCACGAAGGCGGTGATCCCGCCGCGCCGCCCCTCGGCGGCCGGCACCCGGGCCATCACCACCAGCAGGGTGGCGACCGTGCCGTTGGTGGCCCAGAGCTTCACCCCGTTGAGCCGGTAGCCGGCGCCGTCGGCCGTAGGCTCGGCGGTGGTGGCCAGCCGGGCCGGGTCGGAGCCGACGTCCGGCTCGGTGAGCAGGAACGCGGAGACCTCACCGGCGGCCAGCCGGGGCAGGAAGCGCTGCTTCTGCTCGGGCGTGCCGAACATCTTCAGCGGCTGCGGCACCCCGATCGACTGGTGCGCGGAGAGCAGCGCGCCGATGGCCGGACTGACCGAGCCGGCCCGCATCAGCGCCCGGCAGTAGTGCAGGTTGCTCAGCCCGAGGCCGCCGTACTTCCGGTCGATCTTCATGCCGAAGGCGCCCAGCCGGGCCAGCCCGTGGAACACCTCGTCCGGGATGTGCGCGTCGCGCTCGATGGCGACGCCGTCCACCTCGGAGTCCAGGTACGCCCCGAACGTGCCGAGGAACTCCTCGGCGCGGGCGACGTCGCCCGGGTCGGAGCGCGGCCACGGGTCGATCAGGTCGAGGCGGAACCGGCCGAGGAAGAGTTCCTTGCCGAAGCTGGGCCGGTCCCAGGTTGTCTCGCGGGCCGCCTCGGCGACCTGGCGGGCCTCCTTCTCGGAGACCTGGCCGGTGGGGCCGGACGTGCCTGCGGGATCGGGCCGGCTGTTCTGTGTCGCGGTCACGGCTGCCTCCTGGAGACCTCGGTCCGGCTGCGTCGACGTGCTCGACAAAATCGACGCTACCCCCGGGTATTACCCAGAGGTAGCCTTCGCTGCGCGTCCGATTTGGCGCAACTGGCGCGGTCAGTCGCCGGGCAGCACCTGCGGGGTGTCGTCCTCGTCGTCGATGGCGTCGCCCCAGTTGCGCCGGGCGGCCAGCGGCAGGGCCAGCCAGAATGCCAGGAACCACGCCCCGGTGACCCCGGTCAGCACCAGGGCCATCGGCCGGCCCAGCACGAAGTCCGTGATCAGCAGGACCGCGCTGACCATCGCGATCAGCATGAAGGCCAGGCCACCGACGGCCACCCGGTGGGCGAACCGGACCAGCTCCGGCTTGCGGCCCTGCCGGAACAGCGCCCGGTGGAAGGCGACCGGCGAAATGATCATCGCGGTGGCTGCGGCGGCGGCCAGCAGGGCGACGATGTAGACGTCCTTCTGGAAGTCGGTGGTCCGCGGGAAACCGTTGCTGAACGGCAGGGTGAGCAGGAAGGCGAAGAGGATCTGCACGCCGGTCTGCGTCACCCGCAGTTCCTGGAGCAGGTCGGCGAAGTTGCGCTGCCAACGCTGCTTCTCGGTCTCCTTCGACAAGCGCCACCTCCCGCCGCATGGCCGCACTGCCGGCGAGGAGTTCCGTCGGCAGTAACGCCTATCCCCGGTCCGGGGCGGTTCACGCCCCCCGGCGGATCCGGCCGGCGTAGCGGGCCTCCAACTCGGCGTTGTGCTCGTCGCCGCCGGTGATGTTCGCCGACAGGTAGACCGGGGGCCGCTCCCCCACCGCGAGCAGCCGGGCCACCACCTCCGCCACGATCTGCTGCGCCAGCAGCGCGGCGGTGATCGAGGAAACCGCGCCGACCGCGCCGCCGCCGGGCAGCGCCAGGGTGGCGTCGCCGTACGGGGCGCCGTTGTCGAGCACCACCTCGGCGAAGTCGGCCAGCTTGCGACCGGACGGGTGACGCGAGGTCATCCGGGCCGAGTGCGCGGCCGACGTGATCGCGACCAGTCCGTGCCCGCGCTCCTTGACGATCGACGCGAACTCCACCATCGCCCCGTTCACACCGGAGTTGGAGGCGAGCACGAACACGTCCTGCGGGCGCACCGGGGCCAGTTCGTAGAGGCGGTGCGCCACGGCGGGCTCGCGTTCCAGCTTCGGGCCGAGCACCTCGGCCGGCTCACCGCCGTAGAGCACCAGGTCGCGCAGCGCGATCCGGTTGGTGGGCACCAGCCCGCCGGCCCGGCCGGCGATCTCCATCGCCAAGGCCTCCGAGTGGCCGGTGCCGAACGCGTGGATCACCCCGCCGGCGCGCAGCGACTCCGCGATCAGGTCCGCCGCCCGACCGACCCCCTCCCGCTGGCCGGCGGCCACCCGGCCGATCGTCTCGGTCACCACCGTCAGATAAGCCTCGGCGCTCACCGTCATGTCTCCTCCGTCCGTCGCCCGGTGGTCACGGTCACCGGACGACCCGGGCGAGGATCGTCTCGGCCAGCGGGGCGGGCGCCTCGTCGGGGATCCAGTGGCTGACGCCGGCCAGCTCGACGAGGCGGTAATCGCCCGTGACGTGGGCGGCGCACGCCTCGGCGGCGGTCCGGCCGATCGCCATGTCCCGGTCGCTCCAGACGAACGTGGTCGGCACGCCCACCGGCCCGACCGCCTTCAGGTCGGCCCCGGTCATGGCCCGGTACCAGTTCAGCGCGGCGGTCAGCGCGCCCGGCTCGCGCATCGGGTCGGCGTACCGGGCCACCCGCGCGGCATCGCCCACTGCGCCGAGCATCCGCCGCAGCGCGGTCGCGCGCAGCGACAGCAGCACCTTCTCCGCCCTGCCCGGCTTACGAAACAACGCGATGTAGGCGGAGCGGGCCTTCTGCCGCGGGTCGGTGGCGAGCGCGTGCGCCATCGCCGCCGGGTGCGGCACCGACACGGCGATCAGGTTGCGGACCCGCTCCGGGTGCGCCGCCGCCAGCCCCCAGGCCACGATGGCGCCCCAGTCGTGCCCGACCACGTGCGCGTCCGTCACGCCCAGCGCGTCGAGCACGCCGGCCGCGTCGGCCACCAACTCCGGGATCCGGTACGCCTCGACCGGCGCCGGCCGCGCCCCCGGCGAGTAGCCGCGCTGGTCGAGTGCGTACGTGCGCAGCCCGGCGGCGTGCAGCACAGGCACCACGTCGTCCCACTCGCCGCCGTGCTGCGGGAAGCCGTGCAACAGCAGGACGGGGACGCCGCCCGGTGGGCCGCCCGTGCGCACCTGGAACGTCAGACCCCGCACGTCGACCTGCATGATTGGGTAGCCTACCCAGCCACATCGATCCCCGGTTCCCGGCTGGGCCGACGACCTGGTGCGGTGCTAGCGTCTGGAGACAATTTCACATCCGACAGGGGAGCGCACAGCGCTGAGAGTGCGGGCCGGTGCCCGCAGACCCTCGAACCTGATCTGGGTAATGCCAGCGCAGGGAGTTCGGTCGACCTCCAGCCGCGCCGCCGTCCGGTGGCACCGGACGCGGCGTGCGTCTTCTCCTGGTTCGTACCACTGGACTGGGAGCGATTCATGACTCACACCGACAGCAACCGCTGGCGCACGATCGACATCGTCGTCGCCTCGGTGATCGCCGTCGCCTTCGGCGTCATCTTCTGGGCCTGGAATCTGGTCTGGAGCGCCACCAGCGCCGCCTTCGCCTTCTTCCCGCCGGCGCACACCCTCATCTACGGGATGTGGCTGGTGCCGGCGGTCCTCGGCGGCCTGGTGATCCGCAAGCCCGGCGCCTCGCTGTACTGCGAGCTGGTGGCCTCGATCGTCTCCGCGCTGCTGGGCAGCCAGTGGGGCGGCATCACCATCGTGCAGGGTCTGACGCAGGGCATCGGCGCCGAACTGGCCTTCGCTGCGTTCCGCTACCGCTCGTACCGCCTGCCGGCCGCCGTGCTCGCCGGCGCGCTGACCGGTCTGACCGCGGCGATCTTCGACTTCGTCTACTGGAACAAGGCCACCGACCTGGTCACCTACCGCATCCCGTACGCGCTGCTGACGATCGTGAGCGCCGCCGTGATCGCCGGTGCCGGTGCCTGGTACCTCACCCGTGCCCTGGCCAACACCGGCGTCCTCGACCGCTTCCCCGCCGGCCGCAACCGACCCGCCGTCTGACAACAAAATGGGCGCGGTGGTGTTGCGGGGGTTCGGGTGGCGGCACGCGGGGCGGAAGCGGTGGGCGGTGCGCGGGGTGGACCTGCGCGTCGAGGCCGGGGAGCGGGTGTTGCTGCTCGGGCCCTCGGGTGCCGGGAAGAGCACCCTGCTCGCGGCGCTCGCCGGGCTGCTGCCGGAGGACTCCGGCGAGCAGGAGGGCACCATCGAGGTGGACGGGCTCGACCCGCGTAAGGCCCGGGAGCGGGTCGGCGTCGTCTTCCAGGACCCGGAGACCCAGCTGGTGATGGCGCGCTGCGGCGACGACGTGGCGTTCGGGCTCGAGAACCGTGGCGTACCCGGCGAGGAGATCTGGCCCCGGGTGGACGAGGCGCTGCGCCGGGTCGGCTTCCCGTACCACCGGGACCGGCCCACCGCCGCGCTGTCCGGCGGCGAGCAGCAGCGGCTCGCGCTGGCCGGGGCGCTCGCCCTGCGGCCCGGGCTGCTGCTGCTCGACGAACCGACCGCCAACCTCGACCCGGCCGGCGCCACGCTGATCCGGCAGGCCGTCCGGGACGCCCTCGACGCCGACACCACGCTGGTCCTGGTCGAGCACCGGGTCGCCGAGGCACTACCGCTGGTCGACCGGGTGGTCGTGCTGGAGCCCGGCGGCGGCGTGCGGGCCGACGGCCCACCCGCCGCGGTCTTCGCGGCGCACGGCGACGCGCTCGCCGACGCCGGGGTCTGGGTGCCCGACCGGGCCGTGCCGCACCGACCCGCCAGCACGCCGGCCGGACCGCCGCTGATCACCGCCGACCGGCTCGGCCTGCCGCCCCGGCTGGCCCCCACCGATTTTCTGGTACGTGCCGGCGAGGCGCTCGCCGTCCTCGGCCCGAACGGCGTCGGCAAGTCCACCCTGGCCCTGCTCCTGGGCGGCCTGCTCCGTCCCGGCACCGGCACAGTCACCGCCACCGCCGAGCTGGCCGGCCGGGATGCCGGCACCGCCCCGCACCGCTGGCGGGCGCCGGCCCTGGCCCGGCGGATCGGCTCGGTCTTCCAGGACCCGGAGCACCAGTTCGTCACCAACACCGTCTTCGACGAGCTGGCGCTCGGCCCGCGCCGGACCGGCCAGCCCGAAGCGGCGGTACGGTCCACCGTGGACGGGCTGCTGGAGCGGCTGCGGCTGGCCCGGTTGGCCGGGGCGAACCCGTACACCCTCTCCGGCGGGGAGGCACGGCGGCTGAGCGTGGCGACCGCGCTGGCCACCGCACCCCGCCTGCTGATCTGCGACGAACCCACCTTCGGCCAGGACCGGCGGACCTGGCTGGAACTGGTCGACCTGCTCGCCGAGCTGCGCGACGCCGGCCACGGCGTCGTCGCGGTCACCCACGACCCGGACTTCGTCGCCGCGCTGGCCGACCGCACCGTCACCCTGCAACGGCCAGTGAGCGGCCCCGACCGCGGGGACCGGCCGTGATCGGCATGGCGCCGGTCGCCGCGCCCGGGGCGCCGCTGGCCCGGCGCAATCCCGTGGCGAAACTGGCCGCCGCGCTGGTCTTCTCGTTCATCCTGATCGCCACCCTGGATCCGGTGGCCCCGGCAATCGCCATCGCGATCGAGCTGGCCGTGCTGCCGCTGTTCGGCGTCCGCTACCGAGTGTTGGCCCGGCGGGCCTGGCCGTTGCTGGCCAGCGCCAGCGGCATCCTGGTCACCCTGGTGCTGTTCGCCGCCGATCGCTCCGGGCGGGTGCTGGTCGAGGCCGGCCCGATCCTGGTCACCGAGGGCGTGTTGGTCACCACGCTGGGGCTGGTGCTGCGCATGCTCGCGGTGGCGCTGCCCGGGATCGTCGTCTTCGCCACCACCGACGCCACCGACCTGGCCGACGCGCTGGTCCAGAACGCCAAGGCACCGGCCCGGTTCGCCATCGGCGCGCTGGCCGCGTTCCGGCTGGTGCCGCTGCTCGAACAGGAGTGGCGGATGATCAGCATGGCGCGCCGGGCCCGGGGCGTGGACGCCGGTCGGAATCCGGTCGCCCGGCTGCGGCTGTTCGTGTCGACGGCGTTCGCCCTGCTGGTCGGGGCGATCCGGCGGGGCACCCGGTTGGCGGTGGCGATGGACGCCCGCGGCTTCGACGCCGGAATTCCGCGTACGGTCGCCCGGCGGCAGCATTTCACCCGGGCCGACGGTCTGCTGGTGGCCGGTGCGGCGATGCTGGCCGGCGCTGCGCTGACCGTCAGCATCGTGCTCGGCACCTTCCGCCCACTGATCGGCTGACCACCCGACCCGTGGCTTCGGGTGCGGTTGTCGTCGCCGGAGTGACGGCAACCGCACCCGGAGACCTCAGCTGCGCCGGAAGGCGTAGAACCGGTTCTGGCCGGCGCGCTGGCCGCGGCCGGAAATCCGGGCCTCCCGGCCGACCGGTGGGCCAGCCTTCGGCGCGGGCGGGGTGTCGGTCCGGTCCGGCAGGGTCACCTTGGCCGGGGGCGCCACCTCCAGCGCGGCGAGGTCCGGCGGGGTCACGTCCATCAGGGACGGCTTCGGCGCGGGCGTACGGGACTTCTTCGGGTTGCGCTTGGCAGGCATACGCGGCCTCCTGACTGTCTCCGGCGCCGGGTGGCGCGGCGAATGGGCAGGCCCCGGCGGGTCCGATCAAGAGGAAACACCGCGACGACGGCGGTGCAGCACCATGCGGACGCCCGGAGCAGACAGGTCCGCGGCACGAACGGGCGGCGGACCGGGGCTCGGAAGAAGGGGCGTCAGTTACGCATACCGGTACGCTAACCGGCCGCCACCGCTCCCGCACCCGATTTACTGGCAGCATCGGCGGCATGCTGATCGCATTCTCGGTCACCCCGCTCGGCGTGGGTGACTCCGTGGGCGACCTGGTCGCCGACGCCGTCCGGGTGGTCCGCGAGTCCGGCCTGCCCAACCGGACCGACGCCATGTTCACCACCGTCGAGGGCGAGTGGGACGAGGTGATGGCGGTGGTGAAGCGGGCCGTCGACACGGTCGCCGCCCAGGCACCCCGGGTCAGCCTGGTGCTCAAGGCCGACGTACGCCCCGGAGTCACCGACGCGATGACGGAGAAGGTCGCCCGCGTCAAGGCCCGGCTGGCCAAGGCCGCCGGACCGACCGCCACGATGCCACCCAACCAGGAGTGACACCACGCTCACCTGCCGTCGATATCCCCGCCCGCGCCCGTACCGACCACGATACGGTCGCAGGACGGGCACCCGACGGAAGGTGGCGGTACGCATGGCAGCGCAGGCGACGGCGCAGATCGGCGTGACCGGCCTGGGGGTAATGGGCCGCAACCTGGCCCGTAACCTGGCCCGCCACGGCTTCACCGTCGCGGTGCACAACCGCTCGCCCGGACGCACCCGCAGCCTGATCACCGAGCACGGCGGCGAGGGCACCTTCGTACCGTCGGAATCGATGGCCGACTTCGTCGCCACGCTGGAGCGCCCCCGTGCGCTGATCGTCATGGTGAAGGCGGGCGGCCCCACCGACGCGGTGATCGACGAACTGGTGCCGCTGGTGGAGGCGGGCGACATCGTCGTCGACTGCGGCAACGCGCACTTCACCGACACCCGTCGCCGGGAGGAGGCGCTGCGCGGGCACGGGCTGCACTTCGTCGGCACCGGCGTCTCCGGCGGCGAGGAAGGCGCGCTGCACGGCCCGAGCATCATGCCGGGCGGCTCGGACGAGTCCTACCGCAAGCTCGGCCCGATCTTCGAGAAGATCGCCGCGCAGGTCGAGGGCACCCCGTGCTGCCGGCACATCGGCCCGGACGGCGCCGGCCACTTCGTCAAGATGGTCCACAACGGGATCGAGTACGCCGACATGCAGCTCATCGCGGAGGCGTACGACCTGCTGCGGGCGGGCCTGTCGGCGAGCCCGGCGGAGATCGCGGACATCTTCCAGCAGTGGAACGGCGGCGAACTGGAGTCCTTCCTCATCGAGATCACCGCCGACGTGCTGGCGCACACCGACGCGGCCACCGGCCGGCCGTTCGTCGACGTGGTGCTCGACCAGGCCGAGCAGAAGGGCACCGGCCGGTGGACCGTGCAGAGCGCGCTGGACCTGGGCATCCCGATCACCGGTATCGCCGAGGCGACCTTCGCCCGGTCGCTGTCCGGCCACGCCGACCAGCGCGCCGCCGCCCGCCGCGCCTTCGCAGACGCCGGCGAGAAGTGGCAGGTGGACGACCGGGAAGCCTTCGTCGAGGACGTCCGGCGCGCCCTGCTGGCCAGCAAGATCGTCGCGTACGCGCAGGGCTTCGACCACATCCGGGCCGGCAGCGAGAACTACGACTGGGACATCGACCTGGGCGGCACGGCCACCATCTGGCGGGGCGGCTGCATCATCCGGGCCCGCTTCCTGGACCGGATCCGCCAGGCGTACGACGCCGAGCCGGAACTGCCGACGCTGCTGGTGGCCCCGTGGTTCGCCGACCAGGTCGGCGCCGGGGTCCCCGCCTGGCGTCGGGTGGTGGCCGACGCGGCCCGGGCGGGCGTGCCGACGCCGGCGTTCTCATCGTCGCTGGCCTACTTCGACGGGCTGCGCGCGTCTCGGTTGCCGGCCGCACTGATCCAGGGCCTGCGGGACGACTTCGGGGCGCACACCTACCGCCGGGTGGACCGGGAAGGCGCGTTCCACACGCTCTGGGCGGGCGACCGCACCGAAGTGCCGGCCTGACGCTACGTCGTCGGGGCCACCGGGTTGGGCAGCGCGCCACCGAAGCGGCGATCCCGCTGGGCGTACAGCTCACAGGCGTACCAGAGGTGGCGACGGTCGAAGTCCGGCCAGAGCGTGTCGAGGAAGACCAGCTCGGCGTACGCGCTCTGCCAGAGCAGGAAGTTGGAGATGCGCTCCTCGCCGGAGGGGCGCAGGAAGAGGTCCACCGCGGGGACCTCCGGGTGGTAGAGGTACCGGGCGATGGTCTTCTCGTTGACCTTGCCCGGGTCGAGCTTCCCGGCGGCCACGTCGCGGGCGATCGCGGCGGCGGCGTCGGCGATCTCCGCCTGACCGCCATAGTTGACGCAGAACTGCAGCGTCAGCGTCGAGTTGCCCTGGGACATCTCCTCGGCGGTCTGCAGCTCGGAGATCACGCTCTTCCAGAGCCGCCCGGCCCGACCGGACCAGACCACCCGGACGCCCAGGTCGACGAGCTGGTCCCGGCGGCGGCGGATGACGTCCCGGTTGAAGCCCATCAGGAAGCGGACCTCGTCCGGCGAGCGCCGCCAGTTCTCGGTGGAGAAGGCGTACGCCGACAGGTAGGGGATGCCCAGCTCGATCGCGCCCTCGATGGTGTCGAAGAGGCTGTGCTCGCCCTGCTCGTGGCCCTGGGTCCGGGGCAGCCCGCGCTCCTTGGCCCAGCGGCCGTTGCCGTCCATCACCACCGCGATGTGCTTCGGCAGCGCCGCGGCCGGCAGGGCCGGCGGCCGGGCGCCGGACGGGTGCGGAGTCGGTGGCACCGGCTCCCGCCGGACGGCCCTCGTCGATCGAATCACTTACGCAGTCTCCCTGTTCGCGCCGGCGGGGGTGGGCCCGGTGCCGGCACCCCGGTCGACCAGCGGCAGCGAGCGTAGCGCGCGCTCGAGATGCCACTGGAGGTGTGCCGCGACCAGGCCGCTGCACTCCCGGCGTACCGCGGTCTCGGTGGCGTCCGCGTACGTCCAGTCGCCGGTGTTCAGCGCGGACATCAGGTCGACGGTGGCCGGGGCGGGGTGGGCGGCCCCGGGCGGCCGGCAGTCCGGGCAGACCGCGCCCCCGGCCGGTACGGAGAACGCCCGGTGCTTCCCCGGGGTGCCGCAGACCGCGCAGGCGGTCAACGCGGGCGCCCAGCCGGCCAGCGTCATCCCGCGCAGCAGGTAGGCGTCGAGCACCAGGGTGGTGGCGTGCTCGCCCCGGGCCAGGGACTTCAGCGCGCCGAGGGTGAGCTGGAACAACCGCAGCGACGGCTCCCGCTCGACCGGGGTGAGCCGCTCGGCGGTCTCGGCGATCGCGCTGGCCGCCGTGTATCGGGGGTAGTCGCCGAGGAACCGCTTGCCGTAGAGGTCGATCCCCTCGACCTGGCTGACGGTGTGCAGCGAGCTGCCCTGGTTGCCCTTGGGATCGCCGGCGAGCTGGAGATCGACGTGCCCGAACGGCTCCAGCCGGGCACCGAATCTGCTGGTGGTGCGCCGGACGCCCCGGGCCACCGCCCGCAGCCGGCCGTGCCGGCGGGTGAGCAGGGTGATGATCCGGTCGGACTCGCCCAGCTTCTGTACGCGCAGCACCACCGCGTCGTCGCGGTAGAGCTGTCGGCGGTACCCGGCCATCCGGTCATTCTCCCTCGGGGTGCCATCTCAGGGTCGGTTCGGGGTCGATCGGCGCTCGGACCCGGATGTGCCGACCCGACGGCCGGCCGTAGCGTGCTGGCCATGCCTCAGCATCGAACCGCCGTCGCCGCCACCGCCGCAGCCGCCCTGGTCCTCCTGTCCGGGTGCGACACGCTGTCGTTCAGCGAGCTGACCTACGACAACATCGAGGCGGTGAAGATCACCCGAATCACCGTACGGCCGGGCTCGGGCGACGTGACGGTGCGCGGGTCCGGGGCCGCCACCGACGTACGGATCAAGCGGAAGGTCCGCTACCAGGGCACTCAACCCGACACCGGTTACCGGATCACCGGAGACGAGCTGGTGTTGGACACCGGCTGCGGCAACCGCTGCAGCGTCTCCTGGGAGGTGACCGCTCCCGAGGGCGTGACGGTACGCGGCGAGACCGGCTCCGGGGACATCACGCTGAGCCAGGTCGGCGCGGTGGACGTCAAGCTGGGCTCCGGCGACGTCAGCGTGACGGCGGCACACGGCGACGTCAGCGCCGAGACCGGCTCCGGGGACATCACCGTGGACGACGCGACCGGCGCGGTCCGGCTGCACACCTCCTCCGGCGATGTCGAGGCGCGGCGGCTGGCCGCCGGGGTGGACGCGGAAACCTCCTCGGGTGATGTGACCGTCGAGCTGGACCAGCCGGCCTCGGCCCGGGTGCACACCGGCAGCGGCAACGTGGAGCTGGCCGTGCCGGACGGCCGGTACCGGGTGCGGACCAGCACCGGCTCGGGCGAGACCTCCCTGGCGGTGACCGACGACCCGACCGCCGCCCTGCTGCTGGACATCAGCACCGGCAGCGGCGACCTCACGATCAGCCGTCGCTGACCAGCCATGCGTCAGGCCCCTCGACCGGCCCGATCGGCAGCACGCCGGGGGCTGGGAAGCCGGGGCGCAGTGGTGGGGTGGGAGGCCCCGGCCGCCGCCAGCTCGGCCTCGGCGCCGGCGGGCGCGGGGCTGGCCGGGGCGGCCGCCGCGCGCTCGGCCAGGGCCGGCCGGCGCCGGCCGGGGATCAGCTGCGGCGTACGCCGGGCCGCCACGTCCTCGACCCAGCCGAACAGCAGGGTGACCACGCCGACCAGGGCGAACACCAGCACCACCCGGATCGCCAGGCCGAGCGGGTCGCGCGGGGTCCAGCCGACCAGACCGACCAGCGGGGTGAGCGCCACCACGAACGACATGTGCCACAGGTAGACGGTCAACGCGCGCCGGTTCAGCACGGTGACCGCCCGACCCAGCACCGGGATGCGGTCGACCCAGGCCGCGTCGGCCGGGGCCCGGCCGATCGCCACCAGGATGAACGCGGCCGACCAGAGGGCGTTGCCGAGGTGGATGTCGTTCAGGTCGTAGCCGCGCGAGCCGGGGTGGGTGAAGATCCAGGACAGCCCGGCGGCGCCGACGACGAGCACGATGGGCACCAGCACCCGGTTGCTGAGCCGACGGAGCATGCCGTCGTGGTGGGCGAAGCCGAGCAGCCAGGCGCCGAAGTACAGGCCGAACTCGCGCAGCACGGTCGGCGGGTTCCGGTACACGCCCAGTTCGATCAGCACGAGCAACGCATACGGGGCGAGGATGGTGGGCAGCGGCGCCCGGCGGAACAGCCACAGCACCAACGGCGAGGCCAGCACGAACCACAGGTAGTCCCGGAGGTACCAGATGGGGCTCAGGGCCAGCGCGCCCCAGTGGTTGGCCGGTGGGTCGCTGACCGGGAAGAGCCAGAGCAGCACCTTCGGGGTGAGCGGCAGACCGGTGAGCAGCATGGCCGGCACGAAGATCGCGGCGACCACCCACAGCGACGGCAGCAGGCGACGCAGCCGGCGCAGCACGGCCGGCGGGCCGGTTCGGTCCAGCGAGGCGGCCATCAGTGAGCCGGCGAGCGCGAACATCACCGACATCGCCGGGAAGATCAGCGTCAGGGCCGCCGATCCGACGACGTGGTAGACGACGACTCGCACGATGGCCAGGAAACGGAGCAGATCCAGGTATCGGTTTCGCATCAGCCTGCAGCTTGGTCCGGGGGCAAGGGCATCACAACGCTTCCCCTACCCTCCGACCCCAGCGGGTGAAACGGCGAGCAGACCGGGCTGTAAGTGAAACATCCCATAGTGCCGACCGTTCCGGATCAGTCCGAAAAGCGAGCCGCCGGCCCCGATGTCCGGAACCGGCGGTCGGCGGTCGGGCGGTCAGAAGCCCAGTTTGCGCAGCTGCTTCGGGTCGCGTTGCCAGTCCTTGGCCACCCGGACGTGCAGATCGAGATAGATCCGCGTGCCGAGCAGCTCTTCGATCTGCTTACGGGCGGTGGTGCCGACCTCCTTCAGCCGGCTACCCCGGTGACCGATCACGATCGCTTTCTGGCTCGGCCGCTCGACGTACACGTCGGCGTAGATCTTGGTGAGCCGGCCCTCCGGGATCATCTCCTCCACCACCACGGCGATGGAGTGCGGCAGTTCGTCCCGGACGCCTTCGAGGGCCGCCTCGCGGATCAGCTCGGCGACCAGCACCTGCTCCGGGTCGTCGGTGAGCATGTCGTCCGGGTAGAGCTGCGGCGACTCCGGCAGGTAGCCGGTCATCACGTCGACCAGGGTGTCCACCTGGTGGCCGGAAACCGCGCTCACCGGCACAATGTCGGCGAAGTCGCCCAACTCACTCACCGCGAGGAGCTGCTCGGCCAGCCGCTTCCGGTCCACCAGGTCGGTCTTGGTGACCACCGCCAGCACTGTCGCCTTGAGGCTGGCGAGCTCACCGGTGATGAACCGATCGCCCCGGCCGATCGGCTCGTTCGCCGGGATGCAGAGGCCGATCACGTCGACCTCGCTCCACGTCTCCCGCACCAGGTCGTTCAGCCGCTCGCCGAGCAGCGTACGAGGCCGGTGCAGGCCCGGAGTGTCGACCAGGACGAGCTGCGAGTCCGGCCGATGCAGCACGGCCCGGATGACGTGCCGGGTGGTCTGCGGCTTGTTCGAGGTGATCGCGATCTTGGTGCCGACGATCGCGTTGGTCAGCGTCGACTTGCCGGCGTTGGGCCGCCCGACGAAACAGGCGAAACCCGCACGGTAGGGACGCTGCTCCATGTCACTCACGCGACCACCGTGCCGAGGACGGTGCCGTTCGGCGCGGCCACGTGGATCGGCGCGTCGACGGAAAGGTCCCGGACCGCGGCGTGCCCGGCACCGTCCAGCGTCGAGGCCTCGGTCACCACCACGGCGGCCTCCAGCCGGCTGGCCCCTGCGGCGACCGCCGAGGCGACCGCGAGCTGGAGCGCCGTCAGCGTCAGCGACGGCAGCGCCACGCTGGCCGCCGCGTACGTCCGGCCGTCCTGGTCACGGACCGCCGCACCCTCCACGGCTCCGACCCGGCCACGCGCGCCCCGGGCCAGGACGACCAGCTTGCCGTCCTCGGCGCTCAGCGCGGCGGGGTCGGACGGGGTGGGCCGGGCGGCCGGCACGGCAGGTGACTCAGGCATCGGCGGGTTGCCTCTCCTTGGAACGGTTCTGATTGCCGCGGGACCCGGCCTGCTCGCCGCGCCCCGCGCTGTCGGATTCGTCGCCCGGCGCGACCCGGCTCACCAGCAGGGTGTCGATCCGGTTACGCCGGCCGGTGGTGCCCTCGGCGATCAGCCGGAGCCCGGCCACCTCGGCCTCGGCGCCGGGGATCGGCACCCGGCCGAGCGCCTGCGCGAGCAGGCCGCCGACCGTCTCCACCTCATCGGTGGGCAGTTCGGTGTCGAACAGCTCGCCCAGGTCCTCCACCGGCAGCCGGGCGGTCACCCGCACGGCCCCGTCCGCCAGGCGTTCGACCGGCGGGCGTTCGACATCGTACTCGTCGGTGATCTCACCGACGATCTCCTCCAGGATGTCCTCGATCGTGACCAGGCCGCCGGTGCCGCCGTACTCGTCCACGACGATGACCAGGTGGTTACGGGCCGCCTGCATCTCGGAGAGCAGGTCGTCAACCGGCTTGGACTCGGGCACGAAGGTCGCCGGGCGCATCAGCTCCGCCACCGGAAGCTGGGCGGTGTGGGGGTCCCCGCCCTGAGTGTGCCGGATCAGGTCCTTGAGGTAGAGCACGCCAAGCACGTCGTCCACGCTGTCGCCGATCACCGGGATCCGGGAGAAGCCGGAGCGCAGGAAGAGCGCCAGCGCCTGGGCGAGCGTCTTGCCCTCCTCGATCCACACCATCTCGGTGCGCGGCACCATCACCTCACGGGCGATGGTGTCGCCGAGGGCGAAGACCGAGTGGATCATCTGGCGTTCGCCGTGCTCGACGACGCCCCGCTGCTCGGCCAGGTCGACCAGCTCGCGCAGCTCCACCTGGGTGGCGAACGGCCCCTCCCGGAAGCCGCGCCCGGGGGTCACCGCGTTGCCGATCAGGATCAGCAGCGACGCGAGTGGGTTCAGCGCCCGGCCCAGCCAGCGCACCAGCGGGGCGACCGCGCGGCCCACCGGGTACGCGTGCTGCCGGCCGAGGGTACGCGGCGCGACACCGACCACCACGAAGCTGACCACGGTCATCGCCCCGGCGGTGACCAGAGCGGCCCGCCAGCCGGCGCCGAACGTGTCCACCGCCACCAGCGCGACCAGCGTGGTGGCGGTCAGCTCGGCCAGCAGCCGGAGCAGAAGCAGCAGGTTGAGGTGGCGGACCACGTCACCGGCGACCGCCTGGAGGGTACGAGCGCCGCGCGCCCCGTCCCGGGCCAGCTCGGCGGCCCGGGCCGGGGAGACCGCGGCCAGCGCCGCCTCAGTCATCGCGATGAGGCCGGCGAACACCACCAGCGCCGCCGCGAGAGCGAGGAGCTGCAGGTCGGGCAGATTGGCAGGATCGCTGCCGGCCGCCAGGGTGGTCATCATTTCGACCGGGTCGACCGCCAGCTGGCCAGCAGTCGGGCCTGGAGACCGAACATTTCCCGCTCCTCCTCCGGCTCGGCGTGGTCGTAGCCGAGCAGGTGCAGCACCCCGTGCACGGTGAGCAGGTGCAGCTCGTCGGCGGCCGAGTGGCCCGCCGTGGCCGCCTGCTTGGCCGCCACCTCGGGGCAGAGCACGATGTCGCCGAGCAGCGCCGGCTCACCACCGGTCGGGGCGTTCTCCCCCGGCCCGTGGTCGACGCTGCCCTCGTCCATGGGGAAGGCGAGCACGTCGGTCGGGCCGTCACCACCCATCCAGCGGTGGTTCAGCTCGGACATGTAGTCGATGTCGACCAGCAGCACGGAAAGCTCGGCGAGCGGATTGACCCCCATCTCGTCGAGGGCGTGCCGGGCGACGGCGAGCACGGCGTCGGTGTCGACCGCGACACCGGACTCGTTGGCGATCTCGATGGACAACTGTCTTCCTCTGGTGAATTAGCGGCGCCGGCCGGCCCGGCCGCCCTGGGCGGTCCGCCCGGGCACGGCGTGCACGCCCTGCGCCTGCTGGTTCTCCCGCTCGGCATCCCAGCGGGCGTATGCGTCGACGATCTCGCCCACCAGCGTGTGGCGGACCACGTCGGAGCTGGAAAGCTGGGCGAAGTGCACGTCCTCGACGTCACTCAGGATCTCCCGGACCACCCGCAGGCCACTGGTCGTGCCGCCGGGGAGGTCCACCTGGGTGACGTCACCGGTGACCACGATCTTGGAACCGAAGCCGAGCCGGGTGAGAAACATTTTCATCTGCTCGGGCGTCGTGTTCTGCGCCTCGTCCAGAATGATGAACGCATCGTTCAACGTTCTTCCCCGCATGTATGCCAGCGGCGCCACCTCGATCGTGCCGGCCGCCATCAGCTTCGGGATGGACTCCGGGTCGAGCATGTCGTGCAGCGCGTCGTACAGCGGGCGCAGGTACGGGTCGATCTTCTCGTTCAGGGTGCCGGGCAGGAAGCCCAGCCGCTCCCCCGCCTCGACCGCCGGCCGGGTGAGGATGATCCGGTTGACCTGCTTGGCCTGCAGCGCCTGCACGGCCTTCGCCATGGCCAGGTAGGTCTTACCGGTGCCGGCGGGACCGATGCCGAAGACGATCGTGTTGGCGTCGATCGCGTCGACGTAGCGCTTCTGCCCGAGCGTCTTGGGACGGATGGTGCGGCCGCGCCGGGAGAGGATGTTGAGCGTCAGGACCTCGGCGGGCCGCTCGGTGCTGCCCTGCTCGAGCATGCCGACGGTACGCCGGACGGCGTCAGTGGTCAGGGTCTGACCTTTCTCGATGAGTTCGAGCAGCTCGCTGAAGAGGCGCTCGGCGAGGGCGTTGTCCGCGGGCGCGCCGGTGATGGTGATCTCGTTGCCCCGCACGTGGACGTCACTGTTGACCGAACGCTCGACGAGCCGCAGGATCTCGTCGCCCGCGCCGAGCAGGTTCACCATGATCTTCTGGTCGGGGACCGTGATCCTGGTCTGCACCCGGGGCGGGTCGGGAGGTGGGGTGCCGGTCATAGGTCGGGCCGTCAGGCCCTGCGCCACCTGCTTCCAATCTCGGCGCCGGGCCCTACTGGCGCGGCGTACGGTTCCACCCATCGTATCGGTTCAACAGCGGCTGCACCTTGGCCATTTCCGGCGGGCGCAGCCCGCCGGAACCGCCACCCAGCCGGCGGCAGGAGATCAACTACCGGTGCGGAAGTCGTACCCGTCGAAGGTCTCCTGGTCGCGGGTGAAGCGGTAGGTGGCCCAGTGCATCCGGACCACCGCGCCGCGCTCGTCCCGGGTCAGCCGAAGCAGCTCACCCACCTCGCGGCCGGCGACGGTGCGGAACACGTCCGGCCGATCCGGCAGCGGCGCGAACACCGCCGGCGGTTTGCCGGCCGGATCGTCGGCGCCGCGGGCCCGCAGCGCCCCGTCGTGCCAGGAGAACACGCACTCGAAGCCCTCGCCCCACCAGCGGCCCAGCATCCCGCGCAGGTGCTCCGGGGCGGGCTGGCCGGGGCGCCACGGCTCGATGTCGGCCGGGTCGTGCTCGGCGGCGGCGGCGAGCAGCCGGTGCGGCAGGTCGAGCACCTCCACGCCGGTGCCGGAGGAGCCGAGCACCGCGCAGCCCATCGCGCCCGCCGTGCCGTCCCCGCCTCGCCGGCCGTAGACGGCGGCCAGGAAACCGGGCATCGCCCCGTCGTGTCCCACATGCATCACCCGCCCCGGCTGTGGCACCAGGATCAGGCCCAACCCGAAGCCGGCCGCCCAGAGCGTCTCGTCGGTGGTGGTGAGCGCCCAGCGCATGTCGTCGAGGGTGGCCGGGGCCAGCACCGAGCCGGCCGGGTCCAGCGCGGCCGGATCGGCCAGGAAGGCCGCCCAGCGGGCCATGTCCGGCGCGGTGCTCCACAGCTGCGCGGCCGGGGCCACCCCGCCGAAGTCGGTCGGCGGCTCCGGCCGTGCCTCGTCGGAGTACGCGTCGACCAGGAACCCGGTCGCCGCCCGGTCGCCCGGGGTGAGGCCGGTGGCGGTCAGCCCGAGCGGTGCGAGCACCCGATCGGCCAGCGCCTCCGCCCAGGTGCCGCGCCGCAGTCGGGCCACCAGCTCGCCGAGCAGGGACATCCCGAGGTTCGAGTAGTGGTAGCGCCGGCCGGTCGGCAGCACCCGCTCCACCCGGTCCAGGTCGGCGATCAGCTCGGCCACGCCGGGCACCCGCAGCGTGTCCCAGACGTCGCCGTGCGGCTCACGCTGCAGGCCCGCCGTGTGCGACAGCAGCCGGCGTACGGTCAGCTCGCCGTGTGCCGGCAGGTCGAGGTGCCGCCCGATCGGGTCGTCCAGGTCGAGCAGCCCGTCGTCCCGGCACTGCATCACCAGCACGGAGGTGAAGGTCTTGGTGACCGAGCCGATCCGGAACACCGTGTCGGAGTCGAGCGGGGTGGCGTTGCCGGTCCCGCCGACCGCGCAGGTCCAGAGCGGCCGGTCGGCCCGGTGCAGGGCGACCGAGACCGCCGGGATCCGGCCCTGGGCCTGCGCCTGCCGCACCATCCGGCCCAGCCGGTCATGCACCGTGATCATGCCGGCAGTCTAGGGGCGGCGTCAGCGGCAGAGCATCGGGCCGAGCGGCGCGCCGCCGAACACGTGCGCGTGCACGTGGAAGACCTCCTGGCCGGCGTACGCCCCGGTGTTGAACATCAGCCGGAAACCGTCGGCGAGCAGGCCCTCCTCCTCGGCCACCGTGGCGGCCGTGGCGAGCACCTCACCGGCCAGCGCCGGGTCTCCCTGGGCGAGGGTGGCCACGTCCGCGTAGTGCTCCTTCGGGATCACCAGCACGTGCGTGGGCGCCTGGGGGTTGATGTCCCGAAAAGCGAGGGTCGTGGCGGTCTCCCGCACGATGGTGGCCGGGATCTCCCCGGCGACGATCCGGCAGAACAGGCAGTCGGTTCCCATTCGGGCATGCTAAGGCGTGCGGCCCGGACCGCGTCGCGGGCCCACCGGCAGCGCGGGCATGATGTCCGCGTGACTTCTCGGGCGATCTTGGTGACAGGGGCCTCGCGCGGCATCGGGCGCGCGGTGGCGCGGGCGTTCGCGGCGGGCGGTGACCGGGTGGCGATCCACCATCGGGACTCGGCGGAACTGGCCGAGGGGGTACGCGCAGAACTGCCCGGCGACGGGCACGTGGTGGTCCGCGCCGACCTGACCGACCCGGACGCGGTCCGCGCGATGGTGGACGAGGCAGCGGAACGGCTGGGCGGGCTCGACGTCCTGGTCAACAACGCCGGCGTGTTCGGGCCGCGAGACCTGCCGCACCCGGTCTTCGGCAACACCTACGCGCAGTGGCAGGAGCAGTGGCGGCTGGTCCTGGAGACCAACCTGACCGGGGCCGCCAACGTCACCTGGTGCGCCGCGCAGCACATGCGCGAGCGGGGCGGCCGAATCGTGAACGTGTCGTCCCGGGGCGCCTTCCGGGGCGAGCCGGAGCAGCCGGCGTACGGGGCGAGCAAGGCGGGGCTGAACGCGCTCGGCCAGTCGCTCGCGCTGGCCCTGGCCCCGTACGGCATCGCGGTGGCGACGGTCGCGCCGGGCTTCGTGGAGACCGACATGACCACCACGCACCTCAGCGGCGAGCGCGGCGACGCGATCCGCGCCCAGTCCCCGTTCAATCGGGTCGCCCGGCCCGCGGAGATCGCCGCCGCCGTGCACTGGCTGGCCAGCCCGGAGGCCGAGTGGGCCACCGGCACAATCGTCGACCTGAACGGCGCCTCCTACCTGCGCAGCTGACCCCGCGCCGGCCGGCCGAGGCAGGCCGGGCGGGTGGCGGGGCCAGCGCCGCCGGTTACCAGCGGGCGAGGCGGGTGGCGAGGACGCTGAGCGCGGCCACGCCGGCCGTGGAGGTGCGCAGCACCGAGGGACCGAGCCGCACGGTACGGGCGCCGGCCTCGCGAAACGCGGACAGCTCGGGCGGAGCGATGCCGCCCTCCGGGCCGACCACCAGCACGATCTCGCCGGTCTCCGGCAGCTCAGCGGTGGTCAGCCGCTCCTCGGCCTCCTCGTGCAGCACGAACGCGGCGGCCGCCCCGGCGATCCGCCGGGCCACCGTCGCGGTGGACTCGTCGGGCGTGCCGGCCACCACCGGCAGCCAGGCCCGGCGGGCCTGCTTGGCGGCTTCCCGAGCGGTGGCCGCCCACTTCTCCCGGGCCCGTACGCCCCGGTCGCCGCGCCACTGGGCCACCGAGCGGGACGCCGCCCACGGGACGATCTCGTCGACCCCGACCTCGGTCATCGCCTGCACGGCCAGTTCGCCCCGCTCGCCCTTGGCGATGCCCTGCACCACGACGAGCCGGGGGACGGGCGCGTCGACGTACCCCTGGGAGGTGACCGTCAGGTCGAGGGTGCCCCGGCCGACGGCCGTGACCACCGCGCCGGCGGTGCCGCCCCGCCCGTCGGCGAGCAGCAGCTCCTCGCCGACACGCAGCCGCTGCACGGTGGCGGCGTGATGCCCCTCCGGTCCGTCCAGGGTCAGCGTGTCGCCGGTGGGCAGCGCCTCGACCAGGAACAGCGGTGCCGACACGCTAGGCGTGCCCGTTAAAGGCGTCGCGCATCCGGGAGAAGAAGCCGCCCTGCTTGCTCAGCTCGGCGACCTCCTCGCCCCGGGTCTTGGCGAACTCGCGCAGCATCCGCTCCTGATCGGCGTCGAGCTTGGTCGGGGTACGGACGTCGAGGTGGACGTAGAGGTCGCCCCGGCCGGTGCCCCGCAGGTGCGGTACGCCCCGGGCGCGCAGCCGCAACGTGCTGCCCGGCTGGGTGCCCGGCTTGACGTCGACCGTCTCCTCGCTGTCCAGCGTCTTGATGGTCAGTCGGGTGCCGAGCGCGGCGGCGGTCATCGGCACGGTGACCCGGCAGTGCAGATCGTCGCCCTTGCGCGAGTAAACGTCGTGCGGCCGCTCGTGGATCTCCACGTAGAGGTCGCCGGCCGTGCCGCCGCCCGGACCGACCTCGCCCTGCTGAGCCAGCCGGATCCGCATGCCGTCCTCGACCCCGGCGGGGATCTTGACGGTCAGCGAGCGGCGGGTCCGGACCCGGCCGTCCCCGGCACAGGTCGGGCAGGGGTGCGGGATGGTGGTGCCGTAGCCCTGGCAGACGGTGCACGGCCGGGCGGAGACCACCTGGCCGAGGAAGGTCCGCTGCACCGACTGCACCTCGCCGCGCCCACCGCATGCCTCGCAGGTCGCGAGGTGGGTGCCGGCCGCCGTCCCGGCGCCGGAGCAGGTGGTGCAGAGCACGGCGGTGTCGACCGTGAGCGGGGCCTCCACGCCGAACGCGGTCTCGTTGAGATCCAGCTCCAGCCGCAGGATCGCGTCGGCACCCGGACGGGTACGCGGACGGGGCCCGCGCGAACCGCCGGCGGCTCCGCCGAAGAACGCGTCCATGATGTCCTGGAACCCGACGAACGGGCCGGCACCGCCCGGTCCACCCGGACCGGCGCCTCCGCCCCCCGGTGCCAGCGGGTCGCCGCCCAGGTCGACGATCTGCCGTTTCCGATCGTCCGAGAGGACCTCGTACGCGGCGTTGATGTCCTTGAACTTCTCCTGTGCCTCCGGGTCCGGATTGACATCCGGGTGGAACTGCCGCGCCAGCTTGCGGTAGGCGCGCTTGATCTCGTCGTCGGAGGCCTCCCGGCTGACGCCGAGAATGCCGTAGTAGTCCCTGGCCACTGCGTTCGGTGTCCTCATGTTCGTCTCGCGTTGCGCCGGTCGCCGGCATCCTGCCGGCCGCCGCCCCTGACTGGTCAGTTCTGGGCCAGCAACTCGCCCACGTAGCGTGCCACGGCTCGCACCGTGGCGATGGTGCCGGGGTAGTCCATCCGGGTCGGCCCGACCACGCCCAGGCCGCCGACGATGACGCTGCCCGGGCCGTACCCGGTGCTGACCACCGAGGCGGCGCGCAGGTTGTCGATCTCGTTCTCGTCGCCGATCAGCACCCGGGTGGTGCTCGGCTCGGCCTCACCGATGAGCTTGAGCAGCACGACCTCCTCCTCGAGCGCCTCGAGGATGGGCCGCAGCGAGCCCTGGAAATCCAGCAGGCCACCTCGGGTGAGGTTGGCGGTGCCGGCCAGCGCGATCCGTTCCTCGTGCCGCTCGACCAGCGTCTCCAGCAGCACGCTTGAGAGCGTGGCCATGGCCGGGCGCAGGTGCGGCGAGGACTCGTCCACCAGCGCCTGGACCAGGGGTGGGGTATCGGACAGCCGGCTGCCGACCAGCTTCTCGTTGGCCAGCCGACGCAGGTCGGTGACGTCGTCGGCCGACAGCGGGCCGGGCAGCTCGACCAGCCGCTGCTCGACCCGGCCGGTGTCGGCGATCATGACCACCATCAGCCGGGTGGTGGAGATCGGCACCAGCTCCAGGTGGCGCACCTTGGAACGGGCCAGGCTGGGGTACTGCACCACGGCGACCTGCCGGGTGAGCTGGGCCAGCAGCCGGACCGTGCGGTGCACCACGTCGTCCAGGTCGACCGCGCCGACCAGGAACCGCTCGATGGCCCGACGCTCGGCCGGGCTCAGCGGCTTGACCCGGGAGAGCCGGTCGACGAAGAGCCGGTAGCCGCGGTCGGTGGGCACCCGGCCGGCGCTGGTGTGCGGCTGCCGGATGTAGCCCTCGTCCTCCAGGACGGCCATGTCGTTGCGCACGGTGGCCGGGGAGACGCCCAGCTGGTGGCGCTCCACCAGCGCCTTGCTGCCGACCGGCTCCTGGGTGGCGACGTAGTCCTCGACGATCGCGCGGAGCACTGCGAGCTTGCGGTCGTCGAGACCCATCTCCCTCACCTCCTGACCGAGCATCTGGCACTCGACTGTAGCGAGTGCCAGTCTACGTCGGCGCACCCACCGACGCGATGATCAGCGACGGACCTCCGGTGCGGCCCACCGCACAGTCCGCGAGAGCAAAACAGTCGGACATCCGGAGCGGTGTCGCTCTGGCGCGTCGTTGCGAACGGGACCTACCGTGACGTCCATGACTGAACCACCTCGCTTCCCCGGAGCGGGAGAGCCCGGCGCCCAGCCGCCGGGCGACACCCCGCCGTCGGCACCATACGGCTCCTCGCCGGGCTACGAGCCCCCCACCGCACCAATGTCCGGGGGCCCGAGCGGCCCCGGCTATCCCCCACCCGGTGGCTATCCGCCGCCGGGCGGCTACCCCCCGCCGGGCGGCGGCTACGGCAACAACGAGGACAAGACCTGGGCGCTGATCGCGCACTTCGGCGGCGCCGCCGGCGCGCTGATCAGCTTCGGTCCGCTGGGCTTCGTCGCCCCGCTGATCGCCTTCCTGGTCCGTGGCCCGCAGTCGCCCACCGCCCGGGCCCACGCCCTCGCCGCGCTGAACTTCCAGCTCCTCTGGTCGATCATCGCGTTCGTGCTGCTCTTCGTGAGCTGGTGCCTGCTCTTCCTGCCCAGCATCGCGGTGGTGGTTATCCAGATCCTGTTCGGGATCATCGCCGGCATGAAGGCCAACGAGGGCCAGCCCTACCGCTACCCGATGTCCGCGAGCTTCATCAAGTGACCGTGACCCGGCCGACCTGCGGTCGGCCGGGTCCGTCACCGCTCAGGGCAGCAGGTCGCGAACCACCGCGTCGGCCAGCAACCGGCCGCGCAGGGTGAGCACGGCCCGGCCGGCCGCGTACCCGTCGGCGGTCAACAGACCGTCGGCCAGTGCCCGCTGCGCGCCGGCGCGACCCGCCTCGTCCAGCACCTCCAACGGCAGGCCCTCGGCGAGCCGCAGCCGCAGCATCACGTCCTCCATGTGCGCCTCGTCGGGGGTGAGCACCTCCCGGGCCAGGCCGGGTGACTCCCCCGCGGCCAGGCGTCCGGCGTACGCAGTGGGGTGCTTGACGTTCCACCAGCGCACCCCGCCGACGTGGCTGTGCGCCCCCGGGCCGAGGCCCCACCAGTCGCCGCCGGCCCAGTAGAGCAGGTTGTGCCGGCACCGGGCCGCCTCGGAGCGGGCCCAGTTGGAGACCTCGTACCAGGAGAAGCCGGCCGCGTCGAGGGCGGCCTCCGCGGCCAGGTAGCGGTCCGCCGCGACGTCGTCGCTCGGGTACGCCAGCTCACCGCGGCGCATCCGGGCGGCCAGCCGGGTGCCCTCCTCCACGATCAGGGCGTACGCGCTGACGTGGTCCACGCCCGCCGCCACCACCTGGTCCAGCGAGGCGGCGAAATCCTCCGCGCGCTCCCCCGGCGTGCCGTAGATCAGGTCCAGGTTCACGTGGTCGAACCCGGCGTCCCGCGCCTCCAGAGCAGCGGTGGTGGCCCGGCCGGCGCTGTGCTGCCGGTCCAGGACCGCCAGCACGCCGGGCGCGGCAGACTGCATGCCCAGCGAGATCCGGGTGTAGCCGGCCGCCCGCAGCGCCTTTAGCGACTCACGCGTGACGGACTCGGGGTTGGCCTCGGTCGTCACCTCGGCGTCGGCGGCCAGCCCCCAGGTGCGGTCGATGCCGTCCAGGATCCGGGCCAGGTCGTCGGCGGGGAGCAGGGTGGGCGTACCGCCGCCCACGAAGACGGTGTCCACCCGGGGCGGCGGGGTGTCGCCCAGCGCCCGGCCGGCGAGCGCCAGCTCGGCCAGCACGGTCTCGGCGTACGACTCGCGGCTGGCTCCGCCGCCCAACTCGGCCGACGTGTAGGTGTTGAAATCGCAGTAGCCGCAGCGGCTGGCGCAGAACGGGACGTGCACATACACCCCGAAGCCGCGCGCGCCGACGGTAGACAGGGCGGCAGTGGGCAGCGACCCGTCGACCGGGACGGGTTCGCCTTCTGGAAGAGCGCCGGGCATGGCCACTAGTGTGCCCGGCATGACCTCTCCGGATGCTCTCGTGCGGGTCGCCACGGCGCGTGGGGTGACCACCCTCACCCTGGACAGCCCGCACAACCGCAACGCCCTCTCCACCCTGCTGATGACCGAGCTGCTGGCCGGGCTGGCCGCCGCGGTCGCCGACGACGCCGTCCGGACGATCGTGCTGGACCACACCGGCCCAGTCTTCTGCTCCGGGGCCGACCTGAAGGAGACCGCCGCCGCGTACGCCAGCGGGACGGTGCCGGCGGGCATGCTGGGCGACGTGCTGGTGGCGGTGCGGGAGTGCCCCAAGCCGGTGCTGGCGAAGGTGGCCGGGCCGGCCCGGGCGGGCGGGCTGGGCCTGATCGCCGCGGCCGACCTGGCGGTCTGCGCCGAGGAGGCGACGTTCGCGTTCACCGAGGTCCGGATCGGGGTGATCCCGGCGGTGATCTCGGCAACCGTGCTGCCCCGGCTGCACTCCCGGGCCGCCGCCGAGCTGTACCTGACCGGCGACACCTTCGACGGCCGGCGGGCCGCCGAGATCGGCCTGGTCACCGCCGCCGTGCCGGCGGAGGAACTGGACGAGGCGGTGGCACGCTACTGCGCCTCGCTGGTGCGAGGCGCGCCGAAGGCCCTCGCCGGCGCCAAGGAGCTGCTGCGCCGGCCGTCCGCCACCGACCTACGGGCGGAGATCGCCGAGTTGGGCGCCGTTTCCACCGGGTACTTCCTCTCCGACGAGGGCCGGGAGGGCGTGGCGGCGTTCCGCGAAAAGCGATTGGCAGGATGGGTGGCCGCTGTCGACGGTGGTCCGGCAGAGAGCGCGAGCTAGGACCGGACACCGGGACGGGCGGGTGCGGTCGGTGGCCGGTCGGTGACACGTCGGGAGGAGGCCGGTCGGCCGACCCGGACCACCCGTCGGGAGACGTACGCTGGTCGGACTGTCGGGGCAGGAGGTGCGGGTGCGAACTCGGACAGCGATCATGGCAGCTGGTGTGGTGGTGGCCGTGGCGGCGCTGCTCGGCATCTGGTTCGTCACCAAGCAGATCGGGCAGCACCTTCGCCTTCCGATGATGGCCAGCCGCACCTGCACGGTGCAGGCCGACGGCGAGGTCGTGCTGAGCGCCGAACAGATGGCCAACGCGGCCACCATCGCGGCGATCGGCGCACAGCGGCGGATGCCCGAACGGGCCGTGGTGGTGGCGCTGGCCACCGCCTACCAGGAGTCGCACCTGCGCAACATCGCGCACGGCGACCGGGACTCGCTGGGCCTGTTCCAGCAGCGCCCGAGCCAGGGCTGGGGCACCCCCGAGCAGGTACAGGACCCACGCTTCGCGGCGAACGCGTTCTACACCGCGCTGAAGAAGGTCAAGGGCTGGGAGAAGATGCGGGTCACCGAGGCGGCCCAGCGGGTGCAGCGGTCGGCCTACCCCGAGGCGTACGAGAAGTGGGCGGACGAGTCCGAGGTGCTCACCCGCGCATTGCTCGGCCACGCCACCGGCGCGGTGGCCTGCACGGTCGGCTCGACGCCCTCGATGCGCGGCCCGGCCGCGGCGGCCGCCCTGGTCGAGAGCCTGGCCCTGGACTGGGGCCTGCACGACCTCACCGCGCCAACCGACCTCACCGACTTCACCGTCCCGGCGACCAACAGCCGAAACGGCTGGCGGTACGCGCACTGGCTGGTCTCACACGCCGACGACCACGGCGTGAAGCTGGTCCGCTTCGGTGACCTGGAGTGGACCGCCAAGCACGGCACCTGGGACAGGGTGCGCGACGGCCGGGCGGCCTCGACCGAGGTGCTGGCGGAGGTCTTCGCCGACACCTGACCGACCGGGCCGGCCTGATCCGCGGCCGGTGCCGGCCTGCTGCCCCCGGGGCCGGGTGTCGGCCCGACCCGAGCCGGGGTCGGCCGCGGAGGCGGCAGCACGGGGTCAGGAGCGGGCGGCGCCGAGCCGGCGGCGGATCTTGTCCCGGAGCGGCTCGGGCAACTCCGGCACGTCGAGCAGCCGGGGCAGCAGCGCGGGCTCCAAAGTGGTCGCCCGGAACACCTCGCCGATGGTCACCCCGTGCGCCGGCCGGTCCACCACCTCGACCGGGTCGCCCGCGCCGGCCTCGCCCTCCCGCAGCACCCGCAGGTACGCCCCGGGCGCGGCCCGGACGGTGAACCGCTTGATCAGATCGGGCACGCCCCAGAAGCCGGCGAACGTGGTGCACGGGGTGCGTGGCTTGGTGACCTGGAGCAGGGCGGAGCCAACCGCCCACCGCTCCCCGACGACCGCCCCGGTGACGTCCACCGCGTACGTGGTGAGGTTCTCGCCAAACGCGCCCGGTCGGAGGGCCCGGCCCAGCTCGGTGGCCCACCAGCCGGCGTCCTCCTCGGCGTAGGCGTACACGGCCTGGTCGGGGCCGCCGTGGTGGGCGCGCTCCCCGATGAAGTCGCCGGCCACCCCGTCGAACCGGATCGACACCGGGCCGTCGACCGGCCGCTTGTCGATCCCGCTGCGGCCGCTCGCGTCGCCCGCCCACTCCGCCTCGGTAACCACGCCGAGGTTCACCGCAGCCAGCCTGCCTGTCATGGCAGTGAGCGTACGGACCCCCGCCGCCCCCGCCGAAACCGCGTTAACAGGGGCCCCTGCTCTACCGCAGGCGTTAACAAGGGCCCCTCCTTACCCCTTCACGGCGCCGGCGACCAGGCCGGCGACCATCCGGCGCTGCACCAGCAGGAAGAACACGATCACCGGCAGGGTGAACAGCGTGGAGGCGGCCATCACCGAGCCCCAGGCGGTGTCGTCCCGGCCGAAGAAGAAGGTCATCGCCACCGGCAGGGTGTACCGGTGCTGGTCGTTGATGAAGGTCAACGCGAAGATCAGCTCGTTCCAGGCCGTGATGAAGGAGAAGATGCTGGTCGCCACCAGGCCGGGCGCCACCAGCGGGAAGAGGATCCGGCGGAAGGTCTGGACGCGGTTGGCCCCGTCGATCGCCGCGGCCTCCTCCAGTTCCTTCGGCACCGCGGCCACGAAGCCGCGCAGCATCCAGACCGCGAACGGCAGCGAGAAGCCGAGGTAGGTCAGGATCAGGCTGGGCAGGGTGTTGTAGAGCCCGAGCCGCTGGATCATCAGGAAGAGCGGGATGACGTGCGACCGTATCGCAACACCCATCGATGCGACAGGAGTGCCGGCCAGGCGAATCTGATGCGGTCAACCGGACCTCCGGACGCCGACGGGGCGCCCGACCTGACGGTCGGGCGCCCCGCTGGGCGCGTTTCGGGGGTCAGTAGCGCGAGACGCCGCGCCGGCGGCCCACGCCGGACACCAGGGCCACCGCGATGGCGGCCAGCACCACCTGAAGCAGCAGCTCACGCCAGTCGATGCCAGCGGTGTCGGCGAAACCCCCGGCCCGAGCGAGCACGGTGCCGAGCAACGCGGCCCCCACACCGATCACCATGTGCAGCCAGATCGGCATTCCCTGGCGCCCCGGAACGACCAGGCGACCCAGAGCGCCGATGATCAGACCAACGATCAGCGCGGAGATGATGCCCGTGATGGTCATGGTCGTCTCCTCCCAAGAAGTTACCCACGTCCTGCGTGGTTCCTGTCGTGACCGGTAAGTTCCCGGGCCGCGGAGAACCCAAACCGACGGGTACGCGAAACGGCCGGCGCCCCGCGCGCGACCCGGGGTACGGGTCACCATGGCGGGGCGCCGGCCGTGCGTCGGCGGACGGTGCGGCTACTTCTTGCCGGCGGGCTTGCCGTCTCCCGAGTCGGAGGAGAGCGCGGCGATGAAGGCCTCCTGGGGGACCTCCACCCGGCCCACCATCTTCATCCGCTTCTTGCCTTCCTTCTGCTTCTCCAACAGCTTTCGCTTACGGCTGATGTCACCGCCGTAGCACTTGGCGAGCACGTCCTTGCGAATGGCGCGGATCGTCTCCCGGGCGATCACCCGGCTGCCGATGGCGGCCTGGATGGGCACCTCGAACTGCTGGCGCGGGATCAGGGTGCGCAGCTTCGCCGCGATCGTGGTGCCGTAGGTGTACGCCTTGTCCTTGTGCACGATGGCGCTGAACGCGTCCACCGGCTCGCCGTGCAGCAGGATGTCCACCTTGACCAGGTCGGACGACTGCTCGCCGGCGGGCTCGTAGTCCAGCGAGGCGTACCCCTTGGTACGGCTCTTGAGCTGGTCGAAGAAGTCGAAGATGATCTCGGCCAGCGGCAGGGTGTAGCGCAGCTCCACCCGGTCGGCGGAGAGGTAGTCCATGCCCAGCAGGCTGCCCCGGCGGCCCTGGCAAAGCTCCATCACCGCGCCGACGTAGTCGTTCGGGGTGAGCACGGTGGCCCGCACGGTCGGCTCGTACACCTCGGCGATCTTGCCGGTCGGGTACTCGCTCGGGTTGGTGACCACGACCTCCTCGCCGTCCTCCTGGATGGCCCGGTAGACCACGTTCGGGGCGGTGGAGATGAGGTCGAGGTTGAACTCCCGCTCCAGCCGCTCCCGGATGATCTCCAGGTGCAGCAGGCCGAGGAAGCCGCAGCGGAAGCCGAAGCCGAGCGCGCCCGAGGTCTCCGGCTCGTACGTCAGCGCGGCGTCGTTGAGCTTGAGCTTGTCCAGCGCCTCGCGCAGGTTCGGGTAGTCGGACCCGTCGATCGGGTAGAGGCCCGAGTAGACCATCGGCTTCGGGTCCTTGTAGCCGCCGAGCGCCTCGGTGGCCGGCCGGGAGTTGATGGTGACCGTGTCGCCGACCCGGGACTGGCGGACGTCCTTCACGCCGGTGATCAGGTAACCCACCTCGCCGACGCCGAGCGCGTCGGCCTTCACCATCTCGGGCGAGATGACGCCGATCTCCAGCAGCTCGTGCACCGCGCCGGTGGACATCATCTTGATCCGGTCCCGGGCCTCGATCTTGCCGTCGATCACCCGGACGTAGGTGACCACGCCCCGGTACACGTCGTACACCGAGTCGAAGATCATCGCGCGGGCCGGGGCCTCGGCCGCACCGACCGGCGGCACGAACTGCCGGACGATCTCGTCCAGCAGGTACGGCACGCCCTCACCGGTCTTGCCGGAGACCTTGATGCAGTCCGCCGGGTCGCCACCGATCAGGTGGGCGAGCTCCTCGGCGTACTTCTCCGGCTGGGCGGCCGGCAGGTCGATCTTGTTGAGCACCGGGATGACGTGCAGGTCGTTCTCGAGCGCCAGGTAGAGGTTGGCCAGGGTCTGTGCCTCGATGCCCTGCGCGGCGTCGACCAGCAGGACCGCGCCCTCACACGCCGCGAGGGACCGGGACACCTCGTAGGTGAAGTCGACGTGGCCCGGTGTGTCGATCATGTTGAGCACGGCGGCCTCGCCGGCCCGGTCGCCCTCCCGGATCGTCCACGGCATGCGTACGGCCTGGCTCTTGATCGTGATGCCGCGCTCGCGCTCGATGTCCATCCGGTCGAGATACTGGGCGCGCATCTGCCGGGGGTCGACCACGCCGGTGAGCTGCAGCATCCGGTCGGCCAGGGTCGACTTCCCGTGGTCGATGTGAGCGATGATGCAGAAGTTCCTGATCCGCGCCGGGTCGGTGGCACCAGGAGCGTTCGCGCCGGGATCGAGCGTCGGTGGCACAGCAGTCCGTTCTGGTCGGCTGACGTGAGCGGGCCGACACGACGCCGGCCCCCTCTATGCTCCCACGTCGCCTGGGACACCGGTCCTCCCCGGTCACTCCTGCGGTGGCTCCAGGAACAGGGCGGCGAGCCGGGGCAGCCGCCGCCGCGCCTCTTCCTCGTCGTCGAAGTCCCAGAAGTCGTTCAGGTCGGGTACGGGAACCGGGTCCCGGTCCGCCGGCAACTCGGCCGCGGTCGCCGTTCGGTACGCCTCCCAGGGCGCCGCCAGCATGTCCTCGCACTCGAACTCCTCGCCGCTGAGCGCCGCGGCGCGGACCTGCGGCAGCTCGGCGAGGGAATCCGGATCGGCGACCGCCCGGGCGAAGACCGCCCGGCCCTGGGTCATCAGCCAGCCCCGGAAGTACTCGAAGCCGTCGTCCGAGGCACCCCCGTTGATCAGGTACGCCGCACCCCACAGGTCGACCCGGTAGGACGCGGCGAGCACCCGCTGCTGGTGCTGGGCGTACCCGACGATCTCCGCCGGGTCCCGCTCTGCGAGCAGGGCGACCGCGCGGGCGGCGACCGCGTCAGACTCCGCCCCGGCGCCGGTGCGGGCCTGGTCGATCAGCTGCCAGAAGTCGTCGGTCCTCATGGCCTGGCAGTCTGGCAGAGCGGACCGACACGCCACCCCGCGCCGCACGGTTGGCCGGCCGTCCGGAGCGGCTGGGCCTGAGCCGTTTTGGCTCGCCCGAGCCGACCTGGTAGCCTGACTTTTCGCGCGGCGATGACGCATGCTCGTCGAGCGCGGAAGCAGACCAACCCGAGCTATCAAGACGAGGCTGTCGCGTGGCGAACATCAAGTCCCAGATCAAGCGCAACCGGCAGAACGAGAAGCGCCGGCTGCGTAACAAGTCGGTCAAGTCGTCGCTGAAGACCGCCATCCGGAAGTTCAACGAGGCTGCCGAGGCTGGCGACACCGAGCTGGCCACCACCCTGATGCGGGATGCCTCCCGCAAGCTGGACAAGGCTGCCAGCAAGGGCGTCATTCACGCCAACCAGGCGGCCAACCGGAAGTCGGCGATCGCCCAGCGCGTCGCCTCGTTCTCGGCCTGACGAGCGCCCTCAGCGTTGACCGGAAGCCCCCGGGGTACCCACTCCGGGGCTTCCGGCTTTCGGTGTTTCCGGGGCCGCTGTCTGCGTGCCGGGGCCTTCGGCCCGTCCCGGCTCCCGGCCCTGGGCGGCTGACCGGCGTTCGTAGCCGGTTCGATCCGTGTCCGCGCGAATATGACTCAGAGACATATTGCTTCTGACTCATGAGCCTCCCGCGAGGCGCGCGACCAGCGAGTCCGTCAGCGGAACGGCTCCCCGCGCCGGTCCGGCCAGCGCTCCCCCGCCGACGGTACGCGGGCCCGCCCGACCACCGGCTCCATCTGCCGCCGGAAGCGGTCCCGCTCCTGCTCCGGCACCTGGGCTGCGGTACGGATCACCACCTCGGCGACCAGGTCGTTGAGCTTCACCATCGCCGCCACCACGGCCGGCAGCATCGGCACCGCCCACCAGCTGACCAGCTCGGCGAGGGCCAGCAGCAGGGCGAGCGCCACCGCCCCCTCGAAGAAGAGGAAGCAGAGCACCCCGCCCGGGTTGACGAAGCGCAGCCCGAGCACCCGGGCGTAGAGCGGACGGCACCGCTCCTCGCCGGTCGGGACGGTCACCCAGGACCGGGCTGTTCGGGTCACCGCGCCCCGCCCTGCCGGGCCGCGGCGACGGCGAACACCGCCCGCTCCAGCGCGTACGCCCGGTCGTCGGCGCCTCCCTTGACGGCCGCGTTGCACTCGGCGGCCACCCGCATCGCCTCGACCAGACCCTCCGGGCTCCAGCCCCGGCTCTGCCGCTGGGCCCGCTCGATCTTCCACGACGGCATGCCCAGGCTGCTGGCCAGCTGATACGGGCTGCCCCGTCCGGCGGAGGCGACCCGGGCAACCGTACGCACGCCGTCGGCGAGCGCGTCGGCGATCGGCACCGGGTCGACGCCGACGTGCAGCGCCCAGCGCAGCGCCTCCAGGGCGGCGGGGACGTCACCGACCATCGTGGCGTCGGCCACGGTGAAGCCGCTCACCTCGACCCGGCCCCGGTAGTAGCGGGCCACGGTGTCCGCCCCGATCCGCCCGTCGGTGTCCGCGACGAGCTGCGAGCTGGCGGCCGCCAGCTCCCGCAGGTCGGTGCCGACCGCGGCGATCAGGGCCTCGGCGGCGTCCTCGGTGCACTTGCCCCCGCTGGCGCGGATCTCGTCCCGCACGAAGGCGACCCGATCCCGGTGCCCCTTGAGCTTCGCCGCCGGCACCACCGTCGCGCCCGCCGCGCGCAGCCCGTCGGCGAACGCCTTGCCCTTCGCGCCGCCCAGGTGCAGCACCACCAACTGCACGTCGGGGTCCGGGGTCTTCGCGTACGCCAGCAGCGCGGCGACGAGGTCCTTGCGGGCGTCCTGGCCGGACCGGAGCACGAGCACCCGGTGCCCGCCGAACAGCGACGGGCTGAGCATCTCGGCGATCTCCCCCACCGTCAGCGAAGCGGCCTGGTACTCGCGGACGTCCACCCCCGGGTCGACGCCGCGAGCGCGGGCGACGGCTTCGGTGACCGCGCGCGTGGCGAGCAGCTCCTCGTCACCGAGAACGAGCAGAATAGGGGGCAGGCTGGCGGGGGTCACGTCGCCCATACTCGCACGGCCTTCGGCCGGATCGTGCCTGCTCATCCGTGACTGTGACGCCACAGCCCGCACTCAGCGCAAATCCAGACATTTGAGTCGATCCACCTTATACCCCAACAAGGCAGCTCGAACTCCGTATCGCCTTCGCGTTCTACCGCTCCGGACGGGCACCTCGCGCGACCACCGCGAGCCCGCGCCCGTCCCGTACCACTGCCAGGTCGCCGTCCGTGTCGGTCCGCAGCACGCGGGCGCCGGCGCCGGACAGGCGGGCGAGCATCCCCGGGTTGGGGTGCCCGTAACCGTTGTCGACCCCCACCGAGACCAGCGCCACGGCGGGACGAACCGCCGTCACGAACTCCGGATCCTGGTAGGCCGAGCCGTGGTGGGCGACCTTCAGCACCTCGGCACGAAACGCGTCGGGCGGAGCATGCTCCAGCATCGCCCGCTGTTCCTCGGTCTCGGCGTCGCCGGACAGCAGGATCCGCACCCCGGCCACGCTGGCGGCCAGCACCAGGGAATTGTTGTTGGGGTCGGACCGGGTGCCCCGCAACAGGTACGGCGGCCCGAGGACGACCAACTCCACTTCCCCGGCCCGCCAGCGCCAACCCACCGCCGGGGTGATCACACCGGCCGAGCCGGCCCGTGCGGCGAGACCCACCTGAAATGACCCGTAGGTCGGTTCCGACCACTGCGGGGTCAGCACCTCCGCCACCCGGCGACCCCGGAACACCCCGGCGATCCCGGCCACGTGGTCGGCGTGGAAGTGGCTGACGACCAGCAGCGGAATCTCGCGTACGCCGAGCCGGCGCAGGCAGCCGTCCACCACCGCCGGGTCAGGTCCGGCGTCGACGACCACCGCCTGACCGGCGCCGACCGGCAGCACCAGCGCGTCTCCCTGCCCGACCGAACAGGCGACCACCACCCAGCCCGGCGGGGGCCAGCCGCTCGCCAACAGCCGAACGGGCAGCGTGCCGAGGAGCGCCGCGGCGGCGCACACCGCGACGAGCCGCCGCAGCACCCGCCGCCGGGCGGCGAGCAGCAACGCCACGGTGACCCCGGCCAGCAGCAGGGCACCCGTCACCCCGCTCGGCCAGGGCAGCGTCCCGGCCGGCAGTGCTGCCCCGTACCGGGCCACGATCACCAACCACCAGGCCGGCCAGCTCGCCAACCAGGCGGCGAACTCGGCTCCGGCCGGCCAGACCGGCGAGACGACGGCGGCGGCCACACCGAGCACGGTGGCGGGCGCGATGGCCGGCACCACCAGCAGGTTCGCCGGCACCGCGACCAGGCTCACCGTCCCCGAGATGCCGGCGATCACGGGGCCGCAGGCGACCTGCGCGGCCGCCGGCACCGCCAGCGCCTCGGCCAACCCGGGCGGGACGCGCCGGCGGCGCAGGGCGTCCCGCCAGCCCGGGGCGAGCAGCAACAGCCCGGCGGTGGCGAGCACGGACAGGGCGAAGCCGACGTCCCTGGCCAACTGCGGGTCGACCAGCACCAGCACGGCGACCGCGGCGCAGAGCGCGGGCAGCGCGGCGCGGGGTCGGCCGGCGGCGAGCGCGGCCAGACCGATCGCACCCATGGTGGCGGCCCGGAGCACGCTCGCCTCCGGCCGGACCAGGACGACGAAACCGATCAGGGCCAGCCCGCAGAGCACGACGGCCACGCCGGGACCTACCCGGGCCCACCGGGCGAGCAACAGCACCGCGCCGACGATGATCGCGACGTTCGAGCCGGAGACGGCATTCAGGTGCGTCATCCCGGTGACCCGGAAATCCTCCTCGACGGCGGGCGCCAACCGGCTGGTGTCCCCGACGACCAGCCCGGGCAGCAGACCGCCCTGCTCGTCGGGGAGTGGTTCGCAGGCCCGCTGGAGACCGGCCCGGAGCGCGCCGGCAGCCCGCTGGAGCCACGGCGGCGGCCCGTGCGGCGCGGGCGGACCGGTCGCGATGAGCACCGCTGCGGTCAGGTCCCCACCGCGGGGAGCGGCCAGCCGCCCCTCGGCGGTCAGCCGCTGACCGGGTAGCAACCCGCGCCATGCCGGATCGGTGGCCAGCACCAGCACTCGGGCCGGCGCGGTCACCCGTCGGCCGTCCCGGGAGGTGAATCGAACGAGGTCGGCCCGCACGAGCAGGGTGGCCGGCCGGCCGGCGGCACCCCGGGTCGGCCGTGGGTCGTTCCGGACGACCAGCTCGGCGTCGACCACGGCCCGCGCATCCACCAACTCTCGTATCGGGGCCGCGTCCCGGACGGCGAGCCGGGCGGCGGTCGCGGCCGCGCCGCAGACCAGGCCGAGCAGCACGGCGACGGCGATCCAGCCGTACCGACGGGCCGTGCCGGCGGGCCGGCCGAGGAGGCCGAGGAGGTGGGCACCGGTGAGCAGGGCGAGGCCGGCCGCGACGGCGGCCAGCACGCCGGCCGTCGTCGCGGTGAGGTGCAGCGCGGCCAGGGCTGCGAGCCAGGCGGCCACGGCCAGCCCGGCCAATCGCAGGTCGAAAGCCGCCGAACCGCTGGCCGGGCCGGACGCATCAGCGCCGGTCTGCCCGGTCACACCGTCACCAGGTCCTTGAGCTGTTCGTACCGGGTGTCGCCGATGCCCGAGACCTGGCGCAGGTCGGACACCGACCGGAAGGGCCCGTGTTGTTCGCGATGGGTGATGATCCGCTGAGCGAGCACCGGACCGACCCCGGGCAGGGTCTTGAGCTGGTCCGAGGTGGCGGTGTTGAGGTCGACCAGCCCACCCGGTGCCGCGCCGTCGACCGCCGGCCCCACCGCCGCGCCCGGCTGCCCGGCTGCGCCGGGTGGCGCGGTGACACCGACCAGGATCAGCTCCCCGTCGGCCAGCTTGCGGGCCGGGTTGAGCAGAGCCACGTCCACCCCGGGCAGTGCGCCGCCGGCCGCCTCGACGGCGTCGCCAACCCGCGCGCCGGCCGGCAGCCGGACCAGCCCGGGACGGCGTACCTTGCCGGCGACCGCGACCACCACCTCGCCGCTCGCCCCGGCCGGTGCGGCCGGGGTCGGCTGCGCCTCGTCCGGTGCGGTGGCCGTCGACACCGGTCGGACCGGCTCGGCCTGCGGCCGGGACCGCCAGGCCCAGACCCCGGCGACCAGCACCACGACGGCGGCGACGACCGCGAGGGCCCGGACCCCTCGCCGGCCGGGGTCGAAGGCGCCCGGACCGGGCAGCCGGGAGAGCCGTCCCGGACGGGGCGACTCCTGCTCGGGCTCGGCAGCGAGGGTGGCCTCGGCGAGCCCGGCCGCAATCGGCATCGAGGCGTCCGATTCCATCAGCGCCGAGCTCGGCACCGGCCCGGCTGCGGGCGCCACGCTCGCGTCGGACTCCCCCGGCACAGCATGCGGCCCCGCGTCGCGCCGCGGCGCAGCCGGGACCAGATCGAAGGTCGGCCAGGCCGGCTCGTGACGCGATCTCGGCTGGAACAGCAGGGACAACCGCCGTCCCACCAGGCTCTCCTCGTCGTCTGACACGACGCGAGGCTAGGCCCGACCGGTGGTGCGCTCAGGTCCGGATGTTCGTCCTGTGGACGGAGCGCCGCCCTGTGGACAGACGCCTGATCATGCCCTTGGTGTGCTAGCAGGCGGGGCGGCGGACCGGGCGGAATCGCCGCACGCCGCAGTCAGCCCGGGGAAGGAGTTCACGCGGACGCGGGGGGTGGCCCGGTGTAGCCGCTGTTCCACCGGAACCGGTTGCCCGGCTGGGCGTACTCCTCGATAACGTGCGCGATCCAGCCCGCCGTCCGGGCGACCGCGAAGATCACCTCACCGGCGCCCGGACCCATGCCGGTCGCATGCGCCAACAGCGCGACGGCGAAGTCGACATTGGGCAGGGCGGCCCGTCGCGCCGCCGTGTCGATCAGGTCGTCGACGGCTCGCCGTAGCTCACCCGCGAGCGGCAGCTCCGCAACGAGATCGAGGAGGACCGCTCCGCGCGGGTCGCCGTCCCGGTACAACGGATGCCCGAACCCGGGCAGCCCACCGGTCCGGAACCATTCGGCGATCGCGGCCGACGTCCCCTCCCGCAGCGCCGCCTCGATCATCCGGTAGACGCTGGTGCCCACGGCTCCATGCATCGGCCCGTCCAGCGCGCCGAGGCCCGCCAGCACCGCCGCGTAGGGGTTCGCCCGGGTCGAGGCCGCTACCCGTACCGCGATGGTCGAAGCGGCCAGGTCATGATCGGCGAGTAGGACGAGCGCGGCGTTGAGCGCCCGGAGGCCGGCCACGGTCGCCGGCTCGTCCGTCAGCCGCCGCCACAGGCGTGCCGCCAGGCCGTCGTCGGGAGCTGCCTCGCCGGCGGGCGGCAGGGCCTCGACCATGGTGGACAGCAGCGCGGGCGCGAGAGCCGTCACGGTGGCGGGCGCCAGGTCGAAACGCAGCGGATCCATCGCGGCCGCGACGGCGACGATCACCGGCAGCCGGTCGAAGAGCCGGGCCTGGGCCGGCAGGTGGCTGCTCGCCCGTCTCGCCCGCTCGATGGTCTCTGCGGACGCCGCAAAGGGCGTCGCGTGCCGCTCTCCCGTCCAGAGCCATCGCGCGACCTCCTCGAACGGCGTCATCGGCGCCAGCTTCGCAGCATCCAGCCCTCGGTAGTGGAGCCGCCCGTACGCGATCAGCGTCGTGGCGGTCCGCATCGCCGGCGCGGCATCGCGTTCCGGCCGGGTCGCCTGGGTGCGGGCTGCCAGCCGCTCGACGTCGGCCAGCCGAAATCGGCTGATCCGCTCGCCAGGCACCTTGACCCTGTCAAGCAGCCCTCGGCTGACGTACGCATAGACCGTCTCCGGCTTGATGCGCAGGCGATGCGCCACCTCGTTGGTCGTCAGCAGTTGGTGCTCGGACATGTGGTCATGCTCTCATATTGACTGGATCAATGTTGACCAGCACCGTACGGCGGCGTGACGCTGCCCGGCATGGCTGACACCATCACCGCTCCCCGGGGGCTCGCCGGCGTCGTCGTCACCGACACCACGATCGGCCGCGTCCGCGGACGCGAGGGCTTCTACCACTACCGGCAGTACTCCGCGATCGAACTGGCCGAGCGCCGAACGCTGGAGGACGTCTGGGCGCTGCTGATCGACGGCGCCCTGCCGCAGCGGGACAAGACGCTCCAGCAGGAGATCGCCCCGCTGCGCCACATCCCGCCCGCCGTCGCCGCCGCGCTGCCCGGCATCGCCGCGGCCTCCCGCTCGCAGGACCCGATGAGCGGGCTGCGCGCCGCGCTGGCCGTCGCCGGCCTTGCCGACGGAGCCCGCCCGCTGTACGACACGCCGCCAGCCGAGCGTCGGGCGCAGGCCCTGGCACTCTGCGCCCTCACGCCCAGTCTGCTGGCGGCGTTGTACCGCCTGCGCGCCGGCCTGGAACTGATCGAACCGCGCGACGACCTGTCACACGCGACGAACTACCTCTACATGATCAGTGGCGAGGAGCCGTCCGAACCCCACGCCCGGGCGATCGAGCGCTACCTCATCGCGACCGTGGATCACGGCTTCAACGCGTCGACGTTCACCGCCCGCGTCATCGCCTCCACCGGCGCTGACATCTACGCCTGCATCGGCGGAGCACTCGGCGCGCTCTCCGGCCCCCTGCACGGCGGAGCTCCCAGCCGGGCCCTCGACACCCTCGACGCCATCGGCTCGATCGACCGGGCCGATTCATGGTTGCGCTCGCGCATCCTGAACGGCGAGCGGATCATGGGGTTCGGGCACCCGATCTACCGCACGGAAGACCCGCGGTCACGCATGCTCAAGGGGATCGCCCAGGACCTCGGCGGGGATGTGGTGGACTTCGCCGTGGCCGTCGAGGAGCGGGTCCTGTCGTTGCTGGCGGAGCTGAAGCCCGGTCGGGAACTGCACACCAACGTGGAGTACTACGCCGGCGTCGTGATGCACCTGTGCGGCTTGCCTCGGGAGATGTTCACCCCGACCTTCGCCACCAGCCGCGTCATCGGGTGGTGTGCGAACGTGCTGGAACAGGCCGAAGACCAGAAGATCATCCGGCCGGACTCGCGGTACGTCGGCCCCCACCCGCCCCAGCCGCTGCCGTGAGCGCGAGCGGTCGGTCCACTGTCCTCACCTCGCCTCGGGGTCGAGGCGACGGTGGATCACCACGCAGGCCAGCCCGGGACCGGCGTGGGCCCCCACCACCGCACCGGCCTCGGTGACGTACGTGTCGTGCAGCCGGTCGCCGAGGCGCTCGGTCAGCGCCGCCACCAACTGCTCGGCGCGCTCGGGTGCGGCGAGGTGGTGCACGGCCAGGTCCAGTTCGGCGTCGCCGACCGCCTCGACCGCCAGGTCGACCAGGCGGGCCAGGCCCCGGCCGGCGGTACGCACCTTGTCCCGCACCACGATCGCGCCGTCCGGCATGAACAGGATCGGCTTCACCGACAGGGCGGTGCCGAGCAGTGCCTCGGCCGCGTTGATCCGGCCGCCCCGGCGCAGGAATTCCAGGGTGTCCACGTAGAAGAAGATGGTGGTCCGCTCGATGGCGTCGACCGCCGCCTGGCGTACCCCGGGAAGGTCCGCGCCCTCGGCGGCGGCTGCGGCCGCGGCGAGCACCGGGAAGCCCAGGCCCATCCCGGTGGAGCGGCTGTCGACCACGGTGACCCGGTCACCGACCTCGGCGGCGGCCAGCCGGGCCGCCTCCACCGTGCCGGAGAGCTCGGCCGACAGGTGCACCGAGACCACCCCGTCGGCGCCCTCGGCGAGCAGCTCGCGATAGACCTGCGCGAACTGCTCCGGGGCGGGCCTTGAGGTGCTCGCCGCGACCCGCCGGCCACGCAGCGCCCGGGTGGCGTCGTCGGGGAAGACCTCGACCCCTTCCAGCCCCTCCACGCCGTCGAGCACCACGGTGAGTGGGACGACGGTGAGCCGGTGCGCGCGCACCAGCTCGGGCGGAAGGTAGGCGGTGGAGTCGGTGACGACCGCGACGGGCATGACCGGCACGCTAGTCGATGCCGGGGCGGCACGCCCGGACCGGCGGACTCAGACCGCGTCGGTGAGCGCCGGCAACGTGATCAGCCCCACGTTGTGGGCCCGCAGGTGCCAACCACGCACGTCGTCGTGGCGCAGCTCGGTCCAGTGGCAGTTGGCCAGCGAACCAACGCTGCGCAGCACCGCGTGGTCCCAGCCGAGCAGGTGCCCCACGCCCTGCCGGGCGCCACCGCCGTGCGTGGTCACCACCACCGTGCCGCCGACGGCCAGGTCGGCCGCGTCCTGGAAGGCGACACCGAGCCGCTTGCCCAGGTCGTCGAGGGTCTCGATGCCGGCACCCGGATCCGGGTCGCCGGCTCGCCAGCGGGCGTACTCGTCGGGGAAGCGCTCGGCGACGTCGGCGAGGGCGAGGCCCTGCCACTGGCCGAAGTGGCGCTCGCGCAACCGGGCGTCGGTGCGTACCGGCAGCCCGGTTGCGCGAGCGAGGGCGGCGGCGGTGTCGGCGGCCCGGCGCAGGTCGCTGGCGACGATGGCATCCGGGCGCAGCGCGGCCAGCACGGGCGCGGCGGCGCGGGCCTGCTCACGGCCGAGGTCGTTCAGCGGTACGTCGCTCTGGCCCTGGACCCGGCCGGTGGCGTTCCAGTCGGTGTTGCCGTGCCGCCAGACGATCAGGCGGGTCATTCCGCGCTGGCGGTGCCGGCGGCCGAGTCGGCCAGGTCGCGGTCCTCGAACCGGATCTGGGGGCAGTCCTTCCAAAGCCGGTCCAGGGCGTAGAACTCGCGCTCCTCGGTGTGCTGCACGTGCACCACGATGTCGACGTAGTCGAGCAGCACCCACCGGCCGCCCCGCTCGCCCTCGCGCCGGACCGGCTTGGCCTTTTCCGGCAACTCCAGCAGGCGCTCCTCGATGGCATCGACGATGGCAAGCACCTGGCGCTCGTTCGGAGCGTCGGCCAGCAGGAACGCGTCGGTGATGGCGAGCTGGTCGCCCACGTCGATGATGACGATGTCCTGCGCCTTCTTGTCGGCCGCGGCCTGGGCAGCCGCCATCGCCAGCTCGTGCGCGCGTTCGGAAACTGTCACCGTTCTCCTTCGATCAACCGTGCGACCCTGCAAGCCTCTCACACCCGGCGCCGCAACGACCTGTCAGTTCTGGCCGGTTACGCGGACAAACGCCCATGTTCCGGGTGTTATCCCCGCTGGTAGAGGCGCCGTTTGGCGATGTACTGCACCACACCGTCCGGCACCAGGTACCAGACCGGCTCGCCCCGGGCGACCCGCGCCCGGCAGTCGGTCGACGAGATCGCCATCGCCGGGACCTGCACCAGGCTGACCGTGTCCGCGGGAAGGTGCCGGTCGGACAGCTCGAAGCCGGGGCGGGTCACCCCGATGAAGTGGGCCAGTTCGAACATCCGGTCCACTTCCTTCCAGGACAGGATGCGTTCCAGGGCGTCCGCGCCGGTGATGAAGAACAGCTGCACCTTCGGGCCGTACTCGGCACGCAGGTCGCGCAGCGTGTCGACGGTGTAGGTGGGGCCACCCCGGTCGATGTCGACCCGGCTCACCTGGAAGCGCGGGTTGGAGGCGGTGGCGATCACCGTCATGAGGTAACGGTCCTCGGCCGAGCTGACCGGCTCGTCCGCCTTCTGCCACGGCTGGCCGGTGGGCACGAAAACCACCTCGTCCAGGCCGAACCGGTCCGCCACCTCGCTGGCCGCGACCAGGTGCCCGTGATGGATCGGGTCGAAGGTGCCGCCCATGATGCCGATCCGCCGGATGTCTTCCTCCACCCCGTGATCGTAGGCCGGGACCGGAACGTGGCCCGACAGGGCCGTCAGCGGCGTCCCGGCCGGGCTGTCGTCAGGCACCGACGGCGGCCACCGCCGTCCGGGCCACCAGCGCGCGCCGCAGGTCGTCGTCGAGGTCGACGACCCGCCGGCGCAGGCCGGCCGTGAGGTCGTCGCGGGCCAGCAGCTCCGCGGCCAGGTCACGCGTCCGCTGTGTCACGGCGTAGCGGGGGAAGGCCAGGGCCGCGACCCGGTCGGCCACCCAGGGGGTACGCAGCCGCGCCGCCGCCGGCATGTCGGCGAAGTACCGCTCGACGTAGCCAGCGGTCAACTCGGCCTGCTCCGGCTGCCAGAAGCCCTCGGCGGTCGCCTCCACCAGGCGATTGGAGAGCTCGGTGTTGTGGGTGACGATCTCCCACGCGGCCCGCTTGGCGTCGCTGTCGGGCAGGGCTGCCCGGCAGCGCGCGGCCCGCTCGGCGCCGGTGGCGCTGCGGTCGGCGGCCGCCTCGGCGGCGATCTCCGGCTCGCCGGCCGCGCCGAGCACCACCAGCCGATACAGCAGCGCCCACCGCAGGTCGGCGTCGACCGCGAGCCCCGCCGGGACCTCCCTGCCGGCCAGCCAGCCGGCGAGCAGGCCGATGTCGGTGGTGGCGCCGATCAGGCCCCGGGCCGCGGCGAGTTGCAGCGAGCCGCCGGCCGGGGCGCCGGCCAGCAGCGCGGCGCAGGCCCCGGCGACCCGGAACAGGGCCGCGTCCCGGGCCAGCGGCTCCAGGTAGCGGTCGATCAGATTGCGGCTGAGGATGAGCACGTCCTCGGCGATGATCACTTCGGTCTCCGCCGGCAGCGCCGCCGCGATGAGCGCGACCAGCGCGACCACCGGGCGCTCGCCGTCGGTGGCGGCATCCAGGGCCTCGCCCCAGAGCAGCGCCCGGGCCAGCGGATCGTCCAGCCCGGGGAGCAGCGTCGGCACCGCGTCCGCCGAGGCCGGGTCGAGCCGGATTTTGGCGAAGGTGAGGTCACCGGCGTTCGGCAGCAGCAGGCCGGTGGCGGGCTGCCCGATCAGCTCGGTCAACTCGGTGCGGCCCTGGTCGGCGTCCGGGTTCAGGTCGACCTCAAGGCGGCGCACCGGGACGTCGGCGGCGTACCGGGCCACCCCGATGCGGTGCGGGCGCAGCACCGGGTACGCCTCCGGCGCGGTCTGCACCACCGCCGCCTCGGTCCACCGACCGTCGGCGCCCACCGCCGTCACCATCCGCAACGTGTTGACCTGGCTGCGGCGCAGCCAGCGCTCGGCCCAGTCGGCCAGGTCGCGTCCGCTCGCGGCGGCGAGACTGCCGAGCAGGTCGGCGAGGGTGGCGTTGCCGAACCGGTGCTTGGCGAAGTGGGCGTTCAGGCCGGCGAGGAAGGCGTCGTCGCCCACCCAGGCGACGAGCTGGCGCAGCACGCTGGCGCCCTTGGCGTACGAGATGCCGTCGAAGTTGAGCAGGGCCTGGGCGGCGTCGGCCACCTCCTCGGGCGCCACCGGGTGGGTGGAGGGGCGCTGGTCGGCCGCGTAGCCCCAGGCCTTGCGGCGCATCGCGAAAGTGGTCCACGCCTGGCCGAAGCGGGTGACCTCGGCGGTGACCCGGGTGCCCAGATATTCGGCGAAGGACTCGTTCAGCCACAGATCGTCCCACCAGCGCATGGTCACCAGGTCGCCGAACCACATGTGCGCCATTTCGTGGGCGATGGTGGTGGCCCGCAACTCCCGCTGGGTGTCGGTGACAGCGGAGCGGAAGATGAGATCGTCGCGCAGGGTGACCAGGCCCGGATTCTCCATCGCGCCGGCATTGAACTCGGGCACGAACGCCTGGTCGTACTTGCCGAACGGGTAGCGCTCGGCGAAGAGCTGATGGAACCGGTCGAGGCACTGCCGGGTGACGGTGAAGATCTCCTCCGCGTCGGCGTCCAGGTGTGCGGCCAGCGAGCGTCGGCAGTAGACGCCGAGCGGGATGCCGTCGTGCTCGGCGCGCCGTACGTGCCAGGGGCCGGCGATCAGCGTGAAGAAGTATGTGGCCAGCGGCGCGGTGGGCACGAATTCCCAGCGCCCGGGCGCCGGCCGGCCGGCGACCTGCCCGTTGGCCGCGACGGTCCACTCCGGCGGCGCGGTGACCGAGAGGGTCACCGGGGCCTTGAGGTCGGGCTGGTCGAACGCGGCGAAGATCCGCTGCACCTCGTCGAGGAAGGACATCGCGTAGAGGTAGGTCTCGCCGTCGGCCGGGTCGACGAAGCGGTGCAGGCCCTCGCCGGTGTTGGAATAGGCCATCTCGGCGCTGACGGTCAGCGTGTTCGCCGCAGCCAGCCCGGTCAGCGGCAGCCGGTTGTCGTCGAGGACGGCCGGATCGAGGTCCCGGTCGTTGAGGCGCACCCCGAGCAGTCGCGCGGGTTTGACCTCCGCGAAGGTGTCGGCGCCGGGGGTCGCCCGGAACCGGACCGTGACGGTGGAGCGGAACCGCTCGCCGTCACCGGTCAGGTCAAGGTCCACCTGATAGGACTCGACAGTAATCAACGCGCCACGCGTGGTCGCCTCTACACGGGTCAGGCTCGGCATCCGATTATCCTGCCCGATGGGGATCCGGACGGATGCCCCGGTGACGCATGACTATGGAGGAACAAGGATGGGTCAGCACCCCAAGGGCGACTTCGACCTCTCTCGGGCGGTCTGGCAACGGGCCGAGGGCGACACGTCGGAGAGCGCGGTCGAGGTGGCATTCGTCGACGACCTGATCGGGATGCGCAACTCGGCCGAGCCGAACGGGCCGGTGCTGGTCTTCACCCAGGCCGAGTGGGACGCGTTCGTCGCGGGCGCCCAGGACGGCGAGTTCGATCTGGACTGAGCCCCGGTGCTCAGTCACCGTCGCCCCAGCCGAGGCCGCCCGGACCGGGCGCGTGGTGGAAGCCGGGATGGCCGGCCACGTCGGTGCAGCGCTCGCCGTCGGGGCCGACCGCCCCGCAGAACAACCGCTCCGCGCGGTGCCAGGCGTCGGCCGGGGAGAGGGCCGCCGCGCCGAGCGTCAGCTCCGGGCGGAGCAGGCTCAGCGCCTCGGCGTACGTGACGGCCAGCTCGCGGGCGGCGGACGAATCGGCCGCCTCGAAGCCGAGGTGCACGGTGAAGAACCGGCGCGGACGGACCTCGGCCCGCCGGGGTGGGACGATCAGCGGCTCCTCGCGGGTGCCGCGGCGCAGGCCGAGCCCGGTCACCGCCCGCCGCCACTGCGTCGCCCTGTCGTTGCGCATGCGTCCTCCTCGCCACCGCCGCCGGTGCCGAGCCGACGGATCCACGACCGGCCCACCGCCGGGCCGCCAGCCCAGGAAACCAGGTTTTCCGCGCCGTGGGAGGGGCCAGCGCCGTTCTTCGCTGGCCCCTCCCACGGCGTTCCGGATGTGCCACAATCACCGGCTGACCTGCGGAGACCGGATTCGCCCGGCTCTCGGTGGGTAGTAGCGGAGGTCGCCGAGCCGCCTCAGGAGCAGCCGATGAGCGCCATTCCCACCGACCCCAGCCCGGACAGCACTCTGGCGTTCCTACGCGAGGGGTACCGGTTCATCGGCGACCGCTGCGACCAGCACGGCAGCGACATCTTCCAGACCCGGCTGATGCTGGAGCCGACCATCTGCCTGCGCGGTCGTCCGGCCGCGGAGCTGTTCTACGACGCCGATCGGTTCGTCCGGCACGGCGCCATGCCGATGCGGGGGCAGCGCACCCTCACCGGGATCGGCGGCGTACAGGGGCTCGACGACGCGGCGCACCGGGCGCGCAAGGCGATGCTGATGTCGATCATGACCCCCACCGCGATCCGCCACCTCGGGCAACTCTTCGACGACGAGTGGCGGGCCCGCGTCCCGGTCTGGGCGGAGTCGGGTCCGGTGGTCCTGTACGACGAGGTGGGCCGAATACTGGCTCGGGCGGTCTGCGCCTGGGCGGGCGTGCCGCTGGCCGACCGGGACGTCGCGCCCCGCACCGACGACCTGCACGCGATGATCGACGCCCCGGCCGCGGTCGGCCTGCGATATTGGCGCGGGCTGGTCGGCCGCCGCCGGGCCGAACACTGGATCGGCGACCTGATCGAGCAGTTCCGGCGCGGCACGCTGGCCGCGCCGGAGGGCAGCGCGCTACGGGTGGTCGCCGAGCACCGGGACGCACCGGGGCGGCTGCTGCCTCGTCGGATCGCGGCGGTCGAGCTGCTGAACGTCATCCGCCCCACGGTCGCGGTCGACCGGTTCGTGGTCTTCGCCGCGCTGGCCCTGCACGACCATCCCGGGTGGCGGGAACGCGTACGCGGCGATGCCCCGGCCACGGAGAGCTTCGTGCACGAGGTACGCCGCCACTCCCCCTTCTTCCCGATGGCGGCGGCCCGGGTGCGCCGTCCCTTCGAGTGGCAGGGGCACCACTTCCCCCAGGGCCGCCGAGTGCTGCTCGGCCTGTACGCCACCAACCACCATCCGCGGCTCTGGCCCGAGCCGGAACGGTTCCGGCCGGAGCGGTTCACCGGCTGGCGGGGCGACCCGTTCAGCCTGATCCCGCAGGGCGGTGGGAACCATTTCACCGGGCACCGCTGCGCCGGCGAGTGGCTCACCATCGAACTGATGAAGCGCGCGGTCACCAACCTGACCGGCACGATGAGCTACCGGGTCCCACCGCAGGACCTGTCGGTCGACCTCGGCCGCCTGCCCGCCCTGCCGCCCAGCGGATTCGTCATCGACGGAGTACGCCGGATCGAGTGATCGTCTCGCCACCTCGGCCCGTGCCCGATTCGTCATTTCACTGCGGGAGCGCCCCGGCCCGATCACACAATGAGTGGGGCTGCGCCGCCCCGGCGGCGGGCGATCCACGGAGGTGACAGCGATGGCACGTGACGTACGCCGACCCGCGACGTTGACGAATGGCCCGACGCGCGCTCCGACCCGCCCGGCGGTCCAGAAGGTCGCCCTCGCGGTGGCCGTCGTCTTCGTGCTGATCGGCATCCTCGGCTTCCTCCCCGGCGTCACCACGCACTACGGCGAGTTGGCGTTCGCCGGCCACCACTCGAAGACGAGGCTGTTCGGCCTGTTCCAGGTGTCGATCCTGCACAACCTGCTGCACCTGGTCTTCGGGCTGATCGGGCTGGGGCTGGCCCGTCAGCTGGCCGGCGCGCGGCTGTTCCTCGCCGGCGGCGGCGCCGTCTACCTCGTCATCTGGATGTACGGCTTCTTCGTGGACCGGGAAGGCGTGGGAAACTTCGTGCCGTTCAACGACGCCGACAACTGGCTGCACCTCTTCCTCGGCTTCGGCATGCTCGCCCTGGGGCTCCTGACCTCCAACAAGGCTGGCACCGGCGGGCGGCTGGACAACCCGCTCGAATGACCCTGACCCGCGACGTCACCAGGGCCGACGGCTTTGCCGAGCGGGCCGCCCCGATCGGCGCCCGCCAGACCCTCGACGGCCGTCAGGCCGCGACGAGCAGACGCTTGCCGAGGCAGACGCTGTACGGGTTGCCCACGTAATCGCCGTACACCGGGATGGGCTGGTAGCCGCAGGACCGGTAGAGGCCGATGGCGGCCGGCAGGTACGTACCGGTCTCCAGGCAGACCGTGGTGTGCCCCTGCCGGTAGGCCAGTTCCTCCAACGCGGCCAGCAGCTGCCGGGCGATGCCTCGGCCCCGGTACGCCGGCCGGACGTACATCCGCTTCAGCTCGCCCGTGTCGGCGTCCAGTGCCTGGAGGCCACCGCAGGCGACGGCCTGCCCGCCCACCACGGCGACCAGATAGCGGATGTCGTCATGGGTGATGGTCGCCTGGCCGGGCAGGCCCCCGTCGGCGTCGCGCAGCTCGCGCTGCTGGGCCTCGACCAGGGTGGCGACCTCGGGATCGGTTGCGGGCCGGGATTCGATCAGCATTCCGTCACGCTAGGTCGGCTGGATTTCGCGGAGGTTTCCGGCCAACGACCCGATCACGGATAGAAGGGGACTACTCCCAGTCGTCCGGGTCGGCGTCGTCCTGCGGAGCCGCCGCCACCTCGTCGGCGGGCCGCTGCCGGCGCGCCTTGCGGCCGGCCAGCCGCTCGGCGGCCGTGGCACGGGTCGATTTCTCCTCCAACCGGACGTCGGTGCCCCGGTTGCCCGGGGTGAAGTCGACACCGGCGTAGAGGGTCGGCTGCCAGTCGAACTCCCGGTCGCCGATGCGGACCAGGTCGCCGGCCTGGGCGCCGGCCTTCGCCAGCTTCTCCTCGACCCCGAGCCGGGCGAGCCGGTCGGCCAGGTAGCCCACCGCCTCATCGTTGTCGAAGTTGGTCTGCTTCACCCAGCGCTCGGGGCGGGTGCCCCGGACGGTGTACGAGCCGTCCTCCTCGGCCTCGATGGTGAAGCCGGCGTCGTCGACCGCCTTCGGGCGGATCACGACTCGGGTCGGCTCGGCCGGCGGCACCGCGCTGCGGGCCTGCTCGACCAGCTCCGCCATCGCGTACGTCAGCTCCTTGAGCCCTTCCCGGGTGGCCGTGGAGACCTCGAAGATCCGCAGGCCGCGCGCCGCCAGGTCGGGCCGGACGATCTCGGCGAGGTCCCGGCCGTCCGGTACGTCGATCTTGTTGAGCGCGACCATGCGGGGCCGGTCGGCGAGGCCGCCGTACTCGGCCAGCTCGGCCTCGATGGTGTCGATGTCCGCGAGCGGGTCCCGGCCCGGCTCCAGCGTGGCGGTGTCGATGACGTGCACCAGCACGGCGCAGCGCTCGACGTGGCGCAGAAACTCCAGACCGAGTCCCTTGCCGGTGGCCGCGCCCGGGATCAGCCCCGGCACGTCGGCCACGGTGTAGGTGTGATTGTCCACCCGGACCACGCCCAGGTTCGGCACCAGCGTGGTGAACGGGTAGTCGGCGATCTTCGGCTTGGCGGCGGAGATGACCGAGATCAGCGACGACTTGCCGGCCGACGGGAAACCGACCAGGCCGACGTCGGCGACGCTCTTCAGCTCCAGCACCACGTCCAGCCGGTCGCCGGGCTCGCCCAGCTCGGCGAAGCCGGGAGCCTTGCGGCGGGCGTTTGCCAACGAGGCGTTGCCCCGGCCGCCCCGGCCGCCCCGGGCCGCCTCGAAGGTGGTGCCCGCGCCGACCAGGTCCGCCAGCACCTCGCCGTCGGAGGTCTGCACCACGGTGCCGTCCGGCACCTTGATCACCAGGTCGCGGCCGTTGGCGCCGTCCCGGTTCGAGCCCGCGCCACCCCGGCCGTTCTCGGCCTTCAGGTGCGGGCGGAAATGGAAGTCGAGCAGCGTGGTCACCTGCGGGTCGACCACCAGCGAGACGCTGCCGCCGTGCCCGCCGTTGCCGCCGTCCGGGCCACCGAAGGGCTTGAACTTCTCCCGGTGGATCGAGACACAGCCGTGCCCGCCGTCGCCGGCCTGCAGATGCAGGACGGCCCGGTCAACGAACGTCGTCACGCGGACAATCCTTCCAGCGGGGTACGCCCCGCACGGGGAAAAGCGAAGCGGGCCGGGACACCGAGGTCCACGGCCCGCATCGCCAGAGAGCTACTGCTGCGGCACAATGCTGACGGTCTTGCGACCGCGCTTGGTGCCGAACTGGACCGCACCGGCGGCCAGCGCGAAGAGCGTGTCGTCGCCACCGCGGCCGACCAGGTCACCGGGGTGGAACTTGGTGCCACGCTGCCGGATGAGGATCTCACCCGCGCTGACGACCTGACCACCGAAGCGCTTCACGCCGAGCCGCTGGGCCGCGGAATCGCGACCGTTACGCGAGCTGGACGCACCCTTTTTGTGAGCCATTGGAGGACGACCTACTTCCCGCTGGAGATGCCGGTCACCTTGACCTGGGTCAGCGGCTGGCGGTGACCCTGGCGCTTGTGGTAGCCGGTCTTGTTCTTGAACTTGTGGATCCGGATCTTCGGGCCCTTGGTGTGCGCGGCGATCTCGCCGGACACCGAGACCTGGGCAAGCTTCGCCGTGTCGGTCACCAGGTCGTCACCGTCGACGAGGAGCACCGCGGTGAGCTTCACCGCGTCGCCGGGGGCACCGACGAGCTTCTCGACCTCGATCACGTCGCCCTCGGCGACCTTGTACTGCTTGCCGCCGGTCTTGACGATCGCGTACATCGGAGGCGGACTCCCTGTCGTTGAGGCTGCTGGCGGTCGTTCCCACGGCGACTCGCCGGGTAGCCGTGACACCGGCGGCGCGGGCACGCGGGAACTCGGCACACCAAAGTGCGCCGCAGGTCAGCGTACGCCATACCAGGCCCGCCCCCCAAACCGGGCCGGCGATCCGCCCGACCGAGGTTCGCCCAGACGCTCCTGAAACCGGTCGAACTCGACCACGGCGACCACCCGGACCGGTGCTGGGGCGCTCCCGGCCGCCATGTGGGAGGTCCCGGTCAGCGGCCCGGCCAACCTGCCGGCACCGCCCGGTCGGGGCCCGGAGAACGACAGGGCCCCTCCCGCCGGACGCTGTCGCCGGGGAAGGGGCCCTGTCGAATGCCGTGCTTGGTCAGTGGCTCACGGCCGGGTACGCCGCCGCGCGCCGCCGCGCCGGGAGCGCCGCCGGCCGAGGCCGCCCTCCTCCTCGGTCTCGCCGTCGCCGATCGCGTCCGGGTCGTCCGGCGCGGCCAGCCGGGCCGAGTCACCCGCCTGGCTGTCGGCGACCGCCGCGGCGGCCGGCGTCTCGGTCTCGTACCGGGAAAGGTCGTAGCCCATCGTGTCGTGGTAGTCGGCGTCCGGCTGGGCGTCGGTCACCTCGGCAACGGTCTTCTCCGGCGTGGCCTTGCGGCCTCGACGCCGAGCCCCGCCCCGCTCCTCGGCGACCGGCGCGGTGACGGCCGAGGCGACCGTCTTGACCTTCTCCCCCACGGTGCCGGCGCGTGGCTTCTCCGGCACCGGCTCGGTGTGGATGATGACGCCCCGACCCTTGCAGCACTCGCAGGTCTCGCTGAACGCCTCCAGCAGGCCCGCGCCGATCCGCTTGCGGGTCATCTGCACCAGACCCAGCGACGTGATCTCGGTAACCTGGTGCTTGGTGCGGTCCCGACCCAGACACTCGGTGAGCCGGCGCAGCACCAGCTCCCGGTTCGACTCCAGCACCATGTCGATGAAGTCGATCACCACGATGCCGCCGAGATCGCGCAGCCGCAGCTGGCGGACGATCTCCTCGGCCGCCTCCAGGTTGTTACGGGTGACCGTCTCCTCCAGGTTGCCCCCGGAGCCGGTGTACTTGCCGGTGTTGACGTCGATGACGGTCATCGCTTCGGTCCGGTCGATCACCAGCGAGCCGCCGGAGGGGAGGAAGACCTTGCGGTCGAGCCCCTTGAGGATCTGCTCGTCGATCCGGTACTCGGCGAAGACGTCGGCGGTGCCGACGTGCCGGCGCAGCCGGGCGACCAGGTCCGGCGAGACGTGCGACAGGTACGACTCGACGATGTCGTACGCCTGCTCGCCCTCGATGACCAGCTCGCGGAAATCCTCGTTGAACAGGTCCCGGACCACCCGGATGACCAGGTCCGGCTCCTCGTAGAGCAGCACCGGAGCACCGCCCTCGGCGGCCTTGGCCTGGATGTCCTCCCACTGCGCCTGGAGCCGCTTGACGTCCCGGGCCAGCTCGTCCTCGCTGGCGCCCTCGGCGGCGGTCCGGACGATCACCCCGGCGCCGTCCGGCACCAGCTTCTTGAGGATGTCCCGGAGCCGCTTGCGCTCGGTGTCCGGCAGCTTGCGGCTGATGCCCGAGGCGTTGCCGTTCGGCACGTAGACCAGGTGTCGGCCGGAGAGCGCGATGTGGCTGGTCAGCCGCGCGCCCTTGTGCCCGATCGGGTCCTTGGTGACCTGTACGAGCACCGAGTCGCCGGACTTGAGCGCATGCTCGATCGAGCGGGCCCGGCCCTCCAGGCCGGTGGTGTCCCAGTTGACCTCGCCGGCGTAGAGCACGGCGTTACGGCCGCGCCCGATGTCGACGAAGGCCGCCTCCATGCTGGGCAGGACGTTCTGCACCTTGCCCAGGTAGACGTTGCCGGCCATGGTGCCGGACGAGTTGCGGGTGACGTAGTGCTCGACCAGCACGCCGTCCTCAAGGACCGCGATCTGGGTCCGGTCGCCGCGCTGACGGACGGCCATCATCCGGTCAACCGCCTCCCGGCGGGCCAGGAACTCCGACTCGCTCAGGATCGGCGGCCGGGTGCGCCGCTGCTCCCGGCCGTCCCGGCGGCGCTGCCGCTTGGCTTCCAGTCGGGTCGAGCCGGAGACGCCCTGCACCTCGTCGACGGGCTTGCGCGGCTCGCGGATCTTGACGACCGTGGGCACGCCGTCCTCGGCCGGGACCTCGACGTCACCCGCACCCCGGCGACGCCGGCGGCGTCGGCGGCGGGTCATCCCGTCGCCCTCGGCCTCCTCCTCCTCGGTCTCTTCGACCTCGGCCTCGGCGCTCTCGCCCTGGACGGCCTCCTCGGCCTCGTCCTCCTCGACGTCCTCGACGTCCTCCACGCCGCCCTTGCCTCGGCCTCGACCGCGGCGGCCGCGTCGGCGCCGGCGGCGGCCCGCGAGCTCCTCGTCCTCTTCCTCCTCCGCCTCGCCGGCCTCCTCGAGCTCGGCAGTCGGCTCCGGCTCGGGCTCGGGCTCGACCTCGGTCTCGACCGGTTCCGCCTCGCGGCGACCACGCCGGCGGCGACGCCCGGTCTCCACCGGCTCCTCGGCCGGCTCCTCGACGGCCGGGCCGGTGACCCGGACGATCGGCATCTCCTCGGGCTGCGGCGCCATGAACAGGACGGTCGGCGCGGCGAGCGCGGCTCGCCGTCGACGGGTGGTGGTCCGCTCCGGCTCCTGGGCCACGCCCTCGGCGGTCGGCGTGGGCGTGGTGGCCAACTCCCGGGCCGGCGTCGGCCCGGGACCGGCCTCCTCGCCCTCGGCCTCCTCCTCGCCGGCCTCCTCGACCGGCGTGGCGACGGCCGACGGCTCGGCGCGCTCGCCGGTCTCGCCACCGGTCTCCGCCGCCGGCTCGGCCTCCGCTGCGGCGGCGGCCTCGGCCGGCGCCTCGGTCGCGGACTCCTCGATGGGCGCCTCCGCGGGCGGCGTGACGGCCTTCCGGCGGCGGGTACGGGTCACCTTGACCGGCGGAACGACCTCCTCGGAGGCCGCCTCCACGCCGGTGGCGACCACCGGCTCCTCGACGGCCTTCGCGGTGGTCGCCTTGCGCCGCCGCCGGGTGGTCTTCGGCGCGGCCTCCAACTCACCGGCGACCGGCGCGAACACCTCCGCCTGCGGCGCCTCGCCGCTGGCGGTGCCGGCGTCGGTGGACGCCTCGACCGGCGCGTCGGTCTGCTCCGGCTGGTTGAGCGGGGCGACCTTGCGGCGGCTGGTCCGCTTGCGGGCCGGCGGTTTGGTCTCGGGAGTGCTTTCGGTGCTGTTGACGGGTGCCTCGGCCGGCTCTGAACCGGTCCGTTCGCCGCCCTCGGGCTCGTTCTCGAGCATGGAGGTTCTCCAGTTCTGGCTGCCCCGGGCGCGGGTGAGCGCTGCCACGCAGGGTCGCCGCAAAAGTGTTTCCGCCGGGCACGCAGGTGCGCGACCGCCGAAGTCTGCCTGCCAGAGCGTTGACCGTCGGTCAGCGCTCTCCGATGGCTGCCCCGTCACGATCCGCATCCAACGGATCGACGATCTCGCCCTGCGCGGTCAGCGTGCCCTGCTCCAGCCGGATCACCTTCGGGGCGACCGGCGGCTCCAGGTCGGCCACCACGCGGAGGCCGGAAAGGACGTCATCGGGCCGTACGGAGGGGGTGACCTGCCGAACGACCACTTCGAGTATCGCACACGGTACGGCTGCCGCCCGGGAAGGCGTCTCCGACGAGGGCAGCACATCGATGCTTATGACGGCCGCGCGCGCGTCGAAGGTACGCCGCCCCTGCTTGGTCATCCGCTCGACCTGGATCTCCTCGGCGGCGGTGAAGGCGGCCACCGCCCGCTGCAGGACGGCCGGGTCGACCTCCGGCAACTCGATCCGCCAGCGCGACGCCTCGATCCGGTCGGCAAGACCGCCGCCGGCGGCCTCCACCGCTTCGAGCACGTCGAGTCCGGGCGAGAGCGCCGCGTCCAGGGCGACCCGCAGCTGCTCCGGGTCGACCGGCTCGCGCAGGCCGATCTCCAGGTACTCGGCCTCACTCGCAACGCCCGTCGGCGCGGCGGAGGCGTACGAGATCTTCGGGTGCGGGGTGAAGCCCTGGGAGAAGGCGATCGGTACGCCGGCCCGGCGCAGCGCGCGCTCGAAGGCCCGGGCGAAGTCCCGGTGCGAGGTGAACCGCAGCGGTCCACGCTTGGCGTACCGGATCCGGACCCGCTGGACGACCGGCGCCTGGCCGCCCTCGGGTTGAGGCTTTCTGGCGATCGTGAGCTCCTCAGGTGTACCTGCGTGTCCGTCTCATCCTGGCGCAGCGCCCGGAACGGCCGGCAGTCGGGGCGGCCGGAGAGGCCCGGAAGTCGGCCGAAACCGGTCAACCGGGCCGGGCCGCCACGTCCTACTGTTCGGCGACGGCGGGCAGCTTCAGGCCGTTGACCGGGGTCAGCGGCAGCAACTTCCGACCGGTGGGGCCGATCTGGATCTCGGTGTCCATCGCCGGACAGACGCCGCAGTCGAAGCACGGCGTCCAGCGGCAGTCGTCCTGCTCGTACTCGGACATCGAGTCCTGCCAGTCCTGCCAGAGCCAGTCCTTGTCGAGGCCCGAGTCGAGGTGGTCCCAGGGCAGGACCTCCAGCTCGTCGCGCTCCCGAGTGGTGTACCAGTCGAGATCCACCCCGAAGGCCGGCAGCGCCTCGGCGGCGGCGTCCACCCAACGCTGGTACGAGAAGTGCTCGCTCCAGCCGTCGAACCGGCCGCCGTTCTCCCACACCTTGCGGATCACCGCGCCGACCCGCCGGTCGCCCCGGGACAGCAGGCCCTCGATCAGCGAGGGCTCGCCGTCGTGGTAGCGGAAGCCGATCGCCCGGCCCAGCGAGCGGTCCGCGTTGATCGCCTGCTTGAGCAGCTTGAGCCGGCCGTCGATGACCTCCGGCCGCGCCATCGAGGCCCACTGGAACGGGGTGTGCGGCTTCGGCACGAACCCGCCGATGGAGACGGTGCACCGGATGTCCTTGGAACCGGTCGCGGCCCGGCCGGCCCGGATGACCTCGTGGGCCATGTCCGCGATCTCGAGGACGTCCTCGTCGGTCTCGGTGGGCAGGCCGCACATGAAGTAGAGCTTCACCTGCCGCCAGCCGTTGGTGTACGCGGTCACCACGGTGCGGATCAGGTCTTCCTTCGAGACCATCTTGTTGATGACCTTGCGGATCCGCTCCGACCCGCCCTCCGGGGCGAAGGTCAGGCCGGTACGCCGGCCGTTGCGGGACAGCTCCTGGGCCAGGTCGATGTTGAACGCGTCCACCCGGGTCGACGGCAGCGAGAGCGAGACGTTGGTGCCCTCGTACTGCTGGGCCAGGCCGGAGCACATGTCGCCGATCTCGGAGTGATCGGCCGACGACAGCGACAACAGGCCCACCTCGTGGAACCCGGAGAACTCCAACCCCTGCTGCACCATCTGGCCGACGGTGGTGATCGAGCGCTCCCGCACCGGGCGGGTGATCATGCCGGCCTGGCAGAACCGGCAGCCGCGGGTGCAGCCCCGGAAGATCTCCACCGCGTACCGCTCGTGCACCGTCTCGGCGAGCGGGACCAGGGGCTTCTTCGGGTACGGCCAGGCGTCCAGATCCATCGTCGTGCGCTTGTGCACCCGGAACGGCACGTCGGGGCGGTTCGGCACCACCCGCTGGATCCGGCCGTCGGGCAGGTAGTCCACGTCGTAGAAGCGCGGCACGTAGACGCTCTCGGTGCGGGCCAGCCGCAGCAGCAGCTCGTCCCGCCCGCCCGGGCAGCCCTCGGCCTTCCACTCCCGGACGATGCCGGTGATTTCCAGCACCGCCTCCTCGCCGTCGCCGAGCACCGCGGCGTCGACGAAGTCGGCGATCGGCTCCGGGTTGAACGCGGCGTGCCCGCCGGCCACGATCACCGGGTCGGCGGCGGTGCGGTCGGCGGCGAGCAGCGGAATGCCGGCCAGGTCGATCGCGGTGAGCAGGTTGGTGTAACCCAGCTCGGTGGAGAAGGAGACGCCGAACACGTCGAAGTCGCGCACCGAACGGTGCGCGTCGACGGTGAACTGCGGCACGCCGTGGGCGCGCATCAGCTTCTCCAGATCCGGCCAGACCGCGTACGTCCGCTCGGCGAGAACGTCGGGCAGCTCGTTGAGCACCTCGTAGAGGATCTGCACGCCCTGGTTGGGCAGGCCCACCTCGTACGCGTCGGGGTACATCAGCGCCCACCGGACGGTCGCGGCGTCCCAGTCCTTGACCACCGCGCCCAGCTCGCCACCGACGTACTGGATGGGCTTGGTCACCTGGGGCAGCAGCGGCTCCAGCCGGGGCCAGACCGACGACTCCAGGTCGCGGCGCGGCGAGCTGGGGTTGTCGTCAGAATTGGCCGCTACGGGGCGCGGCGTCGTCGACGGAGCAGTCATGATGCCCAAGGGTACGCGGTGCCGCGCCGCCCACCACGGCGCACCGGCAGAGCCGATTCGCCCGGCTCGCCCCCACCACGACACTTCTCGGCGAGCGGATTCGCTCGTGGTGGCACACCGGTATTAACCTCGCATCGGGCGCGAGAGGAGACTTGCCGCGATGCCGGAGCCGCAGCCGGGCACCGACCGGCCGGCCGACGGGAGCACCTTGGCCACCGGCCGGGAGCCGGGCACCGACGGGTCGGCCCGCACCCCCGTACCGCCACCGGCGGAACCGACCGGGACGCCGGACACGCCGACCGACGAGCCGGAAACACCGGCCGAGTCGCCGGCGGTCCCGGCGCGCGGCTCCGCACCCGTACCCGTACCCGCGAGCCCGTCCGGCCCCGCCGTCGCGCCGCCGCACCCAGCCGGCCCGGACGCCGCACCGGCCCGGCCGAGTGCCTCCGCCGCCGTCCCCGGGCGTCCGTCCGGCTCGGCGCCGGTCCCGGGCCAGGGCGGCCCGGACCCGGCCCGGGCGGAGACGAGCCCCCAGCCGCCCGCACCCCGGTGGAGCGGATCCGCGCCGGTCCCGCCCCCGCCGGCGCGCAAGCGTTCCTGGGGTGAGTCGGCCGAGCCCACCCCGCTGCCGTCGGAGTACATGGTCCCGGTCGACCCGTGGGAGGGCGTGGACACCACCGGCTGGGACCTGCGCTCCGCCGACTTCCCGGCGCTGCCGCCGACGCTGCCCTACCCACCCCCGGCGCACACCCTGCCCTACCCGCCCCCGTCGGCCGCCCCACCGCCGCCGGCCGCCGCCACGCCGGTCCCGCCGGCGCCGGCGACACCGACACCGGTTCCGCCGCCGCCGTTCGCTCCCGCGCCGCCGGTCGCCGCCCGCCCGGCGGCGGCCCCGCCCGCGCCGGTGTCGTCGCCCCGCACGGCCCCACCCGCGCCCGTCGGGCCGCCGGAGCAGCGCCGCCAAGCCCCGCCAGCGACCCCCACGCCGCCCGGGTTGCGGCCGCCCAAGGGGTACGTTGCCGTGCCGGCCCGCCGCCGACGTCGCTGGCCCTGGGTGGTGCTGCTCACCGTGGCCTGCTGCTGCGGCGTGCCGCTCTGGTGGGCACAGCCGCTGCGCGCCCAGTACCCGGCCAGCGCGACCCTGCCCGACCAGTTCGCCGGGCTGCGGCTGCGGCAGGACGAACGCAGCCAGGCCGATGCCGAGCAGTTGAAGAACGAGGTACGCCAGGCGTACCGGTTCGCCGACGACGCCTTCGCCGGGATCTACACCACGAGCGAAGGCAAGCGGGTGACCCTCCTCGGTGGCACCGGGTTGCGGCTGACTCCGGAGGCGGACGCCGACGCCGAGATCGTTCGCCTCACGGACCGCTACGCGCTGGGTGCCACCGAACCGGTGGAGACCGGCGTTCGGGGCCGGTACGAACGCTGCGCGGTCGGCCGGGCGGACGGCGACGCGGTGGTGGTGTGCACCTCGGTCGACCACGGCAGCCTGGTTACCGGCGTCTTCACCTGGCTCGACGTGAACGACAGTGGTCGCCTGCTGGACCACCTGCGCCAGCAGGTGGTCACCAAATAGAGCCCGTGACGGCTCAGGTGGTGGGCTCGGCGCGCTTGGGGGCGTAGCGCGGGACGTACTCCTGGCCGGTGAGCTGCTGGATCTCGCTCATCAGCTCGTCGGTCATCTCACGCAGCGAGGTCCGGTCGTCGGACCGGCCGGTGAAGTCCAGCGGCTTGCCGAACCGGATGCCGATCTCGGCCCGACCGGGCCGGGGCACCCGGGTGCCGATGGGCTGCGCCTTGTCGGTGCCGGTCACGCCGACCGGGATGATCGGCACGCCGGCCGCCACCGCCAGCCGGGCCGCGCCGGTGCGACCCCGGTAGAGCCGCCCGTCCGGGGATCGGGTGCCCTCCGGATACACGGCGACCAGGTCGCCGCCCTTGAGGACCGGGATGGCGGCGTCGAACGCCGTCAGCGCCGCCCGGCCGCCGGCCCGCTCCACCGGGATGGCGCCCAGCCCGGTGAGCACGAACTTGGAGAACGCACCCTTCACACCGGTGCCCGTGAAGTACTCCGACTTCGCCCAGAAGGCCAGGTGCCGGGGCACCACCGTGCCGAGCAGCAACTCGTCGGCGACCGAGAGGTGGTTGCCCGCGAAGATCGCCCCGCCGGTCGCCGGAATGTGCTCCAACCCCTCCACCGTCGGGCGGAAGGCCAGCCGGACCGCGGGCGCCACGGTGAGCTTGCCGATGGTGTAAATCAGCGGCACGGGTCCTCCGGCGTTCGTCTGATGCGGGCGGTGTCACGTTAGCCGACGGCGTCACGTCGACCCGAGCGGGTGGCCACGCGCCCGCTCTATGAGCGATGGGCGGTTAAGGAGGGGCCCCTCCTAAGAGGGGGCCCCTCCTTACACCTCATACCCGGCGGACAGCGACCGTCACGTGCTCTCCGTCGCCGACCTCGCCGGGGAAACCCTCGACGCCCTCGGCGAAGTCGACGCTCTGCGCGAGCACCTCCCGGGCCACGAAGTCCAGGTGCGCGGCGACCGCCGCCCGCACCTCCTCCGAGGCCGAGACCGACACCACGATCCGGTCCGATACGTCCAGGTCGGCGGCCCGGCGGGCCTGCTGCACCGCCCGGACCACGTCCCGGGCCAGCCCCTCGGCGGCCAGCTCCGGGGTGACCCGGGTGTCCAGCACGACCACGCCCTCGCCGCCGGGCAGCGGCGCGGAGTTCTCGGCGTCGGCGGCGACCAGGCGCAGCTCGTACTCGCCCTCGGCCAGGGTGACGCCGGCGGCGACCGGGGCGCCGTCGACCAGCTCCCACTCCCCCGCCTTGACCGCCTTGATGACCTGCTGGACCGCCTTGCCGACTCGGGGGCCGAGCGCCCGCGGCACCACCGTCAGCACCTGCTGGCAGTACGCGGACACCTCCTCGGTGTACTCCACCGCCTTCACGTTGACCTCGTCGGCGACCAGGTCGGCGAAGGGCCGCAGCTGGTCCGCCCGGGGCGAGGCCACGGTCAGCTTCGACAGCGGCAGCCGGACCCGCAGCCCCTTGGCCTTCCGCAGCGACAGCGCCGCCGACGCGACCGCCCGGGTGGCGTCCATCGCGGTCACCAGGTCGTGGTCGGCCGGGAACTCGTCCGCCGTCGGCCAGTCGGTCAGGTGCACCGACCGTTCGCCGGTGAGCCCGCGCCAGATCTCCTCCGCGGTCAGCGGCGCCAGCGGCGCCACCACCCGGCAGAGCGTCTCCAGCACCGTCCACAGGGTGTCGAAGGCGTCGGCGTCCCCGGACCAGAACCGGTCCCGGGACCGGCGCACGTACCAGTTGGTCAGCGCGTCCAGGTAGGACCGGACGGTGGCGCAGGCCCCGGAGATGTCGTACGCGTCCATCTGCCCCTGGACCGTCGACACCAGCTCGTTCGTCTTCGCCAGCACGTACCGGTCGAGGAGATGGGTCGAGTCGGTCCGGCGACGGGCGGTGTACCCGTCGGCGTTGGCGTAGAGCGAGAAGAAGTACCAGACGTTCCACAGCGGCAGCAGCACCTGGCGCACCGCGTCCCGGATGCCCACCTCGGTGACCGACATGTCGCCGCCGCGCAGCACCGGCGAGGACATCAGCATCCAGCGCATCGCGTCCGACCCGTACGAGTCGAAGACGTGGTAGACGTCCGGATAGTTGCGCAGGCTCTTGGACATCTTGCGCCCGTCGGAGCCGAGCAGGATGCCGTGGCTGAGGCAGTTACGGAACGCCGGCCGGTCGAACAGCGCGGTGGCCAGCACGTGCATGGTGTAGAACCAGCCGCGGGTCTGCCCGATGTACTCCACGATGAAGTCGCCGGGGTAGTGGTGCTCGAACCAGTCGCGGTTCTCGAACGGGTAGTGCACCTGGGCGAACGGCATCGAGCCGGACTCGAACCAGCAGTCCAGCACCTCCGGCACCCGGCGCATCATCGACCTGCCGGTCGGGTCGTCCGGGTTGGGGCGAACCAGGTCGTCCACCGCCGGCCGGTGCAGGTCGCTCAGGCGTACGCCGAAGTCGCGCTCGATGTCGGCCAGCGAGCCGTACACGTCGACCCGGGGGTAGTTCGGGTCGTCGGACTTCCACACCGGGATCGGCGAGCCCCAGAACCGGTTCCGGCTGATCGACCAGTCCCGGGCGTTGGCCAGCCACTTGCCGAACGAGCCGTCCTTGATGTGCCCCGGGGTCCAGTTGATCTGCTGGTTGAGCTCGACCATCCGGTCCTTGAACTGGGTCACCGCCACGAACCAGGACGACACCGCCTTGTAGACCAGCGGCGTGTCGCAACGCCAACAGTGCGGGTACGAGTGGGTGTAGGTGTCCTGCCGGAGCACCACCCCCCGCTCCTTCAGCTCCCGGATCACCGACTTGTTGACGTCGAAGACCTGCTCACCCTCGTACGGCGGGACGAGCGCGGTGAACCGGGTGTGGTCGTCCACGGTGACGATGGTCGGGATGCCGGCCGCGTTGCAGGTGTTCTGGTCGTCCTCGCCGAAGGCCGGGGCCAGGTGGACGATCCCGGTGCCGTCCTCGGTGGTGACGAACTCCGCGCCGAGCACCTGGTACGCGTTGTCGCCGGCCTGCTCGACCAGGAAGTCGTAGAGCGGGGTGTAGCGGCGCCCGACCAGGTCCGCGCCGCGCACGGCGCCGACCTGCTCGTACCCCTCCAGCTCCTTGGCGTACGCGGCCAGCCGCGCGGCGCCCACCAGGTAGCGGGCGCCGTCGCGTTCCAGCACCGCGTACTCGATGTCGGGACCGACGGCGAGCGCCAGGTTCGACGGCAGGGTCCACGGCGTGGTGGTCCAGACGCCGAGCTTGACCGGGCCGCGCACCAGCTCGGGGGCCGACTCGTCCGGGGTCAGCTCGAACCAGACCGTCAGGGTGGGGTCATGCCGGTCCTTGTAGACGTCGTCCATCCGGGTCTCGGTGTTCGACAGCGGCGTCTCGCACCGCCAGCAGTACGCCAGCACCCGGAAGCCCTCGTAGACCAGACCCTTGTCGTGCAGGGTCTTGAAGGCCCACATGACGCTTTCCATGTAGTCCAGGTCGAGCGTCTTGTAGTCGTTGGCGAAGTCGACCCAGCGGGCCTGCCGGGTCACGTACCGCTCCCAGTCCTGGGTGAACTCCAGCACGGAGGTGCGGCACGCCTCGTTGAACCGGGCCACGCCCAGGTCGAGGATCTCCGCCTTGCTGGTGATGCCGAGCTGCTTCTCGGCCACCACCTCGGCCGGCAGGCCGTGGCAGTCCCAGCCGAAGCGCCGCTCCACCCGGCGGCCGCGCATGGTCTGGTAGCGCGGCACCAGGTCCTTGACGTACCCGGTGAAGAGGTGGCCGTAGTGCGGCAGGCCGTTCGCGAACGGCGGGCCGTCGTAGAAGACGTACTCGTTCTTCCCGTCTTCCCCGGCGGGGCGGGCCTCGACGGACGCCTCGAAGGTCTTGTCGGCCGTCCAGTGCTCCAGGACCCGGCGCTCCACCGCGGGCAGGTCCGGGCTCGCCGGGACGCCGGCGCCGGTCGGGTCGTGCAACGGATAGGCCATCGGGGGTCGCTCTCCTCAGCAGATCACACGTCAGGTGGGTCTGCGAGGACGAACCCTTCTCCGGTACGCCGTCCGGCGTGCCCGGGGCAAGGCCCGCGGTACCACCCCGCTTGGCGGTCAAGGTGCGACCGCCCGCTCGTTGGCCGGCTGTGACGGGCCGTCCCGTCCGGTTCTACTGGGCCGGTCACCCGGCTGTTCTTCCGGAGGCTCGCCGGTGATGGCCGGGTCGTCGCCTTTCGGTGGTCAAGGATACTCGACGCCTCCGGCCCACCGCCTCCGAGTAATCTCTCCCGCTGTGATCCGGATCGAGTTGGACGAGCCCACGCTGGCCCGCACCCGGATCGCCACCAGCCCGCTCTGGGAGGCGCTGACCAGCCTCTACCTGCTGAAGCGGCACCCGGCAGAGGTGCCCTGGCCGTACACCGGCTGGGCCCGGCACGCCCGCCGGGTGCTGGCCGAGGTGCCGGAGGCGGCGCCGGCCCGGCTGCTCACCGCCGCCGACCTGGCACCGGATTTCCTCACCCCGATCCCGCCGTCGCCGGCCCCCACGCTGGCCGAGGAGTTGGCCGCGCTGCGGGCCACCCCGGCCGAGGTGATCGCCGACCAGATCCCCCGCTACCACCACCCGGACGACCTGCCGGACTGGCTGCGCCCGTTCGTCACCGACCGGCAGGCCACGCTGGACCGGCTCGCCGACGGGATCGAGGCGTACTGGAACGCGGCCATCGCCCCGTGGTGGCCGGCGATGCGGGCGGCGCTCGACGAGGAGGTGCTGCACCGGGCCCGGGCCCTCGCCGCGGACGGCCCGGACGCGCTCCTGGCTGACCTGCACGAGCGGGTGCGCTGGGAACGGCCGGTGCTCACCCTGGTCAAATCCCTGGAGCAGAGCTTCCAGGCGTTGAACCAGCGACTGCTGCTGATCCCGCTGATCTTCTCCCGGGGCGCGCTGGCCTGCTCCACCGACCATCCGGAGATCGTCGCGGTGTCCTACCAGGCCCGTGGGGCGGTGGTGCTGGCCGAGGGCGGGCCCAGCCCGACGGCGGACGTTCCCGGCACCGACCGGCTGGCGATCCTGCTGGGCCGGGGTCGGGCCCAGGTGCTGCGGGCGCTGGCCCGACCGGCCACCACCGCCGGGCTCGCCGCCACCCTCGGGCTCGCCCCGAGCACCGTCTCCGAGCACCTCGCCGCGCTCTGCGCCGCCGGGGTGGTGCACCGCCGCCGGGTGGGCCGGCGGGTGCTGTACGGCCTGGAACCGGCCGGTCTGGCTCTGGTCACCCTGATCGGCGCCGACCCGGCGGCCGCCTCCGCCTGAGGATTCGGCGAGCGCCGAATTCGTTTCCCCACCCCGCCCGGCGTCCCTAGATTCCCCGCCATGAGCGAGTACGCGATCGAGGCGGCCGGGCTGCGCCGCACCTACCGCAGCCGTACCGGATGGTTACGACCCCAGCGCCGGGAGGTGGAGGCGGTCCGCGGCGTCGACCTGACGGTCGGCAACGGGGAGCTGTTCGGCCTGCTCGGACCGAACGGCGCCGGGAAGACCACCACCATCAAGCTGCTGAACACGCTGCTCATCCCGACCGCCGGCAGCGCCCGGATCTGCGGCCACGACGTGGTCACGCAGACCCGGGAGGTACGCCGGCGGATCGGGTACGTCTTCGGCGGCGACCGGGGCCTGTACGACCGGCTCTCCGCCCGGGACAACCTGCGCTACTTCGCCGAGCTGTACGGCGTGCCGGGGCGGGAGCAGCAGCGGCGGATCGCCGAGCTGCTGGCGCTGGTCCGCCTCGACGGCCGGGAGAACGAGCGGGTGGAGGGCTACTCCCGGGGCATGCGGCAGCGGCTGCACATCGCCCGTGGCCTGCTGCACCGGCCTCGGGTGCTCTTCCTCGACGAGCCGTCGATCGGGGTGGACCCGGTGGCCGCCCGGGAGCTGCGGCAGACCGTCGCCGACCTGGCCGCCACCGGCACCACCGTGCTGCTGACCACGCACTACATGGCCGAGGCCGACGAGCTGTGCGACCGGATCGCGGTGATCGCCAACGGCACCATCCAGGCCCTCGGCACCCCCGCCGAGCTGCGGCACCACGCCGACGGCCGGCAGGTGCTGGAGGTCGAGGCGTACGGGGTGAGCGACGCCCAGCTCGCCGCGATCCACGCCCTGCCCGGCGTACGCGAGGCGAGCGTGACCGTGACCGGGGCGGCACAGGTGCTGACCGTGCAGTCCGACGCGGGGGTGGACGTGCAGGCCGACGTGCTGCGCGAGCTGGACGGGGTCCGGCTGGGCCGGGTCAGCGCCCGCCAGCCCACCCTCGAGGACGCGTACGTGGCGATCGTCAACCGGGTGGCCGCCCCGGCACGCCCGGCCGAGGCGGTGCCGGCGTGAACCTGCTCCGCATGATCGGGGTGGGCCTGCTGCTGCACACCAAGCAGCTCAGCCGCTCCTCGTTCGAGATTGCCACCGCGCTGATCGTGCCGGTGGTGCAGGCCACCCTGGCGGTGTACCTGTTCCGGGCCGGCGGCGAGCCGGGCCGGCTGTTGGAGGCCGCCGTCGGCGCCGGCCTGATGGGAGTCTGGTCGGCGGTGCTGTTCGGCTCCGGCGGCGCGATCCAACGGCAGCGCTGGCAGGGCACCCTGGAGATGATCATGCTGGCGCCCCGCCCACCCGCGCTGATGATCCTGCCGATCACCCTGGCGACCGCGGTCACCGGCACGTACGCCATGCTCGCCACGCTGCTCTGGGGCCGGCTGCTGTACGGCATCCCGTTGGACTTCGCGCACCCGCTGCTCTTCCTGGTCGCGGTTCCGGGCTGCATCCTCGGGCTGGGCATGTTCGGCCTGCTGCTCGCCTCCACGTTCGTGCTGCTGCGCAACGCGAACGCGCTGACCAACACACTGGAGTACCCGATCTGGCTGGTCTCCGGGATGTTGGTGCCGATCACCGTGCTGCCCGGCTGGACCGGCCCGATCGCCGCCGCGCTGCCCACCACCTGGGGCGCCCGGGCGGTCCGCGAGGCCGCCACCGGCAGCGGGCCGGTCTGGCCGTCGCTGGGCATCTGCCTGGCGATCAGCCTCGGCTGCCTGGTCGCCGGCGCGCTGATGATGACGTACGTCGAGCGACGGGCCCGCGCCGCGGCGACCCTCGCGCTGACCTGAGAGGGACAACGATGGCACTCTTCCGGCTGATCGGCACCGGCGGCGTGATCGCCTACCGGGCCCTGTTCAACTGGACCACCCCAGCGATGTTCATCGGTTCGCTGCTGGTGGGCCCGATCTTCCAGCTGCTCTTCTTCGCGTACCTCGGGCGGCAGCTCGGGGTCGCCGACGACCGCTTCTACATCGTCGGCAACGCGGTGCTCGCCGCCTCGCTCTCCTGCGTCTTCGGTGGCACCATGGCGGTCGCCAACGAGCGGCGCTTCGGGACTCTCGGGCACGTGCTGCTCTCCCCGCGCAGCCGCACCGCCGTCTTCCTCGGCCGGGTCCTCCCGTACGCCGGGAACGGCCTGCTCATCGCGGCGAGCACGCTGACCGTCGGCGCGCTCCTGCTCGGCCTGCGAATACCCCTCGACGCCCTGCCCGGCCTGCTGGCGACCCTGGCGGTCGCCGCCCTGTCCTGCGGCTTCTTCGGCCTCACCCTGGGCGCGCTGGGACTGCGGTTCCGGGACGTGTGGGTGGTCTCCAACGTGTCGGTGGCGCTGCTGCTCCTGCTCACCGGGGTCAACGTTCCCGCCGCCGGGCTGCCCGGCGGGATGCGGGCGGCCGGCGAGGCCCTGCCGATCACCCACGCCGCCCAGGCCGCCCGCCACCTGGCAGCCGGCGACGGCTTCGCCGCCGCCGCACCGTCACTCGCCGCCGAGTTCACGGTCGGACTCGGCTACGCCCTCCTAGCCGCCGCCCTCCTCAAACTGTTCGAGGCCGAATCCCGCCGCCACGCCTCCCTCGACACCATGTAACCCCCCCCTCACCCTGTTGATCGTGAGGTTAGCGGCGCTGTCGATCTCTGCGGCTGCCGCCAACCTCATGATCAACAGGGGCTCGGACATGACGACGGTCACAGCGGGGGTTGTCACGTTCGGCGGGTGCGCGTCTGTCGTGGGGGTGGAAGCCGAGAGGAGAGGGAGGCGGCGATGAGGCGGATGGATCTGCCGGCGGTGGCGCCGGGGGCGTACCAGGCGGTGCGGGGGCTGGAGACGTACGTCCGGGAGAACCTGGACCACACCGTGCTGGAGCTGGTGAAGCTGCGGGCGTCGATGCTCAACGGCTGCGCGTTCTGCGTCGACATGCACAGCCGGGACGCGCTCGCGGCCGGCGAGTCCAGCCGACGACTGTTCGCCGTCGCCGCGTGGCGGGAGGCGCCCTTCTTCGATGAGCGGGAGCGGACCGCGCTGGCGCTGACCGACGCGGTCACCCGGCTCGGCGAGCACGGCGTGCCGGACGAGGTGTGGGACGCCGCGACGAAGGTCTGGTCGGAGAAGGAACTGGCCGACCTGCTCGTCGCGATCGCCACAATCAACGTGTGGAACCGGCTCGTGATCAGCACCCGGCGCAGCCACCGCTCGAGGTGTGACCACCATCGAGGCGGCACAGGCGGCCGGCGCGCTCACCGCGCACCGGCCGATGCTGCTCGGGCTGGCGTACCGGCTGCTCGGCAGCCTGCACGACGCCGAGGACGTGCTCCAGGAGGCGTACCTGCGCTGGCTGGACGTCGACCGGGAGTCGATCGCCGAGCCGCGCCGCTACCTGTCGCGCGTGGTGACCCGGCTGGCGCTGGACCGGCTGCGCGCCCGGCAGGCCGCCCGGGAGACGTACGTCGGGCCGTGGCTGCCCGAGCCGGTGCCCACCGGGACGGCCACGCCGCTGGGACCGCTGGACACTGTCGAGCTCCGCGAGACGCTCTCCAGCGCACTGCTGCACCTGCTGGAACGGCTCACCCCGCCCGAGCGCGCGGTGTATGTGCTGCACACCGCGTTCGCCCTGCCGTACGCCGAGATCGGCGACCTGCTGGACCGGTCGGCGGCGGACTGTCGGCAGCTGCACCACCGCGCGGCGGCGCGGCTCGCCGACGACCGGCGGCGCTTCACCGCGGGGCCAGCCGAGCAGCGGCGGCTGCTGAACGCCTTTCTGGCCGCGGCCCGCGACGGCGACCTGGCCCGGCTGACCGGCCTGGTCGCGGCCGACGCCACCGCCTGGACAGACGGCGGCGGCCGGGTACGCGCGGCCCGCAACCCGGTGCACGGCGCGGAGCGGATCGCCCGCTTCTTCGCCGGCGTCTACGGCCGCCGCCGGCCCGGCGTCACGGCGACGCCGGTCGAGCTGAACGGCGCGCCCGCGCTGCTGTTGCGCTGGCCGTCCGGGGTCCGCTACACGCTCGGCCTCACCGCCGCCGACGGCCGGATCACCGGCCTCTACCTGACAGCCAACCCGGACAAGCTGGCCGCCGTCCCCGGCTGAACACGCGCGACGGCCCCGGCCCCAGGACGGGGACCGGGGCCGTCGGCGAGGACGTCAGCCCAGCTCGGGGAACCAGAGGGCGATCTCCTGCTTGGCACTGTCGACCGAGTCGGAGGCGTGCACCAGGTTCTCCCGGTTGGACAGGGAGAGGTCACCCCGGATGGTGCCGGCGGCGGCCGCACGGCCGTCCGTGCTGCCGATCATCCCCCGGACCACGTCGATCACCTGGTCACCGGAGAGCACCAGGGCCACCAGTGGGCCACCGATCATGAACGCCTTCAGCGGCGGGTAGAACGCCTTGTCCACGTGCTCGGCGTAGTGCTGGTCGGCGAAGTCGCCGTCGATGGTCCGGGACACCAGCGCGTCGATCCGCAGGCCCTTGCGCTCGAACCGGGCGAGGATCTCGCCCACCAGACCACGGCGGACCGCGTCAGGCTTGATCAGTACGAGCGTGCGCTCATCCGGGCTGCTGCTGGACACGCTGGGTTCCTCCTGTACGCGCAAGCGGGTCGGGCTCGGTACCGCCAGCCTAGTGCGATGCCCATGAACGCTCACCGGAGGGCCACCCGAGGAGCAACGGCCTGGCGCGGCGGTGCTCCTTCCGTCGGTCGCCGATGAGGCCTAGCCTGGCCCTAGGGGCCTGCTTCACAAGGCTCTACCCGGCTTGCCGGGCCTGCCTTGTGAAACGAACCCTAGATTCTCGGAGGTCCACTGTGGCGAATGGCGGGAACCGACCCATCGCGCCGATACGCAAGCTGATCGCCACGGTGTTGGGCACCGTGGCCACGTTCATCGCGCTGTTCGGGCTGGGCATGACGAGCTGGGCAATCGTGGCCTTCGGCGTCGCGCTGCTGGTGCTGGCGGTCGCCCTGGCCACCGTGCGCGGCGGCGGGCGCGCCTGGGTCGTCGGTCTCGGCCACGTGCACACCGTCTCCGAGCCGCCCACCCAGTACGCCTTCGGCCGGTGCGAACTCCAGCTCGTGATCGACGCGCCCGGGTTTCCGCCCCGGTCCAAGAAGATCATCGAGCCACGGGTTTCGGTCGCCAAGTGGCCGTCGCTCGGTCAGGCGCTGCCCGTCCGGGTCGCCCTCAACGACCACCGGCACGTCCGCGTCCTCTGGGACGAGGTGCCCACCCAGGCCGAGATCGCCGCCGCGCTCGCCGACCTGCCGCCCGAGTACGCCGACGCCGAACCGGCCGACGAGGTGCTGATCGCGCAGGACGCACCGCCGTGGGCGGACCGCACCCCGGAGGACGACTTCCGCGACGACTTCCCGCCCGCGTCGGACCCGCTCCTCGACGACGCCACCATGCTGCCCGACGACCGCGAGCCGGTGGTGGTACACCAGCGCCCCGGCGGCCCGATGGTGCTGGAGGGCCAGCTCGTGGAGCCGGCGACCGGCGGCCCGCTGCCTCGTCGGGCCACCACCCCGGCGCAGCGTCCGCCCGTCGAGGAGCAGTTCGACCGGGTCGACCCGGTCGACGTGCCGCTGGACGAACCGGCCGCCGGGGCGGCGCCGACCCCGGAGGAACTGGACGAGGCGATCTTCGGGCCGGCCGGCGACGAGCCGGCCGAGGTGGCCCACCCGATCAGCGGAGTCGGGATCACCCTGCTCGTCACCGACCTGGACCGGTCCCTCGACTTCTACCGGGACCTCGGCTTCGCGGAACTCGACCGGGGCGCCGGCAACGCCGTTCTCACCTTCGGGGCGACCCGGCTGGTGCTACGCCAGGTCACCGGGGCCGTCCCGATCAGCCGCCGGCTGGTCCACGTCAACCTCGAGGTCGACGACATCCAGGCCGCCTACGAGCGGCTCCGCGGGGCGGGCGTGCGCTTCACGTACGCCCCGCGGGTGGTAAACCGGGGCACCAAGCTGGAGGTGTGGGCGGCGGCGTTCCGCGACCCGGACGGGCACGGCATCGCGCTCACCCAGTGGCGCACCCTCGCCGACGCCTGACGCTCAGCCGAGGATGACCCGCCGCACGTGCAGGGCGTACGCCCACACCAGGGCGAAGATGACCCCCAGCGCAAGCAGCGACCAGTGCAGCAGCCCGGCAAGCATCAGCAGGCCCTGCACCACCGTCCCGGCGTGCCAGGCCCACCGGCGTCCCATCTGGCCGGCGAGCACCACGCACGCGACCGCCAGCGAGACGATCACGGCGATGGCGGCGCCGCTGAGATGCCCGCCGACCAGCCGGATCGGCTGGATGGCCAGCAACAGCACCAGCGCCTCCAGCGCGAGCGTCCCCGCGCCGAGCCCGCGTACCGCCTTCTCCGGGTTGCGCAGCCCGGACCGCCGCTGCTCCGGCGGCGCGCCCGCCGCCGTCCGAGCGTCGTCCGTCCGAGCATCGTCCGACCGGCCCCCGGCTTCGGGGCGCCCCTGCGCCGGGCCGGTCATCGCTTGAGCAGCCGGCGAGCGTCGGCCACGGTCACCACCGATCCAGTGATCAGCACACCCACCCCGGCCAGCTCGCCGGGTACGTCGGACTCGGCCTCGGCGACGGCCGCCTCGATGGCGTCCGGCATCTCCTCGGCGACCTGCACCCGCTCCGGCCCGAAGACCTCCCGGGCCAGCGCAGCCAGGTCGTCGGCGGACAGCGCCCGGGACGAGCTGTTGCGGGTGACCACGATCGAGTCGAGCACCGGCTCCAGCAGCTCCAGCAGGCTGGCCACGTCCTTGTCACCGAGCACGGCGAGCACCCCGACCAGCTTGCTGAACGCGAACTCCTCCTGGAGCGCCGTCACCGTGGCGGTCATCCCGTGCGGGTTGTGCGCGCCGTCGAGCAGGATCGTCGGTGCCGTACGCACCTTCTCCAGCCGGCCCGGCGAGGTGGCCGAGGCGAAGCCCTCCCGGACCGTCTCAACGTCGAGCTGCCGCCGCGCTCCCGCCCCGAGGAAAGCCTCGACCGCGGCGAGCGCCACGGCCGCGTTCTGCGCCTGGTGCGCGCCGTGCAGCGGAATGAAGATCTCCTCGTACACGCCGCCGAGACCCTGGATGGTGAGCACCTGGCCGCCGACCGCCACCGCCCGGCGTAGCACGCCGAACTCGGCGCCCTCCCGGGCGACGGTCGCGCTGACCTCGGCGCAGCGCTCCAGGATCGGCCGGGCGGCCTCCTCCTCCTGCGCCGCCGCGATCACGGTGGCGCCGGCGTGGATGATGCCCGCCTTGTGCAGCGCGATGTCCTCGATGGTGTCGCCGAGCCACTCGGTGTGGTCCAGCCCGATCGGGGTGATCACCGCCACCCCGGCCTGGATCACGTTGGTCGCGTCCTCGGCGCCGCCGAGCCCCACCTCGACCACCGCGACGTCGACCGGGGCGTCGGCGAACGTGGCGAACGCCAGCGCGGTGGTCATGTCGAAGTACGTCAGCGGCTCCGCGGAACGCTGGTCGACCAGTTCGGCCAGCGGCGCCACCTCCCGGTACATGCCGACGAAGCGCTCCTCGCTGACCGCCTCCCCGTCCAGGCTGATCCGCTCCCGGACGGTCTCCAGGTGCGGGCTGGTGTAGCGGCCGGTGTGCAGCCCGAACGCCCGCAGCAGCGAGTCGATCATCCGGGCCGTCGAGGTCTTGCCGTTCGTGCCGGTCAGGTGAATCGACGGGTACGCCCGTTGCGGGCTGCCGAGCAGGTCGAGCAGGGTCTCGATCTTCTCCAGCTCGAAGTGCATGCGGGTGAAGCCGCGCTCGTTGAGCGCGGCTTCCACCGCGGCGAATTCGGTGCGATCGGTCACGAGTGCAGCGCCTCCAACGCGGCGTCGATCCGGACCAGATCCGCCTCGGCCACCGCAAGCCGCTCACGGATCTTCCCGACCACCTGCTCCGGGGCCTTGCCGACGAACGCCGGGTTGTCCAGCTTCGCCCGCGCCTGCGCGACCTCCTTCTCGGCGGCCGCCCGGTCCTTGGTGAGCCGGGCCCGCTCGGCCGCTACGTCGATCGAACCCCGGGTGTCCAGCGCGACGCTGACCTCGCCGGGCATGGCGAGGGTGGCGCTGGCCTGGAAGTCGTCGCCAGGCGCGTCGAGGCGGGCCAGCGACCGGATCAGCGGCTCGTGCGCCCCGATGCCCGCCGGCCCGAGGCCGTCGAGCCGGGCCGCCACCCGCTGCGTCGGCCGCAGCCCCTGATCCGAGCGGAACCGCCGGACCTCGGTCACCACCCGCTGCAGGGTGACGACCTCGCCCTCCGCGGCGTCATCAACGAGGGTACGGTCGGCCACCGGCCACGCGGCGGTCATCACCGTCTCCCCGCCGGTCAACGCCGTCCACAGCTCGTCGGTGACGAACGGGATCACCGGATGCAGCAGCCGCAGCAGCTGATCCAGCACGTGCCCGAGCACCCGCCGGGTGGCGTCCGCCGCCGGCCCGCCCTCGGCGAGCACCGGCTTGCTCAGCTCCACGTACCAGTCGCAGACGTCGTCCCAGGCGAAGTGGTACAGCAGGTCGCAGACCTTGGCGAACTCGTACGCCTCGAACTGCTCGTCCACCTCGGTGGTGACGTGCGCCAGCCGGGACAGGATCCACCGGTCGACCGTGGAGAGCTGCGCGCCGTCGGGCAGCGGGCCGTCGGTGTGCGCGCCGTTCATCAGCGCGAAACGGGTGGCGTTCCAGAGCTTGTTGCAGAAGTTGCGGGAGCCCTGGCACCACTCCTCGCTCACCGGCACATCCTGGCCGGGGTTGGCGCCCCGGGCCAGGGTGAACCGGGTGGCGTCGGCACCGAACCGGCCGATCCAGTCCAGCGGGTCGACCACGTTCCCGAACGACTTCGACATCTTCTTGCCGTGCTCGTCGCGGACCATGCCGTGCAGGGCGACCACGTCGAACGGCGGCCGGCCGTCCATCGCGTACAGGCCGAACATCATCATCCGGGCGACCCAGAAAAAGAGGATGTCGTACCCGGTGACCAACACGCTGGTCGGGTAGAACTTCGCCAGGTCCGGGGTCTGCTCGGGCCAGCCGAGGGTGGAGAACGGCCACAGGCCGCTGGAGAACCAGGTGTCGAGGACGTCCTCGTCCTGCCGCCAGCCCTCGCCCGTCGGCGGTTCCTCATCGGGCCCGACGCAGACGATCTCGCCGTCGGGGCCGTACCAGACCGGGATACGGTGCCCCCACCAGAGCTGCCGGGAGATGCACCAGTCGTGCATGTTGTCGACCCAGGCGAAGTAGCGCTTGGCCAACTCGGCCGGCTCGATCTTCACCCGGCCGTCGCGGACCGCGTCGCCGGCAGCCTTCGCCAGCGGCGCGGTGTTGACGAACCACTGCAACGACAGCCGCGGCTCGACCGTGGTCTTGCACCGCGAGCAGTGCCCCACCGCGTGCACGTACGGCCGCTTCTCGGCCACGATCAGGCCCTGCTCGCGGAGCGCGGCGACGATGGCCGGGCGGGCCTCGTACCGGTCGAGGCCCTCGAACGGGCCGGGAGCGGTGATGATGCCCCGCTCGTCCATGATCGTCAGCGCCGGCAGGTCGTGCCGCTGGCCGATCTCGAAGTCGTTCGGGTCGTGCGCCGGGGTCACCTTCACCATGCCGGTGCCGAAGCTCGGGTCCACGTGCTCGTCGGCGACGATCAGGATCCGTCGGTCGGTGAGCGGGACCGCCACCTCGGTGCCGATCAGGTGCTGGTAGCGCTCGTCGTCGGGGTGCACCGCGACCGCGGTGTCGCCGAGCATCGTCTCGGCACGGGTGGTGGCCACCACGACGTCGTCGCTGTAGCGGATCGAGACCAGCTCACCCTCGTCGTCGGTGTGCTCCACCTCGATGTCCGACAGGGCGGTGAGGCAGCGCGGGCACCAGTTGATGATCCGGTTCGCCCGGTAGATCAGCCCGTCGTCGAAGAGCTTCTTGAACATGGTCTGCACAGCCCGGGACAGGCCCTTGTCCATGGTGAAGCGCTCGCGGTCCCAGTCGACCGCGTCCCCGAGGCGCCGCATCTGACCCAGGATCGCGCCGCCGGACTCGGCCTTCCACTGCCAGACCCGCTCGACGAACTTCTCCCGGCCCAGGTCGTGGCGGGACAGCCCCTCGCCGGCGAGCTGCCGCTCGACCAGGTTCTGGGTGGCGATGCCGGCGTGGTCCATGCCGGGCAGCCAGAGCGCCTCGTAGCCCTGCATCCGCTTACGCCGGTTCAACGCGTCCATCAGGGTGTGCTCGAAGGCGTGCCCCATGTGCAGCGAGCCGGTCACGTTCGGCGGGGGGATGACGATGGTGAAGGGGGGCTTGTCGCTCTCCGCCGACGCCCGGAAGTGGCCGGCGGCTACCCACTGCTCGTACCGTCGCTGCTCTACCTCGCCGGGCTGGTACTGGCCGGCAAGGGTCGGGGCGTCGGGGCGTTGGGCATCCAGTCTCTCGGTCACCCGAGAAAGTCTACGGAGCGCTTCCGGAGACCTGACGTGCGCCACCTCCTGTTCGCGTACGGTGGCGAACATGTCCGACGCGCATCTCACCGAGCGTCCTGTCGAGGACGGCCCGGAGCCGGTCGACCTGACCGAGGAGCCGATCCAGCTGAGCCGCCGGGACCCGGCACCGGAGAGCGAGCGCCGCCCGGTCTCCCGCCGGCGCCGGATTGCGCTGACCACCGCGCTGGTCGTGGGCCTGGCCGGGGCGGGGACGCTCGGTGTCGGCGCCTGGCGGGTGCTGGCGCAGAAGGACACGCACCTGGACGCGCCGGAGACCGTCGCCGGGTTGACCCGAGACGACAGCGAGCAGGCCCGCAGCACCGCGGAGTATCTCCGCGACGGATTCGCGGCCGACATCGAGTTGGACCGGAGCTTCGGCACGGTCTACCGCGACCCGGCGGACGCGAAGCGGTCGGTGCTGATCTTCGGTGGCACCACCTTGCTCTGGCAGCCCGATCGGGATTTGAACAGCCTCTTCGGGCTGCTGATCGACGAGACCGGCAAGGTGACCGGCCTGCACGAGGTCGACGCCGGCCGCCTGGGCGGCGTGATGAAGTGCGGTACGACCAGCGGCGACGGCGGCGACTTCGCGGTCTGCGGCTGGGCCGACCACGGCAGCGTGGTGATGGCGATGTTCCCGGGCCGCTCGATGGACGACTCGGCCGCGCTGTTCCGTCAGCTCCGCGAGGGCATCCAGACCCGCTGACCGGCACTGCCTCTCAGGGTCGGCCCGCCGAATTTGCGAATGAAATGCAGTCAGGGGCACCCCGAAGGGTGCCCCTGACCGAAAGTTTGTCCGGCGGTGTCCTACTCTCCCACACCCTCCCGAGTGCAGTACCATCGGCGC